>CASBQR010000051.1 GCA_949127865.1 Synechococcales cyanobacterium PMM_0082
AATTAAACCCATTTAGAAAATTCTTTAAAAAAGGTAGTCGCTCAGGATTAGTAGAACAGTGAAGCAGGACAAAAATAAGTTGTAATAGTGTGCTTTTGCCACCGCCATTTTGACTGCCGAGGGGGAAAACTTTGGGAATTAATTCTTTCTCAAACCTGATATCTACATTTTTAAGAACTCGAAAATCAGGAACTTGAACCCTAAGCAAGTGCATATTATTTCTTAATTCTGTTAGTGATGTTAGATTTTAGTATAGGCGATAGAGATCTTTAAACTGCGACTTTAATTGAGACATTTTGATTTAACATACAAACACATACCATTTACCTGATTTACCCGCTTAGATTTTCCAATGCTAGATATTAAACTTTTGCGATCGCAGCCCAATCAAATCCAAGATCGGCTAAATCTGCGAGGAGGAACCATAGACCTTACAGAAATTCTGGCTTTGGATCAAACAGTTCGGGAAATTGAGACTAGGCGATCGCATTTAGAAGCCGAAAGTAACGATATTGGCAAACAGGTCGGCAAGCTCATGCAGTCGGGCAATAAAGATGGCGTAGATATTCAAGCCTTAAAAGATCGTGCCAACGAAATCAAGCACCAGATTGCCAACATTGAACCTGAAGAGAAGGTAATTAAAGAGCAGATCCGTCAACTTTTACTAGTCATTCCCAATCTTCCCGATCAAACTACCCCCATTGGCAAAAATGAACTAGAAAATATTGAAGTCAGAAATTGGGGCAATGAATATAAAGGTTTACCCGACCTGTTACCCCACTATGACATTGGCGAAAAATTGGGAATTATGAACTTCGAGCGCGCTGTAAAAGTTTCCCAAAGTCGATTTGTCACATTGCTGGGGGCGGGTGCTGCCCTAGAGCGAGCATTAATTCAGTTTATGCTCAATACCCATGCTCAACGGGGCTATCAAGAAGTTTTACCACCCTATCTTGTGAACTCAGCCTCGCTCCTTGGCACGGGACAATTACCCAAATTTGCCGAGGATGCCTTTAAGTGTGCTGAAGATGACCTATGGCTGATTCCGACGGCTGAAGTTCCAGTTACCAACCTCTATCGGGATGAAGTTATAGAGGCAGAAAAGTTACCGATTTATCACTGTGCCTTTACCCCCTGTTTTCGCCGCGAGGCAGGTAGTTATGGTCGAGATACCAAAGGTTTGATTCGGTTGCACCAATTCCACAAAGTTGAACTTGTGAAGTTTGTCCACCCAGAGCGGTCGCATTCCGAACACGAAAGCCTAGTAGCAGATGCGGAATTTATTTTACAAGCACTAAAACTACCCTACCGTGTCATAGAGCTTTGTACGGGGGATTTAGGCTTTGGTGCTGCTAAATGCTACGACCTTGAGGTGTGGCTACCTTCAGCGAATCAGTATCGGGAAATTTCCAGTTGTTCCAATTTTAATGATTTTCAATCCAGAAGGGCAAACATCCGTTTCAAAGCCAAAAAACAGAAAGGGACAGAATTTGTGCATACCCTTAATGGCTCGGCTCTGGCCGTGGGTCGAACTATGGCGGCAATTTTAGAGAACTATCAAGATGCTCAGGGTCGAGTTGTCATACCTGATGTACTTCAGCCCTACATGGGGAGAGAGTATTTATAGCCTTAGAAATATTCTGGCGAAGAGATGGATGATTATGCCTGAAACTAAGACTCTGGTGGCTAACTACATTGAGAGAGATTTGCTTTTTGATCGTCTCGATTTCGTGCCTGATTTTTGCTAATTCGCTGATGATTTAGCTTTGATCTTTTGTATCCATTGTTGTGTTTCTGAGTTGATTTGGCTGATGTTGTAGGCGATCGCCCCTGCTAGTTAACGTGCGTAGTTTACTGCGTTAAAAAGTTTATTGATAAAGCCCATTGTTTTTATCCTTTTACTTTTTGCAATATTTGTCTAGGATTAATTCTCTTGCGTCAATGATTTGATTGAGAGTAACATTTCTGGCGACTGGCTGATTATTTGCATTGTATTGATCGCCGTTACTTATATTTATTTGTCGACTATCGCAGCTTATTAAGCCTCTTCCTACAGTTGTGCGGATATCGTTGGAGAATGGATTTTCAACTCTCACATAAGGATCGCGTTGGGAAGAATCATCGCTTAAAAATATATTCCTTGAGTTAGAGCTTCCTACAGGTATCCATAATCTAGATGCCCCGCTACTTGTATAAAGCAAAGGTTCATTTTTTATTTGTGGCAATACTGGGAGCTTTGAAGGGCTATTAGGAATCGGTTTACCTGTTTGTTGTGGGGGGGCTCCACAAATATTTAGCTTTAGTATTCGTCCATCTGATGTTTTTATTGAGCAGCCTTCTTGCGCTAATAGTATCCCAGGCGTGGCGATCGCTAATACTCCCAATCCAATAAGCGAAATTTTAAACCCATGACTTTTTGATTTTTTGAATGGGTAACTCATAAAAATATTGAATTGTTTTTCTACAAATTGTGTAAAGAGTCACTTTTAATTTAATGTTAAGCTGGATGACAAGTTTATAAATCTATAAATTTCTTAACAATTCACTCAACGAAACTGCAATGCGAATTATTTTAATGACTGGGAAAGGTGGAGTTGGGAAAACATCTGTAGCTGCCGCCACTGGTTTACGTTGTGCGGAATTAGGATATAAAACTCTAGTTTTGAGTACCGATCCCGCCCATTCCCTCGCCGATAGCTTTGATCGCCCCCTTGGACATGAACCAGAATTAATTCGTCCCAATCTCTACGGGGCTGAACTAGATGCTTTACGGGAACTAGAAGGCAATTGGGGTGCAGTCAAACGCTATATTAGCGAAGTATTGCAGGCAAGAGGTCTAGAAGGAGTACAGGCGGAAGAGTTGGCGATTTTACCAGGCATGGATGAAATTTTTGGCTTGGTACGGGTTAAACGTCACTATGATGCCAAAGATTTTGATGTTTTAATTATTGATTCGGCACCCACAGGTACAGCCCTTCGATTACTATCTTTACCCGAAGTTGCGGGCTGGTATATGAGGAAGTTTTATAAACCTTTGCAAGGCATGGCGCAGGTGTTAAGTCCAGTTTTCGAGCCAATTTTTAAGCGGGTGACAGGATTCTCTTTACCCAATAAGGATGTGATGGATGCTCCCTATGAATTTTATGAAGAGCTAGAAGCATTGGAAAAAGTTCTGACTAATAATGCCGTTACCACGGTGCGGTTAGTGACAAATCCTGAAAAGATGGTAATTAAAGAATCCCTCAGAGCCCATTCCTATTTGAGTTTATACAATGTCGCCACGGATTTAGTAATTGCCAATCGCATCATTCCTGATTCTGTACAAGACCCATTTTTCCAAGGGTGGAAGGAATCGCAAAAAATCTATCGAGAAATGATTCATAATGATTTTCATCCGCTTCCAGTGAAAGAGATTCCTCTATATTCCCAAGAAATGTGTGGAATGGAGGCACTAGAGCGATTAAAAGAAACTCTGTGTGGTGATGAAGACCCTACCCAGATTTACTATAAGGAGACGACCATGAGAGTAGTGGAGGAGAATGGACAGTATCGTTTAGACTTATACCTTCCAGGCGTTCCGAAGGAGAATGTAGAATTAACCAAAACTGGAGACGAGTTAAATATTCGCATTGGTAACCATCGCCGTAATCTAGTTCTGCCTCAGGCTTTATCACTTCTTAATCCTAGTGGTGCCAAAATGGAAGATGATTATTTGAAGATTAAATTTGCTTAGAATGGGCGATCGCTTGTGGAAATAATATGAATATCAACATTTGACGTTGCAAAATCCTATTGGTATCTATCTCAAATAGCGTAGTTGTTTGTCCCAAGGATTGGCTTTTATCATAATGCTTAAAAAGCTGCTAATTCTAATTTTGATTGCTCAAACATATAGGCGATCGCACTCAATAGTAACTGCAAATCTTGGATCGTATAAATTCTCACCTCTTTCGTAAAGTGATTTTCCCTGATCATGGCAAATTCCCAAATCACGCCATTGGAGACAATGCCAAAAATAGGAGTTGAGGTTTTATGTTCTTGATAATTAAGTTTTTGGGCAGCGATCATCTCGGCAATACATTGCGCCCAGCCTTCTTCAAAATTATCCTTTTTAGCCCCAACAATAATCAAGAAAGGATTGGTAAGAAAGATTTTACCCATTGGCGATCGCTTTGCCACCATGTAATCAGGAACACCACAGAGATTCTCATCATAATTCAGGGGTTGATGACTCCACAGTAATAAGTCAGTTTTGTAGTGTTTCCATAATTCTCAGAGGGTCGGATAAATGAGGGTTTCACACAGAGCATATTCAGAATTTTTGTACACTCCTTCCTTTAGAGTTAGGTCAATCTCAGACTTAAAGTAATCAGGAACTTGGGTTTCAGATATATGAATAAAGGTCTGTTCAGTATAATTAATGCCAAATTCTCCTAGTACTTCATCTATCCTTTTGTGACTGTTGTATGGCTGTATGGCATATTTTTCTTTCCAAGAGCTGATCACATAGCTAAACCATAAAGCATCTATTCAATTACAGTTCCCATTAAAGTTGCAACCCTAAATTATTGGTTACTTCAACCAAATTTAACATTTTTGGGGGTATCTTGTCAGTGTAATGGCGCACCAATATCTGTAGGATTTAGTAGTAAATATTACGGAGCACAAAACCCTAATAAAATAGGAATAAATTATTGCAAATTATATAACCAAACTTTATGCCTATCACCATTTCCCAATTACTAGCTTGGAAGTCAGAGGGACGAGCGATCGCCGCTTTAACTGCCACGGAATATGCCACTGCCAAAATCATGGACAAAGCAGGGATAGATTTGATCTTGGTCGGTGACTCTCTGGGCATGGTGGCACTGGGCTATAAAAATACTTTGCCCCTTACCCTAAATGAAATTATTCACCATACCAAAGCCGTGGGACGGGGAATTAGTAATGCTTTGCTTGTGGTGGATTTACCGTTTTTAACTTATCAAATTAGCTACGAGCAGGCGATCGCTTCGGCAGGAAGAGTCTTAAAAGAAACCGATGCCCAAGCGGTAAAAATAGAGGGTGGTTATCCCGATCTGGTTAAAACTATAGAGAAGCTAACCGCAAGAGGAATTCCTGTGATGGGGCATATTGGTTTAACGCCGCAATCTGTACATCAAACTGGCTATCGCCGTCAGGGTAATGAACCAAGTGGAGCTGAAAAAATATTTATGCAAGCTAAAGATATTGCTGAGGCGGGGGCATTTGCGATCGTGTTAGAACATATACCCAGTCAACTGGCACAGGAAATTAGTCAAACCATTGCAATTCCTACCATTGGCATCGGCGCAGGAAGTGGTTGTGATGGACAAATTTTAGTTACACACGATCTTTTAGGGCTTTCGGAATGGCAACCTGCCTTTGTCAAAAAGTATGCGGATTTACAAACAGTAATTACCGATGCCGTTAGCAGTTACTGTAAAGATGTGCGCGATCGCTCTTTTCCTTAAATCTTCTCAATTCTTAAAATTATGCTTCCTCCCGACATTGTGCTTGATCCCATCCTTGAATCATGGCTGCGTGAAGATATTGGCAGGGGCGATCGCACTACTATGGGACTATTTCCCAATGATGATGCTCCCGAAGGTGAAGCGGTATGGATTGCCAAAGCTAAAGGCACGATCGCTGGCTTACCCGTTGCCAAAAGAGTATTTCAGTTACTAGATCCATCGATCGAGTTTCAAGCTTTGGTTAAAGATGGGGATGAATGTAAACAGGGGCAAAAGATTGTGACAATCAAGGGCAGCTTGGCAACTTTATTAACTGGAGAAAGAGTCGCCTTAAACCTAGTCATGCGCCTATCGGGAATTAGTACCTTAACTAGGGAATATGTAGCAGCGATCGCCCATTTACCAGCCACTCTTGTCGATACCCGCAAATCTACACCAGGACTGAGAATATTTGAGAAGTATGCAACCTATGTGGGTGGAGCAATTAATCATCGCTTTGGTTTAGATGATGCGGTCATGATTAAAGATAATCATATTGCTGCCGCAGGAGGAATTAGAGAAGCAGTAGAAAGAGTTCGGAAAGTTATACCATTTACAACCTTAATCGAAGTCGAAACCGCAGAAATTAGCCAAGTCAAGGAAGCCCTAGAGATGGATGTGGATATAATCATGCTAGATAATATGTCACTAGATTTAATGAGAGATGCGATCGCTCTAATTCGTAATCACAGTCATAAAGTTAAAATTGAAGCATCAGGAAATATTACCCTTGAGACAATTTACAAAGTGGCAGAACTAGGCATGGACTATATTTCCACCAGTGCCATGGTCACAAAATCAGCTTGGTTAGATTTAAGCATGAATATTTATGGATAAACATCAATTAACCATCGAACTAGAAGTATGGATGCATGGAGCGATCGCCTCTCAAGCACAGGAATTAGGCTGCACCGAAACCGAAGTCATCCAACAAGCTCTGAAACTAATGCTAGGCATGGATGAACCTAGTTTAAGCAAGATTATAGATAAGAAAATAGATGAGAAGTTAAAGGATTTTGAACTGCAACTAGAAGAGAAGTTAGCAAAAAGATTACAAGAATTATCAAGCGATCGCCCCAAACATAAACCTCCATCACTCCCTAGTCCATCTCTAATAACTCCAACAGTAAGGGCATTACAAATCGGCGATCTTGTCCAAATTCGAGATCAGAGTAGCCCCCATGTTCTAGAAAAGCTAACCATAACCAAAGTCGGAATGCTCATGGCATCAGTCCAAACTAGCGATGGCGAACAGAGTTTTCTCAAGCGTGATTTAAGGTTTATAGCAGAGGTCGCTAGCTAGGTATTAGAGAAGTAACGAAGTTGAAAAACTCCTCTGCCATATTTAGCGCATCTCGTAACTCTTCTGTTGTTGGATCCATGACATCACTAGGATATCGAAATTCTATTGCATACGGTGTTAGCACTTCTGATGTCTCTTGATATATCTCAAAGTCAGGGTTAATCTTAATTGCTAACTGAGTGAGTAAACGAATATCATGAGTTCTAGGGAAATCCTGATTATGCAAAATTAAAAAGCCTTTAATCGCCTTTTCTGCTGATTGTTGGCAATGATAGATAGCGATATCCCCATAAATTTCTTTATCACTACTCAATTTTTTTGCAGCTAATAAATCATGTTTTGCCTTGGTTAGCCAATTTCTTGCAAGTTCATCTTGACTATCCATAAATACATTCACCCTCAGATAAAATTTTATGCTCTAGTGACAATCGCACTTGTGCAAATTTGTCTATTTCTCTACGAGTTTTTACCAGAATATCAAGGGGATAGGGAATATCTCTTAGGCATTTATAGGCAATAGAAGCACGTTTTGCGGGAGAAAAGTTGCTATGGGAAATAATTACAAGTAAGTCTAGGTCGCTATTAGCATGAGGTGTTCCCCAAACATGAGAGCCAAACAAAAAGATGTTTTCAGGATTGAACTCTTGTACTAATCGATAAGTGATTATTGAGAGTAACCGATCTATTTGTGGACTTATGGGTTCGTTATTGTATTGAAGCTGTGAGACTAGCAATAGGTTGACCTTTTTTGAAGACTTTAAAACTATAACTTATAGCCTAAACTTGTAACAGACTAGCGATCGCCTTAAACTTAAAACTCCATCACTCCCTAGTCCATCTCTAACAAGAGCATTACAAATAGGCGATCTTGTCTAAGTTAGAGATCAGAGTAGCCCCCATGTTCTAGAAAAGCTAACCATAATCAAAGTCGGAATGTTAATGGCATCAGTCCAAACTAGCGATGGCGAACAGAGTTTTCTCAAGCGTGATTTAAGGTTTATTGAAACTTCAATTTTGAATTCCGAGTCCTAACTTTCCCCCATAGGTATTTTCTAGAGCAATGCAAAAGCTATTGAGGCTACTCAGCAAAGCATTATAGTAAGGATAGGCATCGTCTCGTTGATCTTGTAAGAGCGCATACAAGGTTAATTCTGGTTCTAAGGATAGATGCTCTTTGGAAAAAACTAAACCTGCTGCGGTTAAACGTGTGGAGGCGATCGCAATTAATAATGCCCCCACTGTATGCGTCTTACCATTGTGAATATCCTCCAGTCCGTTTAGGATTAACTCTGCTTCTGGCAGTTGATTGAGGTTCATGACTTCCCCTCCTCTGGGATACCTTCGATATGCTTGATGAAGTTCCCGACTCTAGTTCTAAGCAGATCAGGGTTAAGAGAGGGGAATCGGATTAATTCAGGTGTAATGGCTGCAAAGCAATCCCGTAAATCGCTCAAGGAAAATAAACTCTGTTCATACATAGCTTGAATATCTTTAAGATCACGATCAAATCCCCTAGATAATTTAGAGAGAGCTTGGGATGTAAAGTCATAGTGATAAAACGAAATTTGTCCCTGTTTACCAATGAATACGCTCCTGTCTCGCCATCTGGGAAGTGGAGGTAAGAAATCATGGGGAGAAGCTAGTTCGATATTGATATTCAACTCTTGTTTAAGTTTGGCGATCGCTTGAAAAATACCTAAAGGCTCAGGATCTAAGCGAATATCGACATCAACCGTGGACTCACGCCATCCAATTAGAAGCGCACTAACACCACCCGTAAAATAAATACAGCCAGAACCCTTAGCTTCTCTACCTAGGGCTTGCATCAGTTGCTCTATCTTCTGAGAGTCAATGTTTTGGCGCATTTTTTATCTTTCATCCGCAAGAAGACCCTCGGTTTACCGATGGGATAAATTGCGGTTACTACTTAACTGAATTTAACAGTATAATACAATCGCCAAGGTTAAACTCCTTTGTCATCGTGAAACAGTTAAGACACACTTTTAGGCATAAATCGTTGGGCAAAGAGCGGCGAAAACTCTTAA
>CASBQR010000052.1 GCA_949127865.1 Synechococcales cyanobacterium PMM_0082
CTCTTGCTGTAATTTCTCCAGTTCTTCTCGTGTTCTTTGTAGCTCACCCCATAACTCCATGATTAGCTCATGTGTTTCTTCGTTGCTTAATTTCTCTAGTTGGGGTAACTCTTTCATCTCTCCATTTTAAACTTTTTCATACTTTCCCTTGGGGGTAGTCGAGCAATTACAATATATCAAACATTTGAGATGCTTAAAAACCGATTATTATGTATTAAGTCCTTCGGATTTAACTTATGACTACAACTCCCACAACTCTCACTTACACCCTTGAAGAATTTCTCTCTCGCTTTGAGCAGAAGATTGATCGGCAATTTGCTGAAGTCAATCAGAAGATGGACAGACAGTTTGCACAAATCAATCAAAAACTAGAAAAAATCGACGATCGCTTGAACAAACTAGAAGTTGGGCAAGAAAAACTTTCAGGAGAGATTAAAGCTTTAGATGAGAAATTTACAGGTGAAATTAAAACCCTAGATGAAAAAGTGAGTGGTATTAGCAAGCGGCTAGATAACCAAGAATTTATCAATCGGGGAATTTTGGTGTCGGTGATTATTGCTCTAATTGGAGGAGCAGCCAAGCTATTTGACATACTCCCACCTAAATAAATCTCGCATATAACATCAATGTATTGGCTTACTCATTAATTTAAATTAAAGCGATCGCGTCCAAGCTTACGTTATTTTTGTAACCAACCATCCAAATCCGTAACACTTGCAAAATCTAATAATGCCTCGCCTAGTTCTGAGCAAACAGAGACTTTGAACCTTAAAGCGTCTTGGTCGTCAACGCCAAAAATATCAAGCTCCTGTTCCTGAACATCCCCAAACAGCTCATGAGATTGAAGAAAAAGAAATTCATGCCAATCATCTGGAAGCTTTTAATGCTTCTATGCGGCGACGCAAAACCAACATCTATACTAAATCTAGAGAAAACTTGCAAAGAACGCTCAATGTGTTTTGGCTGGTTCACAATTTTGTTCGAGTTCATTTCACCACTAAAGTTGTTCCTGCTGCCAAACTAGATATTCTGAAGGTTGGGATGTCTTGGACGCAACTCTTTACAATACGATATGCCTTCTAAATCAATGTAGTTAATGTTTGTGGCTTTTCTACGCAGCGGAACCAGTGCCTGCGATCGCCATCAAAGATAATCTAGTTAGCTACTTGAAAATTAGATAATTTCGCCAACTCCTCCAGTGGTTTTACGCCCAGATAGAATTTTCCGCCAATTTCCCAAGTTGGGTAACTTTCAATCTGTTTACTGCGGCAAAGAGCCGATTGGACTCTGGGATTAGCCGTATCATCAGCGCATTCTACATAAGGCATTTGTTTAACGGCTGTGCCAAATAACTCTTTCTGATCACTACAATGGGGACACCAAAATGCTCCATACATTTTTGCCCCAGAATTATTTAAGTGCTGTGCTAATCTACCAGCAAAGGTTTGAGGTACATAAGCCTGTCTATTTTGACTAGAATATATACCTAAAGTCCCAATTAAGACGATCGCACCGACAATTAAGCCCGTAAATATTAGTTGCCCAACGTCTTCCCAGTCACGACTAAATAAATTTAATAACCAAATCGATGTCACCGTTAAGGCAGAACTAATACAGTAAATACAAGTAGTCTTAATTTCAAAAGCTAAGAGATACATCAAATAGCTACTGAAAACTACCGTTGCCGTCGAAACCATAAATAATAGAAAGGATGTTAACTGCTTAAGTTTTTGCTTTTCCTTTAAATTTTCAGGCTTAATGATCATAGGAACTGCTGCAAGTCCAGCCATGGTTAAATACCCTAATGCCCCGAAAATAGTTAAGGGAATTCCAAAGATTTTGGCATATTCACTATTAAGAACTAAGTCACAGCCTTCACCCGCATTAGCAGTACAAAGGACAGGCGCTGCTCCAAAGAAGTGCGTAACAGTTAGATAAATTGTTAAAAATGCCCCAAGTATGGCTAGGATCAAGATAATTAAACCCGCCCAGCGATGAAGCCAAGGTTCAGAACGTGATTGACGCATAATTTTTTATGAGATTTTTAAGGGGTAACTTGAATAGTATAGAATTTTGCTGTTCAAGTCGGTTAGTAGAATGCATAGATCGACATGATGATAGGGTGAACTACTCCTACGCTGATCTTTTAGATACAGCGTAGGCATCTTCAGTCTTTCTCAAGATATGAAGAATTTCCTTCGTGGTACTGTTATCCATAGTTCCTGCTACAGAAATATTCCCACTACGGCGTTTTATACTAGGGAAAAGTTCCAACCCTAGTCTTTTTAAGTTGATAGCAGCATTTACATCTCTATCAACCATTAAAGATTCTTGCTCATCTTAACTTGATCCAATTATCCGATGCTGTGGCAAAGGTCATTGTCTTGAAGTTAGCTTCAGATTTGAATCTAGGCTTACCAGATTTTGATCCATTGGCATCACCTTTGATGAAGCGCTCAAACGATTCATCAACTCGCTTTGTGACCCCCTGTAGTACCGTTGCATCAACTCTTGAGAAGTTAAGTAATTCGCCACTATGAAACACCTTAACCAAATCTTTTTTAATGATCGGTAATTGTTGCTTCTGATTATAGTAGTTAGGTTTATCCCTTGCGATCGCAATGCTGCTAATC
>CASBQR010000053.1 GCA_949127865.1 Synechococcales cyanobacterium PMM_0082
AGATGTGGCGGCGGCGCAAGTCATGCTCAATTGGGTTTTATATGATTCTACGGTGTTTGGAACGAGCATCGTCAAACGTGGAGAATCAAGCTCTACTTCAACTCCTACTCATTGTGGCGAGATGCAGCAACTTGGCTTGAAGAAACGTAAAAAACACACTGTGCTTGATGGGAATTTAGAAACCCCATCCTCACAAAGCAGGGTGGGGTAGTTCATCTAATGTTCTATTCTCTATCTTGTAATTATTCTTAATTAGCCTAAATATTACGGGGCTTCAGCTAAAATCTACTATGAGACAGCCTAATAACTCTGCTAAACCAAATATCCCTAGGAATCAATCGGTTTCAAAAATTGTAGGTAAATCTAATTTCTCTAAATCCTACGAGGCACTAGCGACAGTTGTTGTTAATATCTTGCTTTCAAGTGCGGCGATCGCTGGTTTAGTGAAATTAATCCCTGACCAAACTATCCAAGTTAGTAAGCTTTACGAACTAGATCAAGAAGTTGCAACTATGGAAAAAACTGTTAATTGTTTGAAGGATGAGTTTTCACAATCCTTTGACTTAGGAAATTCTCAAGTTGCCAGCCTTAGGGAGAAAGGTTTAATTAGTGCGACCCAAAGACCAATTCGCTTCTCTGATCTTAATGCGCCCAAGGTTTCTAATTCTAGTCATTGCCACTAATTAGGGCGGAGGAGGCGGTTGAGGCTAAAGTGCAAGACGGGCGACCATAGGCTACTTAAAATGGCAGAACCTAGGGTAATTTGTTGTTGCAACTCCCAAACTTGGGATAGATCTTGACCTAATAAGGTGAGTTGAATGGCGATCGTTGTTTCCGCAATTACGGTCATGCCAAATACGATTAAGGCTATGGAAATAAAATCTTCTTGGATATAACGCTCTTTTTGCATGAGTGCTGTTAGTCCGCCAACGATCGCTAGTCCAATGGTATGGGTAGGGGCAAAAGCCATATCACTGGGAATAGTTAAAGCATCTTGGATTAGTCCCAAGGACACACCAGCTATGACGGCAAAAATGGTAGGACGATTGACACTCCAAATTACTAGCCAAATTAGCAACCAATTGGGAGACAGCCCCAACAGAGTCATAAACGGGAATCGAGCATATAAAGCGATCGCGCACAGCCCTAGGGACAAAAGCTGTAGTAACAATTTCCCGAAACCGCCAAACTTGGATTCTAAATCTTGATCTTGCATAGAATTAGAATAATACAGAACTCCACCTACGTTAACCTATGACTGACTCACTCAAAAGAACGCCATTGTCCGAATTACATTTAAGAGCTAAAGCCAGAATGGTAGAGTTTGGCGGTTGGGAAATGCCTGTCCAGTACAAGGGGATTATGGCTGAACATCAAGCTGTACGGTCATCGGTGGGGATGTTTGATGTTTCCCATATGGGTAAATTTGCAATCGCTGGTCAGAATGCCTTAAATTCATTACAAAAATTGGTACCTTCTAATCTGGCTAGGCTCAAATCTGGACAGGCACAGTACACGGTTTTACTAAATCCTGAAGGTGGAATTATTGATGATGTGATTTTTTACTGTCATGGCGATGATGATTGGACAATGATTGTGAATGCTTCGACCATAGACAAAGATCGTGAATGGATTCAGGCGCATTTAGTCGGTTGTGAATTAAGCGATCGCTCATCAAGTCAAACCTTAATTGCCGTACAAGGGCGCGCAGCTATTACCTATTTACAGGGGTTAGTGGAGGCTGATCTAGCTCAGGTTAAACGGTTTGGACATATTCGTACTAAGGTTTTAGGTAGCCCTAGTTTTGTGGCACGGACTGGTTATACGGGCGAGGATGGATTTGAATTGATGACTGATATTCCCATTGGACAGGCACTTTGGACTAAGTTAGTAGATTTAGGTGTTAGCCCTTGTGGCTTGGGATGTCGTGATACTTTGCGCTTAGAAGCGGCTATGCATTTATATGGGCAAGATCTAAATGATAGTATTAGTCCCTTGGAGGCAGGTTTAGACTGGATTGTCCATTTACCTGAGAAAGAAGATTTTATTGGACGTGCCAAACTGGAATCTCAGCTAGAACTTGGACTATCTAAACAATTTGTTGCCCTAGAAATGCAAGGAAAACATATTGCCCGTCATGATTACCCAATTTTATTTGGCGATGAGGTTATGGGTATTATTACCAGTGGAACCCAATCTCCAACCTTAGGTAAAGCGATCGCCCTTGGTTATGTGCCATCTCACTTGGCGGCGATCGGGCAAATTGTCGAAGTGCAAATTCGGAATCAATCCTATTCTGCCCAAATTGTGAAGCGTCCATTTTATAAATCAGCTAAATGAATGATTCGCCGTTTTTCCCAGATCTAGATGCAGAAAATGAAGATCAAAAATGGATGCGGTTATGCTTAGAACTAGCAAAGCAAGGGCAGGGGATTACGTCTCCAAATCCGATGGTGGGTTCAGTAATTGTCAAAGATGGGAGATTAATTGGATCGGGATTTCACCCTAAAGTGGGACAGCCCCATGCTGAAGTTTATGCGATCGCTTCTTCCCAATCTAATTCTGAATCTATAGTCGGCGCAACTTTATATGTGAATCTAGAACCCTGTAATCATTTTGGGCGCACTCCTCCCTGTACTGAGGCAATTATTAAAGCGGGAATTCGGCGGGTAGTTGTGGGCATGATTGATCCTGATGGGCGGGTTTCGGGAAAAGGTTGCGATCGCCTAGTTAGGGCAGGAATTGAAGTTACAGTTGGCGTGGAAGAACAGGCTTGTCAAGAACTGAATGAAGCATTTGTCTATCGGGTAAAAACGAATCTGCCCTTTGGTATTCTCAAGTATGCGATGACCCTAGATGGCAAAATTGCCACACATACAGGACATAGCTATTGGATCACAGGCAAATCTGCACGGCAGCAAGTACATATACTCAGGTCAACCTGCGATGCCGTGATTACTGGTGGAAATACCATCCGCATCGATAATCCCCACCTCACTACCCATAATTTAACTAAGCATTGTCCTTTGAGAGTCGTAATGTCTAGGACTTTGGATTTACCTAAAGATGCTCATCTATGGCAGGTAAATGAGATCGAAAGAACTTTAGTATTTACAGAAAAAGAAAACTCTAATTCAGAAATAAAAAAATATTTAAGCGATCGCCAAATTGAAGTCATAGAACTAGAAAACCTCTCGACATTGACAGTGATGACGGAATTAGGAAAAAGGGGTTGCAATCAAGTGCTGTGGGAATGTGGGGGGAATTTGGCTGCTAGTGCGATCGCCGAGGGCGTAGTCCAAAAAGTTTATGCTTTCATTGCTCCCAAAATTATTGGTGGAGGTTTAGAAGCGATCGCTCACTTTGGGAATTCTCAAATGACTTCAGCTTTAGCTTTAACAAATACGCAAATAACGACTATTGGTGAAGATTGGCTAATCACAGGCTATTTATCTCAATAGAAAATTGAGCTTAGAAGCACTTCTCAAAAATCAAAGCTGCTAAACTCCGATTTTCTTAAAGGGCATTTATTCTTAAAATGTAGATTTTACCTTCGGTTCTTTATAATCCAGTTCCTTCAGCTTCCGTAAAATTCGACCGAAGTATTCCTGTAAGTAGGATTCAAGGGTAGTAATTTGTTCTGGATCGATGCCTAAAATTTCATAGGTTCTAGTCATATCTGCAGTTACAGGTAGGCCACTAGCTTGAACTTCCACATAGGCAACCCGTTCCGCAAAACTCCAACCACCTTCAAACCATAGTGCTAAATTGCGGGCAAATCGCACGGCACCTAAGGGCATTCTGGCAGTACGAGCCGTCCGACCTGAAAATCTTTCACATTGACGAATAATTTCACTAGGTGACCATGCTTTTAATCCCGCAATCGGTAGGGTTTGGCGTATAGCTTCAGGACTTGATAGGGCAGCGATCGCAAACTTGGCAATATCTTGAGTGTTCATATAGGCGATCGGAGCATCTTCAGCCCCGACCCAAATGGTTTGATTTTCCAACATGGGAATGGCATACTCGGAGATCAGATTTTGAAAAAATCCACAGGGGCGGAGAATTGTATAATTTAAATTAGTCTGTGCCAAAAATTTTTCAATGCAGTTTTTAATATCCATCAACGGTACAGTGGGATATTTCTCGGCATTAAGGATCGAAAAAAATATAAAACGTTCTATTTCTGCTTTTTCAGCCGCTTGAATTAAAGCAACTTTTCCTTCCCAGTCCACTCTTCTGATTCGAGCGGGATCGGTCGCCTTAGTTGTCGCCGCATCGATGATCATAGTTACGCCTGCGATCGCTTTGGTAAGGCTATCAGGTTTGGTTAAACTTCCAATCACTAGATCAGCACCCCATTCTTTTAAAAAAGCTGCTTTTTGTGGGTTGCGTACTAGACATTTAACTTTTAGCCCCTGATCCAACGCATGGCGAGTGATCTGGCGACCAAGGGTACCTGTAGCCCCAACGATCAGTAAGGTCATATAAAATAAGATTTAAAAAAAGGAATTATTAACATTTATAAATTTAACAGATAAATTTAACATAAGTTAACTTATATCAATACCTAAACACTAGAACTGTGAATACCCCAACCATCAACTCCAGACTTGATTTAAGAACTATCATCGATCACTTAGACTTGCCTAAGGCGGACTGGGTAGGGCTGCGAGAGGTGAAGGAAACTAATACTACGCGCTATATCAGAGATGGAAAACCCCAGTCTAATGGGCGCAATCAAACCCACGGCATTATGGTCGAAGTCTTGGCACATGGTCAATTTGGGTATGCTAGTACCAATCACCTAGATTTAAGTAGTATTCAAACTACAGCAACTCGTGCCTATCAACAAGCGATCGCCGCTTCTAAGTGGGGCATTCATAATTTTACAACTGCCCAAAGACCAAAAGCGATCGGGCAGTACCATTCACCTTTTCAAATTCCCCTAGAAGCCATGACCGTAGGGGAAATTAACGATTTATTGATCAAAATCTGCTCCGCACTTAAAGTCTCTGACAAGATTGTGAAAACCAGTGCCTATATGGTGACTACAGAGACCGAGACCCAGTTTGTCAGTAGTAATGGCTCCGATATTTATCAAAAATTTCTGCTGCTCGCCACCGATTATGCTGCCGTAGGACAGGACGGTAATGTTATTCAACGCCGTGGAGATAATGGGCAACTAGCACGGTGTAATCAAGGGGGGCTGGAATTAATGGATCAAGACCTAGTAATAAATCGGGCGCAGGTGATTGGTAGCCAAGTTATAGAATTACTAAATGCTGAAGATTGCCCCACTGCCACCACATCCTTAGTCTTAGCTCCCGATCAAATGTTGTTACAAATCCATGAAAGTGTGGGGCATCCTCTAGAAATAGATCGAATTTTGGGCGATGAGCGTAACTATGCGGGTAGTAGTTTTGTGAAATTAGGAGATTTTGGCAATTTAGTTTACGGTTCAGAACTTATGAATATTAGCTTTGATCCTACTGTCAGTGATGAGTATGCCAGCTATGGTTTTGATGATGTGGGCATGCCAGCTACTAAAGAATATCTAATTAAGGATGGGGTGTTGTTACGAGGGTTGGGTAGTTATGAAAGTCAGGAGCGATCGCAAATTGCGGGGGTAGCCAGTGCCAGAGCTTGTTCATGGAATCGACCAGCTATCGATCGCATGGCAAACCTCAACCTAGAAGCGGGCAATAGTAGTTTTGATAACATGATTGGGGGAATTGAGCATGGAATTTATATGCAATCTAATCGCTCTTGGTCAATTGATGATTACCGTAATAAGTTTCAGTTTGGCTGTGAATATGCTCAACTCATTGAAAATGGCAAATTGACTAAAACTATACGAAATCCTAACTATAGAGGGATTACTAATCAATTTTGGCGAAATTTAGCTAAAGTAGGCGATCAATATACTACTGAATCCTACGGATCGCCATTTTGCGGCAAGGGGGAACCCAATCAAACCATTAGAGTTGGTCATGCTTCGCCTGTCTGTTTATTTGAAAATATTGAGGTATTTAGTTAAAAGCCCTACGATTATCAATTTCAAAATAGAAGATACCCTTAATTAAAACTTAGGTTTAATTACTTAAGGTTTACAATCTACTAAAGTGGAGAGTTAATAAATCTACAAACTATGGACTTCGCATATCAATACGCTTGGCTAGTAGCAGTACTACCTCTATCAGCAGCCTTTATTATCGGCACGGGACTAATTACCTTTAATAAGTCAACCAACAAACTTCGCAAACCAATATCTATTCTCAGTGTTTCAGCGATCGGGGCGGCTATGATAATTGCCTTTGGCATCCTCTGGAGTCAAATCCAAGGACATGAGCCGTACCTGTGGACGTTTGAGTGGGCAAGTGCTGGTGATTTTCATCTGAGTATGGGCATAGTTATTGATCAGTTAACAGCTTTAATGTTGGTAATTGTCACTACCGTCTCATTCTTGGTACAGATTTACACCGATGGCTATATGGCTCACGACCCAAGCTATCCGAGATTTTATGCTTATCTAAGCCTATTTAGTTTTTCAATGCTAGGTCTAGTAGTCAGTCCAAATATTGTCCAGATTTATATTTTCTGGGAATTAGTCGGGATGTGTTCTTACTTGCTGATCGGCTTTTGGTACGATCGCAAAGGAGCAGCAGATGCATGTCAAAAAGCATTTGTGGTAAACAGAGTTGGAGACTTTGGCTTACTTTTAGGAATTCTTGGTTTATATTGGGCGACAGGCTCCTTTGAATTTGAACAAATCGGTATCCAATTAAATACCTTGGTAGAGTCGGGAGCTATTAGTAGCTTCTTAGCAGGATTTTTGGCAATTTTGGTATTTCTAGGACCTGCGGCAAAGTCTGCACAGTTTCCGTTACATGTGTGGTTGCCCGATGCCATGGAAGGACCTACCCCAATTTCTGCCCTAATTCATGCAGCGACTATGGTGGCGGCAGGGGTATTTTTAGTGGCACGGATGTTCCCTGTATTTGAGCATTTACCTTTTGTCATGAATGCGATCGCTTGGACAGGAGCATTTACGGCATTTCTAGGGGCGACGATCGCTATTACTCAAAACGACATTAAAAAGGGACTAGCTTATTCTACGATTTCTCAACTTGGCTATATGGTTATGGCAATGGGAGTCGGAGCATACAGTGCAGGTATTTTTCACCTGATGACCCATGCTTACTTTAAAGCCATGATGTTCTTAGGCTCTGGTTCTGTAATCCATGGTATGGAAGAAGTGGTAGGACATAATCCATTCGTAGCACAGGATATGCGCGTGATGGGTGGGTTACGCAAATATATGCCAATTACATCTGTAACCTTTTTGATTGGGACTTTGGCAATTTCTGGCGTACCTCCGTTTGCAGGATTTTGGTCAAAGGATGAAATTCTAGCTTCAGCATTCACTGCTAATCCTGCCCTATGGTTTGTGGGTTGGCTCACGGCTGGGCTCACGGCTTTCTATATGTTTCGGATGTATTTCAGTACCTTTGAGGGTGAATTTAAGGGGACAAATGCTGCCCTTATTGCCCAAGTTAAAGCTGAAAATACGCCTCCAGGAATTGTGGTAGAAGATCATGGACATCATGCTCATAAACCCCACGAATCTCCTTTGTCTATGACTTTTCCCCTGATGGCTCTAGCAATCCCTTCGATCTTAATCGGATTAGTTGGTACACCCTTTGCCAATTATTTTGAGGCATTTATCCATGCTCCAGGCGAAGTGGTCAAAGCGGTATCAGGGTTTGAAATGCTCCACGGCGAGGAAATGACTGAGTTTCTAATTATGGGTGGCTCTAGTGTCGGTATTGGATTAGTTGGCATTAGTTTAGCGATCTTAATGTATTTGCAAGGTAAGATTTCGGCTAAGGCGATCGCTAAGTCAATTCAGCCTTTGTATCAGTTTTCTAAAAATAAATGGTACATCGATGAGTTATATGAAGCAACATTTGTAAAGGGTTCCCGTCGTTTGGCTCGTCAAGTACTAGAAGTGGATTCTAAAGTTGTGGATGGGGCAGTTAACCTGGCTGGGTTCGTGACTCTGTTAACAGGAGAATCTCTAAAGTACTTTGAAAATGGCAAAACTCAGTTTTATGCCTTGGTAATTTTTATTGGAGTTCTGGGCTTAGTGATTGCTTCTAGTGTTTAGGGCTTGAGGCTAAATTCTGAATTTAATTTTTTTGGTAAATTTTATAAATAAATAAAATAAATAAAGGAGGGCGATGCTCTTCTTTTTTTTGCAATAAATATCAAGTGCCAAGGGAAAGTTAATAAAAATAACAAAATCCGCGCTTGCATTCAGGTAGAACCGCTTCACTTTGGATTTCGGGCGAACGGCTAGGCACCTTTGGGCAATTGCATCCTCAAGTTTGCCAAACCTATGACTTGCCCACAGAA
>CASBQR010000054.1 GCA_949127865.1 Synechococcales cyanobacterium PMM_0082
ATATAATCAGGCGCAGCAAAATCAATACTAAGAGTTGCTCATGATCAGGAATTTTCAAACTATCAAAAGTGATGACGACCCAATTCAGGCGATCGCTTTAAGTACCGATCAAAAAAATATTGCCAGCACCGTCGACTCTACAATTAAAATCTGGAAAGTACCATTTTAAGAGTCTTCACTCAGTAGCTAAATCTAAAATTCTTTGTCTAAAATTCTTTGCCAATGTGCTGGAGATACTGGCACAACCGAAAGTCGAGAGATTCTTATAAGATCAAACCCTTCAAATAATGGATCTTGTTTAATCTGGGCAAGGGTTATGGGCTTATGGAGAGATCTTATCGCCTTAACATCAACAACGGCTCGTTTGGGATCATTAAGCTGAGGATCAATATAGGGAGGACTAACTACTTCAGCGATCCCCATCGCCCTTCTTTCATCACCAGTGTGATAAATCAAAGCTAAATCTCCCACTGCCATTGTCCTAATATGTTTGAGGGCAAGATTATTATTTACCCCATCCCAAATTGTCTGCACATCTCGTTCGAGGTCAGAGTAAGAATAGACATTAGGTTCGCTTTTTAATAACCAGTACGCCATCACAATTTATCTAAATAAAAGTTCTAAGATTAAGGGTACTTCTAAATATCGGCTTAATATCTGTAAATTTATTGGTAGTATTGATTTTTATTGCCCTATGCCCCTAACTATGCAATTGAGTCAATGACTAAAATTTTTGCTTTTACCAATAACAAAGGTGGTACAGGAAAATCAACCCTATGCTCTAATGCTGCCCATTTCACCGCATTAACTGGGGCAAAGGTTCTAGTAATTGATATGACCTCCCAGACTACTTGTAGCAGCTTATTCATGGGGACAACTAATGGCTTACAAGAAAGTGAAACAGTCTTAGCATTTCTCAAAAAGCGACCTGATCGGCATATTGAAGATTTAATTTTTGAGAGTAAAAAAGGATTAGATATAGTATCTTCCCATGTTTCTATGGCTGAAGCAGTGGCACAACTTTCGGCAATGCAGATGGGCAAAGAAGGGGTCTTGAAGCGAGAAATTGAAAGAATTAAACAACATTATGACTATATTTTTATTGATAGCCCTGGCGATCTGAATGAACTTACGGCAAATGCGCTTGTGCCAGCAACTAAGGTATTTATTCCCACCAGACTCAACCGTACTGATTTTCAATGTACAGAAACTACAATTAATTTTATTAAAGAAGCCGAAAATTTTATTGGAGCCAGAAACGTCAGAGTAATTATTAATATGTTGGACGATCGCTACCTTGTGAATGGCGTGTGGTCAAATTCCCATACGGGGGCTTTATATAAACAAGCTCTCCAAACATTTGGGCATATTTTGTCACCAGTAACCATTCCTGACAGTACTGATATTCGGACAGCGTTTGATCGAGGGCTAACAGTTATAGAATATAAACCAAGTGAGGTGGCAGCAAAACGAATTCAAGAATTAGTGCATCGGGAGGTCTTTAGTGACTGAATCTAATTTAACAGCTAATATTTTGGGGGATAGCGAACGATCCCATGGCAGATATGGTTTTGAATCAGAATCTGAGCATCAGTCAAACTCCCACACTCAAGAGTCCCAAGAGCAAGAATTACGTCAAGAAGTGGCTGAGCTTAGACAACGTTGTTTAGAAAAAGAACAGGAAACTCAACAGCATCTTAAATCTAAAGAACGCCTAAAACGGGAAATCAAGAACTTAAAATTAGAACTAAATAATAGCGAATCTACAGCTCGGGAATTACAGCGATCGCTCCAAACCCAACTTCAGCATAACTGGGAACAACAACAACATGAATTAATGACATCAGTCGTCAAACTTCGCACCCTTGATCAAGCTCAGATAGAAGAGCAAGAACTGCAAATTCAAGAGTTAAATAGGCAAAAACAACTTCTAGAACAATCTCAACAAGAACTAACGGAAAGTCTAGAAACGTCACTCCTCGAACTATCCCAACATGCTAAGGCTTTACAGAAAATGCAAGCTCAGGGACATGTCTCTGGTCGTGAACATACTAAAAATATCTCTTTGCAATCAGTTCTGGAGCAATCGATTCGCAGTTTACAAAATGAGTATATTAGTTCTCAAAATCGGGTGACAGATCTAGAAACCCAGATTGGAGAATTACAAGAGCAAGTTCTCAAACAGTCTGGACAATCTGTAGAGTATGAAGCGGCGGTTCAACACTGGAAAGAGAAATGTGTAATTCATCAAAACCATGCCACTCAACTTAGTGCTGCCCTTGAAAGATTTATAGATGGCAAAGATATTCCCAAAATCTTAGAAACTCCTAAAGTCGAGTTACCTTCATTTTTAGTGCGCCAGAAAACTTCAGAAAGTTAATCCTCGTACTGAATAGTCCCATTGTTGAGGATATTGAAATTAACGGTAGTTATTAAATTGTAAGGCAGTAGGGAAATCTTGGGTTTTGACGAGTTGCATGACCGACTGCAATTCATCCTTGGACTTAGATATCACTCGTAAAGAATCACCTTGAATTGATGCCTGAACTTTAGGGAAACTATCTCTAATTAATTTAGATATTTTTTTGGCTAGATCTTGTTCAATGCCTTTGCGAAGTTTAATAATCTGGACAACGCGATCGCCACTAGCAGATTCGATCTTGCCATAATCAAATATTTTGAGGGAAAGATTGCGCTTAATTGCCTTTGACTGCATCACATCATGCACAGACGTAAGTGTAAACTCACTATTGGTTTTAATGGTAATGCTCTCTGCATCTAAAACTAATTCTGTCCCCGTATCTTTTAAATCATAGCGACTAGTAATTTCTCTTCGAGTTTGGTCTATGGCATTAACCAACTCTTGATGTTCAAAATCACTAACCACGTCAAAGGAAAAACTTGTTGCCATAATATAAATTTGCTTAATTGACGATATAACTTTTTCTTGAATACTTTACTTGAAAATGAGATGGTTAATCTAAAATTGTCATAGAAACTAGATTTCATCTACTTTTCTGTTTGAATTCACTGCTTATTTTTAACAAAATTTAGTAAATATGCATAAGGTGGATGGTTATAGGCTTTGTAGTTTACTGAGAAATAACGCTGCCCTGAGACATATACCAATTAAATTTGGCAGATGGCGATCGCACTAAGCTCATTTTTTTTACCGAATATAGCTTTGGGCTTAACTAGGCTGCGGAATAGTAACCATAAAGATGTTAACTCTCCAGGATTATTTTGATGTTTCCACTGTCCGGGACGACAGAATAGCATTTCGACTAAGGAGCGATGTTGAGATAGATTAACTTGATCGAACATCACTGTAATTATCGGAAATCCTTGTTCAATTCGAGTTTTATGGATAAATCCTTTAAGTTGCAAATTTTCTTCCATAATTTCAAGATTAACTGCTAGTTTTCCTTCTATACCACTTTGGGTCAGGATAATTTCGGCTCCAACTTCAGAAATAATGGCTGTAGTTCCCCACAGGATGCGATCGCCTACTTGCACTTTGACCACACGGCGTAAATCAAACCATTCGTATAAATCTGGTTTAGGCACATCTAGCATCACCAAGAGGGCGACACCTAAGAGGATGAGATTATAGGTACTCCATAACCAGCCTAGATTTAAGCCTTTAACATTATCTAAAACTTCATAGCTGGATAATTCCATGAGGCATTTAGCTAAATTAATCCATAAACTCACAGCCGTAGCAATAAATACCAGGATCAATGGTGAGGCTAAAGCCCAATTAAAACTCAGGCGATCGCGGCTAGTTCCCTTGGGTGTGACCTTAAACCCCTTAGCAAAAGGTTGAAACATCGTTTGCAGGACAGTAGCCGCAAGGGGAAAGCACAGAACCACATCATAAATATCTGACAAAAACGCCGACCGACTGTAATTACTTAACCACGCAAATACAGCTAAATTCACTACATACTGCGGTAGAAAATAGTAAAGAATATCATCGGTATTGGCACGGACGGGGATCACGCCTAAAAAAGCGGTAGCTACAGGAATCAGAAGAAAGCCTACCCTTGATAAGCTGGTAAACCAATAGAGAATGCCTGTGAGGTGGGATAGTCTTTGTAATGGTCGTAAGCCAGCGATCGTTAGGGGGTTTTCCTTAATAAAAAATGCTTGTAATGTCCCCTGCGCCCATCGTAGTCTTTGGGTTGCCTGCGATCCCATATCATCGGGGGCGGCTCCAGCACTGAGTTTTTCATCTAAATAAATGAGGCGATAGCCCTTGCCTGAAAGAGTAATAGCGGTAAAGTAATCTTCGCTGAGGGAACTGGTGACAAATTGCCCACCGTTACTTTGTAAAGCCGATCGCCGCATCACAAAAGAAGTGCCTGCACAAACCACACTATCGGTACCATCCCGTACAGGTTGAATCTGGCGATAAAATGCCTCCTGCTCTGGCACCAGAATATTCTCTAGTCCTAGATTCCGAGCAATGGGATCAACACTATAAAAGCTTTGGGGAGTTTGAACTAGGGCGGTATTTTGATCTTGAAAAAAGCCGACGGTGCGAGTCAGAAAGTTACGGGTGGGAATAAAATCTGCATCAAAACACACGATTAATTCGCCGTCCGTGCGGGCGATCGCATGGTTGAGATTTCCCGCTTTAGCATGGTTATGATCAGGTCGAGCAATATAATTACAGCCTAATTCCAGAGCTAGGGCTTTAATTTCGGTTCGGTGAGTATCATCAAGGACATAGATATTTTTATGCTCATAGTCCAAAGCTTGACAGCCAATAATGGTGCGGCGGAGGATAAATTCAGGTTCGTTATAGGTGGGGATTAAAATATCGACACTTGGTACAAACTCTTTACTCTCAACCGCGATCGCCATGAGACTGGCTTGATTACGACGATCTTTAGTTCGCACCATTAAAAATAGTTGAAGGACTCCATTAAAAATAGTTAGCATTTCTAAGCCAAATAGTCCCACGCTAAATAAGCCGTTAGTAAAATCTGCGGTATTAATTGTAAAGAGCGATCGCCAAATTACATAGCGGAAAATCAAAATTAGGAGTATTGCCACGACCATAAACCTTGACCAAATTTGAGGTTGAGGCGAAATTTTTGTAATCCCAAAGGCAATGATAAATGTGATCAAAGGTAAAGCAACGACTGGCTTAGCTAGGGTTTGAATTGTAGTCATTGGCAACTCTAGCCAAGTCGGGCGCATAATTGGCAGTAACTGCACCTGCTCCATAATGCTATGCATTGAACCTTTGCTAGTGAACCAAGCTGCCACTATGCCGCCACACATCACCACAACCGCTAACATTAATATGCTGGACATAGGTGGACGAAACGATAATCTAGGATCGATTGCAACCACTTTTGGTCGGGTAGAACTTATATTGATCTGTTTCATAATCTTGATGGGTTTTAAGTATGGCAATTTAGATTAAGAGTGATCAATGGCGATCGGGCGATCAAATCAATAGTTTGATGCTATCATGCGTGATCTTTCTGAGGATTATGTCGTATTTACAGGGGTGTAAGTTGCCTATTGGTTAAAACTTTAAGATCTGGGGTGATAGAAACAGCTATTTATCTTTCCGCATTTTTACTAGGGAAAACCCTAAAAATATTCAAAATAAAGTAAGTAAGACTTAAAACGAATCAATTGTGATGGCAATATGGCACACTGTTAGAACCATAATAAAACTCGAATATGACTGCGCCTCACCTGAAAGCTAAAGCCTTAACTAATGTTAAACATCGTCCTGCCAAAGAACTATGTAGTGAATGCGGACTTTGTGATACCTACTATATCCACTACGTTAAGGAATCTTGTGCTTTTATTACGCAGCATATTGGTGAATTAGAAGTGCAGACCCATCAACGCGATCGCAATTTAGACGACGAACAAGAACTATATTTTGGTGTGCATCAAGAGATGATGGCAGCCCGTAAAACCGAGCCGATCGCTGGAGCGCAATGGACAGGAATTGTCTCTAGTATTGCCATTGAGATGCTGACTTCGGGCAAGGTAGAAGGTGTAGTTTGTGTGCAAGCGAGTACCGACGATCGCTTTACACCTAGACCAATTATTGCCACGACCCCCGCAGAAATTTTAGCCGCTAGAGTTAATAAACCCACCCTCTCCCCCAATTTATCTGTATTAGAACAAGTGGAGCGATCGGGGATGAAAAGACTGCTCGTAATTGGTGTAGGCTGTCAGATTCAAGCACTGCGAACTGTAGAAAAGCAATTGGGACTAGAGAAACTCTACGTTCTAGGTACGCCCTGTGTGGACAATGTCAATCGGGCAGGATTACAAAAATTTCTCGATACCACCAGCCGATCGCCCAGTACCGTAGTTAGCTATGAATTTATGCAGGATTTTAATGTGCATTTTAAGCACTCGGACGGCTCGACGGAAATGGTGCCATTTTTTGGCTTAAATACCAAAGAACTCAAGGATGTATTTGCGCCCTCTTGCATGACTTGTTTTGATTATGTTAATTCCTTAGCAGATTTAGTTGTTGGCTATATGGGTGCGCCCTTTGGCTGGCAGTGGATTGTAGTTAGAAATGATACGGGGAAAGAGATGCTCGATGCAGTTAAGTCGCAATTAGAAACTCAACCTGTGATGTCCAAAGGCGATCGCAAACCCGCCGTCCAACAGGGCATAGCTGCCTACGATAATGCCACGACTCTGCCCATGTGGTTTGCATACATTATCAACTTTGTTGTCAATAAAATTGGTCCTAAAGGTCTAGAATACGGACGCTTTTCCATAGATTCCCACTTCATCCGTAATTATCTTTACACCAAGCGCAATTATCCGAAAAAGCTAGAAGCCCATGTGCCTGAATTTGCCAAGCGCATCGTGGCTCAGTATAAACTCCCAAAAAATTAAAAAATTAAAAACCAGTGAAAACTATCTATCGGATTTTAGATGCAAATCTCGATCGCGCCCGTGAAGGAATGCGGGTAATTGAAGAATGGTGTCGATTTGGACTAGAAAGCGCAACTCTGGCTGCCCAATGTAAAGATCTCCGTCAGGAATTAGCGACTTGGCATAAAGACGAATTTAAATCGGCAAGAAATACCGTTACAGATGTAGGCACCCATCTTAGCCACGCTCAAGAATCCCAACGGCGGGATATTCAGGCAGTATTAGGCGCAAATTTGGCAAGGGTGCAAGAGGCGTTGCGGGTGTTGGAGGAATATAGCAAAATAGATTTTCCTGAGATGGGGCAGGCTATGAAGCAAATGCGTTATCAGGTTTACGTTCTGGAAAGTGCCTTGGTAAGTAAAAGGCAAAGGAACCTGCAAAAGTTAGATCAGGCTTTGCTGTATTTGGTAACAATGCCCAGTCCAAATTTACTAGAAACCGTTGAGAGTTGTTTAAAAGGTGGCTTATCTTTAGTGCAGTACCGAGATAAGGATATTAATGATGGGGAAAGAATTGCGATCGCTGCTAAATTATGTGAGCTTTGCCATAGATATAATGCTCTATTTTTAGTTAATGATCGCGTAGATATTGCCCTAGCTGTGGGAGCCGATGGTGTGCATTTAGGACAGCAGGATTTTCCGATTCATGAGGCACGAAAATTATTAGGTGCAGATGCCATTATTGGGCAATCCACAACTAGCCCTGAAGAATTAGAAATTGCCTTGAATAATCATGTTGACTATGTGGGCGTTGGACCAGTATTTGCTACTCCGACTAAGCCTGGCAAAGCAGCATCAGGTTTTGAATATGTGGAGTATGCTAATCAAAAACTATCAATGCCTTGGTATGCGATCGGCGGGATTGATGCAGAGAATTTAGGGGATGTGATGAAGGCTGGAGCAAAAAGAGTGGCGGTAGTGCGATCGCTGATGTCCGTAGCTAACCCAGAATTAATTACCCAAGATTTGCTTAAGCAATTAACTTAGGCTAAGAATTAGGAAAAAATATAAGGGTAATTGAGGCGATCGCTATTTAACTTTCCACCCCAAAATCTTAAATTAACCCAACTTAGGATTTAGTAGCCCGTTGGTAGTAAACAGTTTTTTGATTGTCTGGAACATGGTGACAGTTATTATAGGCACGCCAGAAAACTGTAAAGATTGATTCATCGGACTTGCGATAATAGCTACCCAAGACAGGTTTAACCGCCTCAGTTGCTTTCAAGAGATTGTAGTGAGGAATGCTGAGAAATATGTGATGAGCGACATGGGTACCAATATTGTGGTGGATATCGTTAACAAACCCATAGTCATGATCGATTGTAGATAATGCGCCTTTGAGAAAATTCCAGTTTTTGCCGCTATACCAAGGAATATCTGTATCAGTATGGTGCAGGAAAGTCACAAAGTCTAACCACATCACAAACAGGATATAGGGAACTAGGTAAAACTTAACTAGCCAAAGTACTCCAAATTGATAGGTCAGAAATCCGAGTAAGGCAACCATCAAACTGCAAGCAACAGTACTGGTAATGACATCCCATTTTTCCGAAGGCTTGAAGATCGGGCTGCTGGGGTCAAAGTGAGAACCAGCTTTACCAGGCGATCGGTTAAATAGATATAAGGGATAGGCAATAAGGGAAATATCAAAGCGAGCAAATTTCTCAATCCATGCCATTTCTTTGTACTTAGTTTCTGTCACTGGGTACCAGCTTTCATCATTTTCCAGACTACCCGTATTTTGGTGATGGGTGCGGTGACTGATGCGCCAACCGTGAAAGGGTACAAGGATCGGCGTGTGTGACAAGTGCCCAATTAAATTATTCAGCCATTTATACTTGGAAAAGGAGCCATGTCCACAGTCATGTCCGACCACAAATAAAGCCCAAAACATTGTGCCTTGAGCTAACCAAAATATAGGATAAAAGAACCAAGAGTCTAATTTAGCCGCGATCGCATAAAGTCCAGCGATAATAATTATGTCAAAAAAAAAGTAATAAAGAGATTTAACTACAGAAGGCTGAAAATATTCGGGGGGAATAGCGTTTCTTACATCTTGGAGGGTAAATGGTAGCTGTTCATCTAGATCTTTTTGCAAATTTAGGTTCTGAGGGTAATCCTTTAGAGCGTTATCTATCACCTTAAAATCTCTTAATAATTAAAAATACTTTTATAGCATACTACTTTTGATAGAGTCCTTTAAGTATTGATATCTACCAATAGAGTCATGACAACTATAAAATTTCAAGAATTTATTCCTAATAAGACTTACGCACTCAAATTTATAAAATCATAGTGGGATGGAGTTTGAGGGCTTTACCTTCAATTGTGGATACGCTTCAAACTCTCTTAAAATATAGGTTTTCTTTCTTATGTCGAGTAAGTCCTACCTAATTTAGATTTTGATCGAGAATTTTCTGGCTAAGGTTACAAAGCTCAGAATGCACGCAACCATTACTGGCGATAATATTTCCCCATTGCGTAATATCAGGATTGTTGTAGGTGAGTGGGGTGCCGTCAAAGTGGGTAAGTTGCCCCCCTGCTTCGGTCAGGATAATTTCAGGAGCGCAATAATCCCAATCCTTTGGTGCAGAATTACCTGAAACCGAAATGTAAAAATCTGCTGTACCACAGGCGATCGCTCCTAATTTGCCACCAATACTGCCGACAGAGAGTTCTTGGGATTTGGGTAGATTACTTAAAATTAACTCTAACTTAGGGGTACGGTGACTACGGCTGGCGATCGCAATCATGGAGCTAAGATCGGTTTTGGTCGAAACTTGAATTTTGGCTTTGTCTCCGTTACGCTGCTCTAAATATGCGCCTTGATCTTTAATTGCTGTAAGTAAATGATTAGCCATCGGTATAGCCACTAAGCCTAATACGGGTCGTTGACGATAACTTAGCCCAATATGTACCGAGAACTCGCCCGTGCGCTTAATAAAATCACTGGTGCCATCAAGGGGATCAATTGCCCAAACCCAATCGAAATTTAGGCGATCGCTATTATCTTCGGTTTCTTCACTGAGGTAGGCAAAATCTGTAGTGCCAAATTCTTTATGTAAATTACTTAAAATATATTCATTAGCAGCCAAGTCAGCATCGGTCACGTCTCCTTCTTCGGCACTTTTATTTGTAATTTGTAGCGTTGATGGTGATTGATAGTATTTCCATAAAATATCAGAAGCTCCCCAAGCGATCGCCCGTCCAATATTTAGGCATTCTTCCAGATTAGGCATTTTGGTTGACCTGCGGTGAGAAATTATCTTGACTTAACCACGGCAATATTACCTAATGAAAAGTTATTGGTCAAACTATAAGACTTTTTTTTACTAATTCAAAGGTTTAGTTTCAATAGCGGAGTTGATTAGCTGTGATCGGTTTACTTCATTTGTACTTGCTTTTTGATGTTAATTCTCCTATTTGCTCTCAAGCGATTACCTGCGGTGTGCGTTCCGCCGCATTCTAAAGACTAAACTCAAATCTAATCATGCTCAAAGTTAGGCGCATCAAATTTAATTTGCATAAAATATAAATCTCCATAATAAATAAGTTATGCCAGCTAAAACCACCTCTCGCTATGTCATTCGGAATACCAGTATTTTAAGTGGTGAGCCTATTATCATCGGGACAAAGACCACTGTAAGGGCTATTGTGGGATTGTGGCGTTTAGGAACCTCTCCAGAAGAAATTCCTATTCATCTAACGCATTTAACATTGGCACAGGTATTTGATGCTTTAAGTTTTTATCAAGATAATCAAACTGAGATTAATGATTATATAAGCCGCAATCATACCCCTTCAGAGTTAGTGCATCCATTAGTAAAAGAACATTTTGCAACAATTTGAGCAATATCTTTTTGAGTAACATCTTTGCTTTAATTTACCTCGATGAGATCGAGAATCAGTTACTTTATATTTAGCTGGTCTTTGAATATCAAACTTGAACTAGAGCATTGATCGCATATCCAAATCTCAACTTCAAACCTAATCAAGCTAAACGTATTAGTTAATTTGTGGAGCGACCGCATTTCAATGTATGTTCTACAATTGTCTAGTAGTATAAAGTTTAGGCTCCATATTATGGATAGAATCTCAGTCAATTCTCAAATTCACTTTGGCAAACCTTTTATTGCAGGCACAAGAATTACTGTACAGAATGTACTTGAACTACTTAATGAAGGACTTTCCTTTAAAGAAATTATTCAAGACTACTATCCCGATCTTCAAGTTGATGATATTCGTGCCTGTATTAAATATGCGATCGCTTTAATTGCATCTGAAGAAATTTGTCTGATATCTGCGTAAAAATGAAATTTTTATTTGATCAAGATGTTTATGCGGCAACAGCAAAATTCTTAACTGATGAGCAACATGATGTGGTTCTCGTGCGTCAGCTTGGACTCTCAGCAGCTAAGGATGAAGAAATACTAATAGTTGCACAGGAACTTAACCGCATTCTAATTACTAGAGATCGGGACTATGGAAATCTAATTTTTGTGAGAGCTTTTGGATCTGGGGTTATCTATCTCCGAATCCTTCCCACTACGGTAAATTCTGTCCACTCAGAACTAAGACGAGTTCTGCAAACCTATTCCGAGAAAGAGTTGGCTGGAGCTTTTGTCGTTGTCGAGCCAAACGGATATAGATTTAGAAAACCACCTTCATAGAAAAGCGATCGCATATCTAAATCTCAACTTCAAACCTAATCAAGCTAAAAGTTGGAGTTTATTTGTGGAGCGATCGCATTCTAAAGTGCAAGTTTAACCCTGATCAAATTCAATTAGCATAAAATATACATCTCCATCAAATAAGTTATGCTAGCTAAAACCATTTCTCATTATGTCATTGAGAAGCTTTTGGCAATGGTAAGAAAGCACATACATTTGTCCTAATTTTGTACTAAAAACCTAGGTAAATCTATTTATTTTTCATACTATTATTGCTAACCCAATTAATCTGACGAATAATACCCCGCAACATATCAATATCTGTTTTCGTGAGGTCAGCTTTGTTAAATATTTGTCGTAGTTTTTGCATCCTACTAAAAGCTGTGTGGGGAAAAAGATAACCAATTTTTAATAAAACTGCTTCTAGGTCTTGATAGTAAGCTTCTAAATGCTCAATACGGGCTAGGGATACTTCTGGATCAATAGGGATAGATGGATAGGAGATCGCCTTGGTTCCTAGAATCTGCACCTGATAACAACAAATCGCCACCGCTTGGGCAAGGTTAATTGATGGATAGATTGGTGATACGGGAATTTGCACAACTTTTTGACAATAGGCTAATTCGGCATTATCTAAACCTCGATCTTCTCGCCCAAATACGATCGCTCCTGATTGCGCCAAAGAATTAGCCGAAGAATTTGTAGAATTAATACCTAATAACCACCGTATTCCTGCTTCTGGAGTTTCCACCTTAATTTCTGTGCGTCCAGTTGTGGCGATCGCTCTTTGGCAACCACCTAAAGCTTCTGGCAAACTATCGACAATCTGGGCATTACTTAAAATATCTTGAGCATGAACTGCCATATCCTGTGCTGCTTTGGCATAGCGATCGCTTTGTAGATCAAATTTAGGATTAACCAACCACAATTGTGACAATCCCATATTTTTCATAACCCTAGCGATCGACCCCACATTTAATGCTCCAGAGGGTTCTACTAATACAATCCGAATATTAAACATTCGCCAGTTCAAAAATGAAGTGTCCTACCTAAAAAGCTATGTATAACGACCTCACAAAGATATCTTGATGTTCACAACCACAATAAAAATATCCCTATGAGCTAAGAACATCTTAACATTACAGAACGAGCGAGCTATTTAGATTAAGAGTCCATTTAAAAAAATACAAATACTTATTATTTCTGCTAATTTAGTAAGGCTTTAATGGGGTTTTAGCTATAAAGGGAATTTGAGTTTCATATATTTACTCCCGATTGCCAGATTGGAGATGCAAACAAATTATCTTTGGGCTTCAATCATTCCTTCGGTTTCATTAACTAAAGCTTTCAGTTTTTCTAGGGTTTGGGACGAAACATCTTGCCAAAATCCCCGTTGATTTGCTTCTAGTAATCGTTCTCCCATATCTCTTAATGCCCAAGGATTAGATTTTTGCAGGAATGTTTGCACTTCATTATTAAAAAGATAAGTATCGGCAATCCCTTCATACATAAAATCTTCAACACAATTTGTAGTAGCATCATAGGCAAAAAGGAAGTCTACGGTTGCCGCCATTTCAAAAGCTCCTTTATAACCATGGCGCATTACACCTGCAATCCATTTGGGATTGACCACACGGGAACGATAGACACGGGCAATCTCGGCACTGAGTTTACGCACTTTTGGTTGCTCTGTGCGGGAATTATCGCCAAAATAGATAGATGGGGTGTTGCCTGTAAGGGATTTAATGGCTGTAGTCATACCACCTTGAAATTGATAGTAATCATCGGAATCCAGCAGATCATGTTCTCGGTTGTCTTGATTTTGGAGGACGATTTGCATATTCCCTAACCTTTGATTAAAAGCTTCAGGCGCAGATTTCCCTTCAGATTTGCGAGTATAGGCGAAGGCACTCCAGTTAATATATGCTTGGGCAAGGTCGGCTTCAGTTTCCCAATTTTGAGACTCGATTAAGCCCTGTAATCCTGCTCCATAGGCACTGGGTTTAGAACCAAAAATCCGATAGAGCGATCGCTCCTTAGATTCCTCTATATTTAAACCTGTATCTAGCCATTTTTGGGTTTCAGTTTGCACCTTTGCCGCAAGGGGATTATCTTGGGGCGATTCATCAAGGGCGGCGATCGCATTTACAGCCTGATCAAATAAATCGATCAAATTAGGGAAGGCATCACGAAAGAAGCCAGAAATTCGTAGGGTTACATCTACACGGGGGCGATCAAGAAAGGATAAAGGTAAAATCTCAAAGTTTACAACTCGGCGTGATATTCCATCCCATACAGGACGAACTCCTATTAGTGCCAGAGCCTCGGCTAAATCATCTCCTCCCGTTCTCATTGTGGAAGTTCCCCAAATTGAAAGCCCAATGCTTTGAGGATATTCTCCATGTTCTTGGGTATAAGTTTCAATTACTTGATCGGCGGCTTTGCGCCCAATATCCCATGCAGTTTCTGTAGGAATGGCACGAATATCAACGGAGTAGAAGTTCCTGCCTGTCGGTAATACTTCTGGTCTGCCTCTGGTGGGTGCGCCTGATGCTCCACTGGCTATATATTCACCATTTAATCCCCTTAAGAAATTTGTCAGTTCTTGAGTCGTATTTTGCAAAGATGGTAAGAGGCGATCGCTTATCCAATTTAATTCTTGCTTAATTTGGGATTCATCTTCTATCGATAACAAAGAAGAATTTAGGATTTCATCTACTAGTTCAGAGGCATATCCCTCCATCGCTTCCACGGCATCACCAATTATGCGACTATCTTTAAGTTTAGGATGATTTGAAAGCAGAACATCTCCTAAGTTGGCGGTAAGTGGATCAAAATCCAAGTGCCAATCCTTAGCGATCGCCCTAGTCAAACCCATCCGATTTGCGGTAGGATTCCGAGCTATGGCAATAATTAAGTCTCTAAGTTGATTACCTTGGGGACATTTACCAAAAATATGGAGTCCATCACGAATTTGTGCTTCTTTTAATTCACATAGGTAGCCATCGGTAGTGGTGAGAATGCTATTAAGGGAATCTTCAAGGCGATCGCTAGAAATTCCCAGTTCGTGGTGTAAATTCTCTAGCTTAATCAGCGCAATTAATCGTTCCTTAATCATGCCAAGACGACTGGGGTCAAGGGTTTCGGCTTCGTAGTATTCATCTATTAAGCATTCTAGTTTTTGCAAGCCCCCATAGAGTTCAGCACGGGTCATCGGTGGAGTGAGGTGATCAATAATTACTGCTTGCGATCGCCGTTTTGCCTGAGAACCTTCCCCTGGATCATTGACTATAAACGGATAAAGATGTGGCATTGCGCCGAATACAGCCTCGGGATAACAATTTTCTGATAGAGCAATACTCTTTCCAGGCAGCCATTCTAGGTTTCCATGTTTACCAATATGAGCGATCGCTTGATATCTTTCTCTCAGCCAATAATAAAATGCGACATAGCGATGGGTTGGCTCCAGATCAGGCGCATGATAGTTCAGTGTTGGATCTAGATCGTAGCCCCGTGAGGGTTGAATCCCCACAAAGATATTACCGAATTGAATGCCTGAAATTACAAATTCTGCTCCTGCTTGTTCCTTTAAGACATCTCCCCACCGAGTTTGAATTCCAGATTTAACCAGCTCGGGTAATGTTTGAAAATAGGAGTGATAATCTGTAACCGATAAAGATTGATAAGTTGGACGTAAGCTAGAGGTTTCAGGATCATTCGTCTTCCCAGAGGTTAATAATTCAATCAATTCGGCACTATTTTCAGGAACATCTCCCGTATTATAGCCATCAGCTTTCAAAGCCTTGAGAATTTCTACACAACTTTCAGGTGTATCTAAACCCACACCGTTGGCGAGCCTGCCATCACGGTTAGGATAATTGGCAAGGATCAGAGCTATCTTTCGATCTGATGGTGATGTGGATTTTAGTTCTATCCATTTTTTACTTAAATCTGCGACAAAATCAATGCGTGACTGTTCGGGTTCGTAAACTACGATTTCAGTTTGCAGGGCTGAATTTTGAGCTTGTCCAATCTTAAAGGAAACTGCTCGTGTGATAATTCTGCCATCGACTTCAGGTAAAGCCACATTCATTGCCATATCCCGTGGCGTTAAGCCCTGAGTTCCACTCGCCCAAGTTTCTCGACCACTACCACTAAAAATCACCTGAAATACTGGAACATTCAAGCTCTGCCACAGATCAACTTTGGGGCTATCGGTTTTTAAACTGGCAAGGGAAAAGCTAGTAGTATTCAAAATTAAATCGATGTTATTAAAATACTGTAATAACTCTGCTTGGACATCAGGTTCCTTTAGAGAAGAAACATAAATGGGAAAAGGATTGAGATTTCTGGCAGTTAATGCCTCACACAAACAAGCGATCGCTTTCGTATTTCCAGATAGATAATGAGAACGATAAAATAAAATCCCCACATTTCCCCCCGAAATATCCTTAATATAATCACCAAATATGCCTGCTCTCGGCACTGGTTGGGGTAATTGATATGCAATTTGGACATTCAGAAACTCCGCAGCGATATACTTTAATAAATTCTCATAATTATCTGTCCCCGCTTCAATTAAATATTGCCAAACCTGATTGAGCGATCGCATACTCACCGTAGAATGACTAGTCAGAGTCGGATCGGGACGTTCATCTCCGGGCAGCACAAATAAACTCGCTCCAGATTCCTCAACTACAGCTTTGACAACTTCTAAGCCATAACTCCAATAGGATTGCCCACCAATTAACCGTAAAATAATCACCTGAGCTTTGCTTAAAACCTCTTCGGCGTAAGTATCTATGACTATTTGTTGTTGTAGTTGTAGTAAATTCACAACTCTAATTTCAGGAATTTGGTTTGGTAACCGCTCCATAACCGCCGCAAGGGTCTGAATATCTGTATCCGCCGCCGTGATCATGACAATGGGGGCAGGTTGCTGCTCCACAAAGACAACACTGTCAGACTCTTGGGTGTTTCCTAAAATAGTGGCAAGGCGATGCATGGGCTGATATTATTACGTTCACTCACTTCACAATCGCATAACTTTAGATAAATTAGTAGATAAATCAGTGAAAAATGGCGATCGCTAATAATTTTAACAATTTAAAAGATATGAATATCTATCAAAGCTTTATTGACATTAACATTTATGACTCTCCCAACTTTACAGCTCTAGCTACGCAAATGGCGGGAGGAAGATACCTGAAAATTTTACAACCCGAATATCTCCAAGTTCAACTTTTAGAGGATGGATATATCGGATTTATTCGGAATTTGTTTAAGTTTCGTCCCGTAGAATCTAGGTATCAACCCGTGGAATTATCAGAAGCAGAAATTCAAGCTCAAATCCCCAAAGCGATCGCCTATGTGGAAAATGCTATGACTATGAAAAATGAATATTTATGGGGCGGTACAGTGCCTCCTAATTTTGATTGCTCAGGCTTAATGCAAGCAGCGTTTCAATCTGTAGGAATTTGGATTCCACGGGATGCCTATCAACAGGAAGGATTCACTTCGCCTATAGCTCAAACGGAATTGCAAGCAGGGGATTTAGTTTTTTTTGGCACTGGAGAAAAAGCGAACCATGTGGGAATGTATCTGGGGGGCGATCGCTATATCCATTCTTCAGGCAAAGAAAAAGGAAATAATGGCATTGGCATTAATTTATTAAAATCAGAAAATGAGGTCTCGCTAAATTATGCTAGAGAACTTCGAGGATTTGGAAGAGTCACACGATGCTTTATTCCCCAACTTTCTTAAAAATGCAGTTATTGCAGCATTGATTAAAAATAAAAACAAAAAAGGGATGGTATTGCCACCCCAATTAATAAATTTAGTGATTATTAAAGCAAATTAGGCTTAGTAATCGTAGTCTCCACCCATGCCACCACCAGCAGGAGCAGAAGGCTTATCTTCAGGCTTATCAACCACAATACATTCTGTAGTTAGAATCATGCCAGCGATCGAAGCTGCATTTTGTAAAGCAGAACGAGTTACTTTAGCAGGGTCAACAATTCCAGCAGCAAACATATCTTCAAACTGATTGGTCATAGCGTTGTAGCCAGTGTTAAAGTCTTTCTCCTTAACTCTTTCTGCAATCACAGCCCCATTTTGCCCAGCATTTTCGGCAATGCGCTTAACAGGAGCTAGTAAAGCCTTTGCTACAATTAAAGCCCCAGTTAGTTCTTCAGCTTTAAGATTAGCCAATGCCCAAGTTTCTAGTTCAGGAGCGAGGTGAGCATAGGTTGTACCACCACCAGGCACGATCCCTTCTTCTACAGCCGCTTTGGTAGCGTTGATCGCATCTTCAAGACGGAACTTCCGATCCTTCATTTCGGTTTCGGTAGCAGCCCCAACTTTGATTACAGCGACACCGCCAGCTAGCTTAGCAAGACGTTCTTGGAGTTTTTCTTTATCAAATGAGGAATCAGATTCTTCAATTTGACGACGGATTTGCTCACAACGGGTTTTAACCGCAACTTCATTTCCTTCAGCCACAATTGTCGTTGTATCTTTAGTGATCACGATGCGGCGAGATTTGCCAAGGGCATCTAGTTTAACTGTATCCAAACGGAGTCCAGCATCTTCAGTAATTACCTGAGCACCAGTCAGAACAGCAATATCTTCTAGCATGGCTTTACGGCGGTCACCAAATCCAGGAGCTTTAATTGCACAAACATTCAAAATGCCACGCAGACGATTTACCACTAAAGTTGCTAGAGCTTCTTTTTCAATATCTTCAGCAATAATCAACAGAGGACGACCTGTGCGCGCTACTTGTTCAAGGACGGGAACAAGGTCTTGGACTAGGGCGATTTTTTTGTCTGTAACTAGAATGAATGGTTCTTCGAGGGAAGCTTCCATCCGTTCAGAATCAGTGACGAAATAGGGAGAAATATAGCCCTTATCAAAACGCATACCTTCAGTAATCTCAAGTTCGGTAGTCATAGACTTACCTTCTTCTAGGGAAATTACGCCTTCTTTGCCGACTTTGTCCATCGCATCAGCGATCATTTGTCCAACTTGGTCGTCGTTACCTGCGGAAATTGATCCGACTTGAGCGATCGCCTTGGAATCAACTACAGGACGAGAATGAGCCGCAATTTTTTCTACTAAGAATGTAGAGGCTTTATCAATACCACGTTTAAGAGAAATAGCATTAGCCCCAGCAGCCACATTTCTCATACCTTCTTTAACGATCGCATGGGCGAGAACAGTTGCAGTAGTTGTACCATCCCCAGCCGCATCGTTAGTTTTAGAAGCAGCTTGACGAATCAAAGCTACGCCAGTATTTTCAACGTTATCTTCTAGTTCGATTTCTTTAGCGATCGTAACGCCATCATTAATAATTTGGGGAGAGCCAAACTTCTTTTCCAGAACAACGTTTCTACCTTTAGGTCCAAGGGTAACAGCTACCGCTTCGGTTAAAATATCCATACCACGTTCGAGGGCACGACGGGCATCTTCGTTATAAATAATTCGCTTTGCCATGATTTTCTATCCTTAATAGTAAGATAATTTCAATTAGTTGGGATTATTCAAGTTGAAGAGTCAAATTGATAATTTATATTTGCAAAAAATTGATGAGATTTAGATTTAGGCAACGATCGCCAAAATATCTTTTTCTGCAAGTAAAACATATTC
>CASBQR010000055.1 GCA_949127865.1 Synechococcales cyanobacterium PMM_0082
CAAATGAACCATAAGCAATTTCAAAATCCTCAAACCAATCTAGAAGTTTAAGTTTTTCTTTCACCTCATTAATTTGCTCGGGACTTTCATCACTCATAACTTTTAGAAGCTTAAATAAGCCTTCACCTTTAATGCCTAATGGTTGGATTCGTCCTTCTTCATTTAGCGATCGTAATGATGTATTTTCAGGAGAATATATTAGGAAATTTATCAGATTAAGTCGAGTTGGAAAATACTTTAGAAAAAATTCTCCGTTGATCTGAACAACCGAAATAAGATTCTCAATTCTAGAAGATGGGATTTTTTGTTCGCTACTCTGTCTGTTTTTAATAACATCCTCCATAACTTTATTAACAAAATCAGGAGATTCTTGCACCATTTCTTTAAATACTTTGGATGCACTTAATCGATCTTTACTAGTTTTAAGTGACACATCCCAGTGCGAATATGGTTGATTATCATGATTTAAGACATAAGCAATACTGAGGTCTTCTTTTCCCTTAAGACTTATTTTTATCTCTTTTATAAGATTCTCTTGTTCAAAAGCCGATCGCATAAATTGAGGTTCTACATTACGGATACCTCTAGGAGCTAAATACTCGTTATCTAATTTGTCAGTTGCTGCGGCTGAGGCAAGGGCGATCGCTTCTAGAATATTACTTTTACCACAGCCATTCTCCCCAATAAACACATTAACTCGACCCAAATTCATCTTCAGGTTTTGAATTGATTTATAATTCTCTATTTGAATTTCTGTAATCATATTGAGCAGATATTACTTAAATTAGATAGAAATCGAAAGCGACCGCGGATTTGTACGATCGCTGAAAAAAAAGATTTTAGAGCTGAATAATTTGATTGAGGCGATCGCATACTTGAGCAAATAAATCATTGTTCAGTTTGCCTAATGGATGTGTTTTTGCACCCCGTAAACGCCAATCAAAAGATTTAGGCTGATGACAAAGCACATAGCTAGTTTTATCAACTTTGCGTCCTGAAGCTTTGCCCACGGTTACGGCAAAAGGATTATCAGCATTGTATTCTGCTGTTGTCATCGGTAAACCAATCACGATCGCTGTTTTCCCGTTAAATATTTTTGGCGACAGCACCAAGAATGGATGAATATCTCGCATTTCTTGACCGACCTGTGGATTGCAATCGATCCAAATAATGTCTTGGCGATCAGGTATCCATAGATTCGCGCCTTTTACCACTGTTCTGCGCCGAGTCTTTGCTCTGCGATCATAACTTCGCCACCATGTCGGACTGGGTCGAAATTGGCTAGGCGTTCTTCAAGGCTCAATGGTTCATTAAGTACTGGCACGATGATAACTTGACCATTGACAACGGAGAGGCGAACTCTTTGATTCACACTTAAATGGGCTTCACGGGCGATCGCCGCAGGTAAGCGCACGCCTAAGTTATTGCCCCATGTTTTTATATCGAGTATTACTTCAGTCATAACAAGATTTCAAAAACGCTACGTTTAAACATAAGTATAAACATTGTAGTTTACCCATGATTAATTTTTTACATTAGCTTAGTCTTTAAGAAATCGAAGGCGATCGCTTGTGCCATTCCGAAGATTGTTCATAGGCATAGGCAACCTGCAATAACGTATCTTCTCGTAAAACATTCCCAACCATCTGCAAGCCAATGGGAAGTCCTTGGGCATCAAAACCACAGGGCAAACTTAAACCTGGTAAACCCGCCAAATTTGCAGGAATGGTCATCAAGTCTAAAAGATACATACTTAAAGGGTCTTCCGCTTTACTTCCAGATTTGAAAGCAGTAGTTGGAGCCGTGGGTGAGATTAAAATATCCACATGCTCAAAAGCGCGATCAAAATCCTGCTTAATCAAAGTCCGCACCTTTTGCGCCTTCAGGTAGTAGGCATCATAATATCCTGCCGAAAGCACATAGGTACCAATCATAATCCTGCGCTTCACCTCTGCCCCAAACCCTTGCTCACGAGTTTGACAATACATATTTAATAAATTTTCCGCCGACTCACCTCTAAGTCCATATTTCACACCGTCATAGCGAGCTAAATTAGCCGAAGCCTCAGAGGTCGCAATAATATAGTAGGTGGGCAAGCCATAGCGGAAACGGGGACAGGAAATTTCTTGAATCTCGGCACCCATACTCTCTAAATGGGCGATCGCCTTTCTGACGGCAGCATCTACTTCCGAATTTAAGCCCTCGCCAAAGGTTTCCTTAATTACGCCAATCTTCTTCCCTTTGAGAGACTGCGTTAAATCAGGAGTTAATAATTCTGAATATTTAGGAATATCGACCTTAATACTAGTGGAATCTTTAGGATCATAGCCAGCGATCGCTTCCAATAAAATCGCTGTATCCTCCACACTGCGACCGAAGGAGCCAACTTGATCCAAGGATGAAGCAAAAGCCACTAAGCCGAACCGAGAAACTAGACCATAGGTGGGCTTAATGCCAACAATGCCACAAAAAGAAGCAGGTTGACGAATGGAACCACCCGTATCCGAACCCACTGCCACTACACATTCCCCTGCTGATACTGCTGCTGCCGATCCGCCCGAAGACCCACCAGGCACCCTCGAAACATCCCAAGGATTCGCTGTGCCGCCCATTGCCGAGGTTTCACTAGAACCACCCATGGCAAATTCATCGAGATTAGTTTTGCCCACCATCACTGCGCCAAGGTTTGCTAATTTTTGCGTGACCGTAGACTCGTAGGGGGGGATAAAGTTTTGCAGCATTTTTGAGCCACAGGTGGTAAGAATACCTTGGGTACACATATTATCTTTAATGCCAATGGGAACCCCTGACAGTAAGGATAAAGGCTCTCCTGCGGCAATTTGGTTATCTATTTTTTCTGCCTGAGCGATCGCAAATTCTTCAGTAACCGTAATAAAACTATGCAACTGCGGCTCTAGTTTATGAATTAAAGCTAAATGCGCTTGGGTAATTTCGACGGCTGAGCGATCGCCACTGACCAGTGATTTCTGAATTTCTTTAATAGATAACATTATAAATTTGAAGCTAATTTTGATGCTTAGATAGAACTAGTTACTGAAACTAATAATAGAGTTTCTAATTGCCATGATACTAAAACTACTACTTTAGAGCTGCATTTATCCAAAGGTGTATTTATTTAGGTAAGTCTAATCCTAAATCTTTGCTTTAAAATCTCTCAATATAGTCTGATGACATTAGCTCAGTTGTAGGGTAGAGTAAAAAGTATTGATACCTCAACTATTCACCCCTAACTCATTTACAAAGTGGCAGCTAACAAAATACTGGTAATTGATGATAGCCGAGTAATCCGCAACATGGTTCGGGATATGTTGCCCCAAGATAGCTTTGACATTATTGAAGCTGCCGATGGCATTAAGGGACTAGAAGCGGCTAGGGAAAATAGACCTTGGTTAATTATTCTAGATTTTATTCTGCCTCGCATGAGTGGGTTTGAAGTTTATGAACATTTACAGCAAGACCCCGAACTGAGCCGCATCCCATTGGTGATCATGTCAGGGCGCAAAGAAGAAGTAACCAGTAAAATTCCTGAACCCTTTGAAGATCGCTACCTAGTTTTTGTGGAAAAGCCCATTGAGCAGAAAGACTTAATGGCAGCCATCAAAAAAGCAGTTTTTCTATCTCGTAAGCGTCCGCCTGTGGGCTTGGTTCAAGATCATACTCAATTACAAGCTTCGGCATCTGCTCCCGATCCAGTTTTACTCAGTCGTGTCACCGCTTTAGAAACAAAAGTTAAATCCTTAGAGCAACAACTCGTCAATCAACATAAGCAGTTGCAGCAACTTGTGAATTTTATTAAACAAAAACTCAAGTAAAAATGACTCAACCTCAGTGGTCGGTTGTAATTCCCACCTATAATCGTCTAAATATTCTCAAAAAATGTTTGACTGCTTTAGAAAATCAAAATTTTGACCAAGTATACGAAATTCTAGTAGTTGATGATGGCTCTACGGATGATACTGTGGAATTTTTGCGATCGCATCCTGATCAATTTCCCCATGTCAAAGTTCTGCAACAAAATCATGCCGCCGCCGCCGTAGCTCGAAACCTAGGCATAGATGAAGCTCAAGGTGAATATATTGTCTTTGTTGATAGTGACATTATCGTTACTTCTGATTATTTAGCAGGTCACGCTGAGGCTTTAGCCAAGGAAGATCGAGCTTTTACTTATGGCAGATTAATTAATACTGCTAATTATGATGATCCCACCTCGGAAAAGTCAGATATTATCTTTTTCCCTGGTGCCTATTTTGATACTTGTAATGCGGCGATCGCTAAAAAATGGCTAGTCCAAGCAGGTAAATTTGATACTCAGTTTAATGAATATGGTTGGGAAGATTTGGAGCTAGGTGTACGTCTCAAAAAATTAGACTTAAAACTAATTAAATGCGCTAAAGCTCTTGGCTACCATTATCACGCCCCATTTAGCCTAAGCCAAATTCCCCGTTTACTAAATGCCGAAGAGCAAAGAGGCAGAATGGCAGTGAAGTTCTATCAAAAACATCCCACCTTAAATGTGGCACTGATGATTCAAAGGACTCCTCTGCACCTTGGACTCTGGGGCATTTTGACCTTGGGCGGGTTAATCAACGATCGCTCCCTACGACCACTTCTACAATGGTTAATCGAACAGAATAAATCCGAGGTCGCCATGGAAATTTTCCGTATCTATATGAACTGGTATAACGTGTATTGGATGTATGCTAACTGGGATCAGGAACTGCAACAATCAAACTGAAGGTAAAATATGGGAGAAAAATAACTAGCAAAGGTTTTAGCAACTATAATCAAAACCCAAGCTTTAAAATTTTAAACTTAAAAACCAAAGCTCAATAGATTAGTCAGATGCCCGAATTAGCCCAAGAAGTCAATCGCCGTCGCACCTTTGCCATTATTTCTCACCCTGATGCGGGTAAAACTACTCTCACTGAGAAGCTATTGCTGTATGGAGGGGCAATTCATCTGGCTGGTGCCGTTAAAGCCCGTGCCTCCCAACGTCATGTCACCTCTGACTGGATGGAATTAGAGCAACAACGGGGAATTTCCATTACATCTACGGTTTTGCAATTTTCCTATATGGATTGTTGTGTCAATTTACTCGATACGCCTGGACACAAAGACTTTAGTGAAGATACCTATCGGACTTTGGCAGCAGCCGATAATGCGGTGATGTTGGTGGATGCGGCGAAGGGTTTAGAAACTCAGACTCGGAAATTATTTGAAGTTTGCAAATTGCGATCGCTTCCTATTTTTACATTCATCAACAAGCTTGATCGCCCTACCCGTGAACCCCTCGAACTCCTAGATGAAATTGAAAAAGAACTAGGCTTAATTCCCTATCCCATGAACTGGCCGATTGGTACAGGCGATCGGTTTAGGGGGGTTTTTGATCGAGCTAGTCAGACGGTGCATTTATTTAAGCGCAGTGGACATGGACAACGGGAAGCAGATGTGGAGATTATGCTTCTAGACGATCCACGGTTGCCCCAAATTATTGAACCTGATCTTTATGCTCAATTTTTAGAAGATTTAGAAGTTCTCGAAACCATGGGAGCCGAATGGGATGAAGCGGCAATGCACATAGGTAAGATCACCCCCGTATTTTTTGGCAGTGCCATGACTAATTTTGGCGTAGAGTTATTTCTCAAAGCATTTTTGCAACACGCCCTTAAACCTGCCGCCCATGATAGCTCCGTGGGGACAATTTCACCGATTGATGAAGAATTTTCAGCCTTTGTGTTTAAGCTCCAAGCAAATATGGATCCTAAACATCGCGATCGCATTGCCTTTGTGCGGGTATGTTCGGGGCGATTTGAAAAGGATATGACCGTGAACCATGTGAGAAGTGGTAAAACGATTCGCTTATCCCATGCTCAAAAGCTGTTTGGACAAGACCGAGAAATTATTACAGAGGCATACGCTGGGGACGTAATTGGGTTAAATAATCCTGGTACCTTTGCGATCGGCGATACGATTTGCGGCACCAAAAAGTTTAAATTTGCAGGGATTCCCACTTTTTCTCCTGAATTGTTTTCCTACTTGCGATCGCCTGAACCATCGAAGTTTAAGCAATTCCGTAAAGGCGTTTCCGAACTCAAAGAAGAAGGCGCAATTCAAATTATGTATTCCGTCGATGATGCTAAGCGCGACCCAATTCTCGGTGCGGTGGGACAACTTCAGTTTGAGGTGGTGCAGTTCCGCTTACAAAGTGAGTATGGGGTAGAAACTATCCTTGATCCTCTGCCATATTCTGTAGCCCGATGGGTTGAAGATGGTTGGGAGGCGCTAGAAGAAACAGGAAGACTATTTAATACCTTGGTGGTTAAAGATAGCTTAGACCGTCCTGTTTTATTATTCAAAAATATCTGGAATCTGAATCAAGTTGAATCCGATCACCCTGAGTTGATATTAAAAGCGATCGCTCCTATTTAAATCCTAGATGAAGCTATAAAAAAATGAGTAAACCTAAAAGAAGCACTGCAATATTATCTAAACCCTCTGGATTTGGAGTTTTGAAATCCAACGATGATATAAAAACTGATGCAACTGAACAGGTAATTATTGAGCAAGAGCATAAATTACCTCAGGATATTACTTTTACTCACGCAATGCAGGATATACAGATATCTATAGCCCAACAACTAACAAAAGAAGCATTTACTAAATTAAATAAGTGTACTGAAGAACTCTTAGAACTTGGAATTCAGCAGCTAGAAACTATCTCTTCTTATTAACTTAAAGCTAAAAACGATCGCTCCTATTTAAGTAGGTAATTTAAAGAGATGAAAACTCCACCCATGTAAATTACTGCCTGACAACTGGGATTTTCGTTTTTTGCGGGGAACTGAGCCAAGATTATGCTGGCGGCAATTTGGCTTGTGCCTAGCCCTGTAATAACTGGGAGATGGTTTGGATTGGGGATGCGATCGCTTTTGGCTTGTTCGATGTTGAAGATGCCTTCGATATTTCTAACAGAGTTTTCGAGGAATTTTTGGGCGGCAGGGGAAATCAATGAGATGAGATCGCTTACATGAGAGGAGTAAAAAACTGAATATGTTAATTCTTCCATCTATAGCTTAAAATCTTGCAAACTTGAAGTTTTAGTGTCAGGGATAAGAAATCCTACAAATGCTGGATCGGGGACTGGTTCCGTAGGATAGGAGTTAAAAAGTATCTCTGTGACAGGATTCCGAGAATTTTGGATGTGTCTAAGATCATCCAATTATTTTAAAAAAAAGCTGGAGACCTTGTTTTTACGTTTAATAGTCCTGTAAAATTCCATTCACCTGTAACTCGGTAATCTTTGCTATACATGGATTACCTCAACCTACTCTACGGAACCAGTGCCACTTCTAGCAGACTAGCAATTCTACCCTTGATCGAAATTTTCCCAGAAGTCGGCTCAGTAATGTGACTAAGGATTTTTAAGAGCGTAGACTTACCCGCCCCATTGCGCCCGATGATGCCAACCCTGTCTCTTGCTTAATCTCAAATGACAAATCTTTCAGCGCCCAAAACTCCTCATGAGTTGGATCTTCATCTTTGCCATTACGACTGAATAAACCACCAAAAGACTTAACTTTCTCCGCAATCACATCGCGCTCCTGCTTCTGATGCCCAATCGCATAGCATTCACTAAGATTTTCGACTCTAATTACAACATCAGACATTTTAAGTCTCTAAACTATCTTCATGGAATAGAATTCGATCAAACAATACCAGAAGACTCCCCAAAAATTGAGATTCTATTTTATTCAACTCAACAGTTATACTTGGAGCTTGAATAACTTGATTTTCAGGATTTAGATCTAAGCAGGACTTGTCACAAAAGTATTATATGACGACGCAGAAACCAGAGTTGATTATCGAAGCGGGACGGACAGAATCTCAATATTGGCAGGATTTATGGCGCTATCGTGAATTGTTTTATTTTCTTGCGTGGAGAGATATTTTAGTTCGTTATAAGCAAACAGCGATCGGCATTGCTTGGGCATTAATTCGCCCCTTTCTAACTATGATCGTATTTACAGTTGTGTTTGGTAAGTTAGCAAAGCTCGACGATGGTAGCGTTCCATACCCAATTCTTGTTTTTTCAGCCTTATTACCTTGGCAATTTTTTTCTAATTCTTTGTCTGAGTGTAGTAATAGTTTAATTGCCAATTCCAACCTGTTGTCTAAGGTATATTTCCCTAGATTAATTGTTCCAACCAGTGCGATCGTGGTTAGTTTTGTGGATTTTTTGATTTCTGGGATGATTTTGCTCGGGTTAATGGCTTGGTTTAATTTTGTCCCTAGTTGGCGAATTCTCACATTACCTGTGTTTATTTTAATCGCCTGTGCCGCCTCAATGGGGGCTGGTTTGTGGCTAGCGGCACTGAATGTTAAGTATCGAGATTTTAGATTTGTTGTGCCTTTTATTGTGCAATTTGGGCTTTATATTTCACCTGTAGGATTTTCTAGTAGCATCGTTCCAGAACAATGGCGTTTGATTTATGCGCTCAATCCTATGGTTGGTGTAATTGATGGATTTCGTTGGGCAATTTTAGGTGGAAATTACAGCTTACATCCACTAGGCTTTACCTTGTCTTTGCTTATTGTATTTTTATTACTCATAAGTGGGGTGTGGTATTTCAGGAAGACGGAAAGATTTTTTGCTGATATTATTTAAATCGCTTTTAATGGCTTTTACTTACTCCCTTGGGGATCGACTTCCTCTTGATATCATATGAAGTCTTTAAAATTCTTGTATAACGTGGCTTTTATCAAGTTCTCCTAATAGTTATAACATCAATTAGAGAGCGCCAGAATGCTTACGCATCAATACTTTGCCAGATAAAAGTCGCACCTATAACTCTACTCGTTCTGTAATGTTAAGATGCTTGTAGTTGATAAGGATATTTTTATACTGCTTGTAAACATCAGAATATTTTTATGAGACCTTTATGCATAGATCTCCAAGGTGTTGCACTTCATTTTTGGATTGGCGAAATCCTAATCTTAAGAACTCGAAAATTTTACGATGGATCGGATCGTTGAAGTAAGACTTATCAGAGTTGAGTGTCAAAAACTGAGTAAGGAGATATGCAGTGATTTAAGATTTTCTGATTTTTTTTAGTCTCATATATGCCTCAATTACTTTGAGTACCTTGGGACCCGCTAGAGATCCGCCCCCACCTCCTGAGTTTTCGCCAAATACAACTACTAAGATTTCAGGTTTATCCGCAGGAGCATAGCCCACAAACCAAGTATGACTTTTTCGAGGTGGGTCTTCAGCAGTTCCTGATTTACCAGCGATCGCGACAGAGCTGACATTCAAAGCCTGGGCTGTACCACTAGTAATTACGCGTCTAAGCCCATCTTTTAATACGGCAACAGTACTAGGAGCAAGATTTAGGGACTTTCGCCATGCTTTAGCATCGGTATTCTCAAACAATAGGTGTGGTTTGACTAAGTACCCACCATTTGCTGCTACTGCTGTCATCATGCCCACTTGCAGTAAGTTTGATTGTAAATCTCCCTGCCCAATTGACATATTAATAGTGTTCCCCACATACCATGGTTCCTTTAATACCTTTTCTTTCCAAGCGGGATCAGGCACTAAGCCTGCTGATTCTTCTTCTTTTAATTCAATCCCTGTAAGAGCACCAAATCCAAATTTTCTTGTCCAGTTGGCTAAGGTACCAATGCCAACTCTTCGACCCACTTGATAAAAGAATGTATCGCTACTATATGCCATAGCATCGGCAAATCCAATTGTGCCAAACCCTGCATTATTATGATCCCAAAATTTATTGCCACCAACTTCTAAATAAGGAAAAGTATTTAGGTAGTCATTGGGTGAGAATTTGCCAGACTCAAGAGCGGCAACTGTGGTGATAATTTTGTAGGTACTGGCAGGGGGAAACCCTTGGAGGGTACGATTAACAAAGGGATTAGCTTTGGCTGTTAATCTTTGCCAGAGTGCGTTGGAAATACGTCCTGAAAATATATTGGGATCGAAATTGGGGTAGCTTGCCATGGCTAGGACTTCGCCATTTTGAGGATTCATAGCAATTACGCCACCTTGGAGATTACCTAGGGCTGCTTCCGCTACTTTTTGCAGTTCTAAGTCTATGGTTAGACTAACAGAATTACCAGCTATGGGCGGTTTCTCTCCTAAAATTCTAATTACTTTTCCGCCAGCATCAACCTCAACCTGTTGACCACCCCATACACCACGAAATTTTTGTTCAAATGCTGACTCTACTCCTGCTTTACCAATTATGTCACCAAGGCGATATCCCTTAGGTTTGAGTCTATTTAACTCCTCTTCAGTCAGCTCACCAGCGTAACCGAGCACATGGGCAGCGACATAACCATTAGGGTAATAGCGTACTGGTTCAGGATCAACTTCTACCCCTTTGAGTTCATTGATGCGTTCGCCTAATTCGGTAGCGAGTTTGGGGCTAATGGCGGCAGAAATTCTGACTTTGTTGGGGGAGTTGTAGCCTTCCTGTTCTAGTTTGCGCCTGATTTCGGCTTCAGGTACTTTAATTATTTGGGCAAGCTTAGTAATTGTTTCTTGCCACTTTGCCTTGGGTTGGGCAACGGGCCAGAGATAAATGGCATGGGACAGGCGATTAGTCGCCATAATTTTACCGTGGCGATCTAGAATGCGTCCTCGTTCGGGGGCTTTAGCAATGAGGCGAATTCGATTATTTTCTGCTAATTGCCGATTCCGATCGCCTTCAACAATTTGAATATAAGAAAGTCTTACGCCAATTAAACTTAGTAAAAATGTGGCGATCGCAAACAAGACTAAAGGTTGTAATCCTTTGCCCATAGAGCGATTGGTATTATCGACAGAGAAAGACGCTTTTTTGATAACCATAATGATGATAGGTTAACGGGTATTATGATTCGGTGATGTTATTATTTTAGATTTTTTTTATGAAGTCTGATAATTCCCTTGATCTTTGGCAGGAAATTGAGCTGCAAATTCAAGAGGCTGAGGAGTCTTTAGGATTAGTAAAACAAAAATTTGATGAGGCTCGGGCTGTTGATAGCGATCGCATTGATCTAGAAATTCAGCAGCAGGAAGTCGCAGCTAAGCTTAAAGGCAAAATTAATTTACGCCAACGCCAAGAGCTAAAAGCTGAACTGGCAACTATTCAAACTAAATTAGAAGATATTGACACGGCGATCGCTGCCCAATTAATTACTTGGACTAGTTTTAAGGAACCTTTTTGGCAAATAGTGAGATTTAGTGGATTAGGGTTTTTACTGGGTGTATTACTTAAGAGCTGCGTGGGTTAAGACTTGCATTTAAGTCATAAAAAATGCTCATTCCAGTTAAGAATAAGCATAAAGGTCGTTGACATTCCCACCGATAAATCGGGGGATTCTCAGTTCATAAACACGCCTTAAAATTATCTATCTCTTACGAGCAGTACTTAAACTTTTTAACGCTTAGAGTATTGAGGTGCTTTACGCGCTTTCCGTAAACCATATTTTTTCCGTTCCTTAGCACGGGGATCGCGGGTTAAATAGCCTTCTACTTTTAAGGGTTTACGATTTTCTGGAGACAATTCACACAAAGCTCTTGCTACACCTAGCTTAATCGCATCAGCTTGTCCAGTTACGCCACCACCATGGGCATTGACAATAACATCGTATTCATTTTCTAAGCCAAGGGTTTCTAAAGGTGCCTTAACGCCTGAAATATAACTGGCATTAAATTGCAAATATAAATCACCTGGCTTGCCATTCACAGTAATGGTGCCACTACCAGGTACTAGTCTGACTCTGGCTACGGCAGTTTTTCTCCGACCTGTGCCCCAATATACAGCGCGGTTAGATTGATCGGTAGCTTGCATTATTTATCTCCTGGAATGGTATTAATTGCTAAAATTTGAGGTTGCTGAGCCGCATGGGGATGACTAGCACCAGCATAGACATTGAGCTTTGTAAACAGTTGGCGACCTAAGGTATTCTTGGGAAGCATTCCCTTAACTGCTTTTTCAATAATCCGCTCAGGGACTCTTTTGATCAGCTTGTCAAAGGTTTCTTCTTTCATCCCACCTGGGCGACCTGAGTGCCGTCTGTATAGTTTTTGGGTACTTTTCTTGCCTGTAACTGCAACTTTTTCAGCATTGATCACAATTACAAAATCCCCTGTATCTAGGTGGGGAGTATATGTGGGCTTATTTTTGCCACGCAGAATCATAGCGATCGCCGATGCAAGCCTACCTAAGCGCTGACCTTCAGCATCTACAACAAACCACTGATGTTCGCGAGTTGTAGGGAGATAAGTACGATTTTGATTAATTAAAGGAGTAGTCATAGATTTACTGGAGATGAACAATTAGGAAACTTGAAAAAATCAGCAGTTACAAAAGGGTTATCATTATACCCAATATCAAGGAGACAAAGACCATGAGGTGGAGCTGCATATCTAACATCACATCGTCGCCGTTGCTGCCAGATATTTGTAAACTCTGTCACGGATAAGCGCGATCGCCCAACTTCAACTAAAAGCCCTACTAAAAGGCGCATCATGCCATATAAAAATCCACTTGACTTCATTTCTATATAAACATAATCTCCTTCCCGCCAGCATAGAGCATCTTGGACAGTTATCCACCCGTGAGCTCGTTTTGATCCCGTTCTTTGTAAAGCCGAAAAATCGTGATTACCGAGCATAGGACTTAAAGCTTGTTGCATTAAATCTTGGTTCAAAACTGCCAAATAGTAATGCCAGCTTTGATGTTGGATAAAAAGGTTGGGGATAGGAGCATTGAAAATTGTATAGCGGTACCTACGCCATGCTGCGGAAAATCTAGCATGCCAGTCTGGACTAACGGGTGCCGACTCACTTACTAAAATTTCTGAAGGCAAACTAGAATTGAGAACCTTTGCCCACCTAGTCGCAGGTATGGGGCTAGTGGTATCAAAATGCGCTACTTGAGCATAGGCATGAACGCCCGTATCAGTTCGTCCTGCCCCATGTAAAGTTACCTTATGATGACAAAGGCTCATTAAAATATCTTCAATGGTTTGCTGAATACTCGGCTTATTTGCCTGTCTTTGCCAACCATGAAAATTTTTTCCTAAATATTGAATAGTTAGGGCAACTCTTTGGGTAGGCAAGGATAGAGGTTCAGCAATCATGAGATTTATTTATACCAATTGCACAACTGCCATAGGAGCATTATCTCCACGACGGCTTACTGTACGGATGATTCTGGTATAACCACCTTGGCGATCGCCATAGCGAATTGGGGCTTGCTCAAACAGCAAATCAACTAGCTTTCTAACTCTCTCGTCATCAGGGGTATCCCTTGGTTGAACTTGGGGTTTTACAGGTTGACCATCTTTTACAGATAAATCAAATAGATAACTCAAAGCTTGACGACGAGCGTGAAGTGAGCCGTCTTTAGCAAGACCAATCATCTTGTCAGCAGTAGCTCGAATGACATCGGCTTTGGCTCTGGTGGTTTTAATTTCCCCTCTAAGGAGAAGTTGAGTAGTAAGAGATCTAAGTAAAGCCTTACGCTGGTCGGCAGGTTTACTTAATTGGGGGGTACGACAACGATGGCGCATAGAATTAGTTAGTAATTAGTTTATTCAAGTTGCAAAAGTTAAGACAAACTTATAATTAAAAGTCAGTTAACTTACTTTTTGGGGTTTTTCCTCAGGTAGCGTCAGCCCAAGATGTTGTCTTAGAGCTTCCATGACTTCCTCAGCAGATTTTTGTCCGAAGTTTTTAATCTCTAGCAGATCGTCTTGACTATATTTTAGTAAGTCAGCGACTGTATTGATTTGTGCTCTTTTCAGGCAGTTGTATGCTCTGACCGAAAGCTGAAGTTCTTCAATATGAATTTGCTTGGTTTCATCTTCTTGGTCTGTCCGCAGTTCTTTAGGTGTAACAAGGGTGATTTCTTGAAGAGGGGCAAATAGACCAACTAAGGTATTTGCTGCTTCACTCAAAGCTTCTTGGGGAGACAGACTACCGTTAGTTGTGATTTCCAAAACAAGTCTTTCTTTGAAAACCGAATCACCAGCTCTAGTATCCTCAACCGTATATTTAACCTTAGTGACAGGCATAAAGATGGCATCAATTTGCAAAAAGTCAATGGCTGAGACTTCATCTTTAGTGCGACTAATTGGTCTATATCCTTTACCTCGCTCTACTTTAAATTCCATTTCCAAAACGGCACCATCGCAGAGAGTCGCAATGTACTGAGTAGGATTAACCACTTCGATATCTGAAGGCAAAATAAAATCACCAGTAGTAACCGTTACGGGTCCTCTGGCTACTAGCCTACCTATTTGAGGTTCATGGCTGTAGGATTTTAAAATTACTTCTTTCATGTTTAGAAGTAAATCTAATACGTCCTCACGAACCCCTGGGATGGTAGCAAATTCATGATTGACTCCTGCAATCCGCACAGCAGTTACAGCAGCACCTTCAAGATTAGATAGCAGTACTCTCCGCAGAGCGTTGCCAATGGTAATTGCTTGACCCCGATCTAAGGGTTCTAAAACAAATCTACTGTATTGACTGTTGGTTTTGTCTGTGTAAGACCCGATGCATTCGACTTGAAAGTTAGCCATATCTATATTAATAAATTCAGGAGAACTGGCACGATTTCGCTAAATGAATAGAGATGATCTAATTCAAAGATCTAATCTAAAAATGTAGCGATCGCATAAAACTAAGAGCGTTGATACTGGGCGCACTAATTAAACCTCTAATGCAGAAGTCTATATGTACGTTCTGGTAATAGCTCTACACCCTACGACGCTTGGGCGGACGGCAACCATTGTGAGGAATTGGAGTGATATCACGAATAAGTGTGATCTCTAGACCAGTTGCTTGCAATGCTCTTACAGCAGTTTCTCTACCTGATCCAGGTCCAGATACCATAACTTCGATTTGGCGCATACCTTGATCGATCGCTCGGCGAGCTGCCCCTTCTGCCGCAGTTTGAGCTGCAAATGGAGTACCTTTTTTAGCTCCTTTAAACCCACTAGAGCCAGCAGATGCCCAAGAAATTACATCTCCAGCAGTATCGGCAATGGTGATAATGGTGTTATTAAATGTCGATTGAATGTATGCGACTCCATTAGGAACATTACGTTTTTGTTTGCGTACCCCTGTACGACGGGTTGGTTGACGAGCCATATTTGTATAGGTGTTTTAGATTCTTGAAATTTTTGCCTTGAAATTTGCGGTTCTTGAATGTAGAAGTTATTTCTTACTTGGGGCTTTTTTCTTGCCTGCCACAGTACGTCGAACTCCTTTGCGGGTACGGGCATTGGTTTTAGTTCTTTGTCCTCTTAAGGGCAAGCCTAATCGATGCCGTCTACCTCTATAGGTACCAATGTCCACAAGGCGTTTGATGTTAAGTCCTTCCAATCGACGGAGGTCGCCTTCTACTTGGTAATTTGTTTCAACTTCTTGACGCAATGAAGTTATTTCAGCATCACTAAGGTCTTTGACTCTAGTGTCTGGGTTTACGTTGGTTGCTTCTAATATTGCTTGGGCACTGGGTAAGCCGATGCCAAATATGTAAGTTAAACCAATTTCGATGCGCTTGTCTCTAGGAAGGTCAACGCCTGCAATGCGAGCCACTAATACTATCTCCCCTTGCTTTTATTTTATAAATTAAATTACTACTCTAATCTTAGTCTAAATAGCAATTCGGACTAAAATACAGCGAACTCTATAATATATGCATAGAGTGCTATTGTGTCAACTTTATTGGAAATTTTTATTTAAAGTTCTTAAAAAATATAGTTGCCCCCTATATTTCCCCTTGCATTTGTTCTAGATAATCGATTAGAGTTTGCAGTTGTTTCTCCGCAGAGAGTGTGCCCATACCCCTAGCGATCGCCTTGCCAGTCTGGAATGTAAAACGGGACTGGAGATGGGTTGGTAATCTTTGATGCAGGGTTTTCCATGCGGGTTCTTCCATTTTGGTCTCAAGGATAATATTTTGCTTGCCTTCGGGTTTGATGCGGGCAAAGCCAATTTTTTTGGCTAGTTGTTTCAATTCCATCACCTTAATTAACTGTTGGGCGGCGGCGGGGACGGCTCCATAGCGATCGCTCCATTCTTCTAGAATTAGCCCTAGTTCAAGGCGAGAATTTGCGGCGGCGAGGGCACGATAGGCTGATAATTTTTGATCGGTATCAGGGATGTAATTATTGGGAATGAAGGCAGTAAGCTGTAAATCGATTTGGGTGTCATCAACTTGGGGAATTTCTGAACCTTTAATCTCGGCGATCGCTTCATTGAGCATTTCCATATACAAATCAAACCCGATCGCAGTCATTTGCCCCGACTGTTCTGCCCCTAGTAGGCTCCCTACACCCCTAATTTCCATATCTCGCATTGCCAACTGATAGCCTGAGCCTAAGTGCGTAAATTCCTGAATTGCTCGTAAGCGTTTTCTGGCAGGCTCAGAAAGTTCACCTTTTGCTTGATAAAATAGCCATGCGTGCGCTTGTATACCCGATCGCCCCACCCGACCTCGCAATTGATAAAGCTGTGCTAACCCCAGTTTTTGGGCATCTTCGATAATAATCGTATTTACACGGGGAATATCTAAGCCTGATTCAATAATGGTGGTGCAAACCAGAATGTCCGCCTCCCCACTGTTAAAGGTGAGCATGGTGGTTTCTAGCTCGCCTTCTGGCATTTGTCCGTGAGCGATCGCTAGTCTGGCACTGGGGATCATTTCTCGAATTAATGTACTAGTTTCTTCAATGCCATTAATGCGTGGTACTACATAAAATACCTGTCCACCACGGTCTAGTTCTTGGCGAATAGCTGATCGGATTGCTTCGGGATCGAAACGGGAAAGGTGGGTTTTAATCGAACGGCGCGAGGGAGGAGGAGTGGTGATTAAGCTCATTTCCCTGACTCCTGAAAGCGACATATAGAGGGTGCGGGGAATCGGTGTTGCCGATAAGGTGAGTACATCGACTTCGGTTTTGAAAGATTTAATTTTTTCTTTTTGCGCCACTCCAAATCTTTGTTCTTCATCGATCACAAGTAAGCCCAAACTTTTAAAGTTAATATCCTTGGATAAGAGTTGATGGGTTCCCACGACTAAATCTAACTCTCCTGTTGCCAGCTTTTGCAGGATTTCCTTCCGTTCTGTCGTACTTTTAAATCTATTTAATAAAGCGATATTAATGGGATAAGGGGCAAACCTTTCTTGCATAGTGTGATAGTGCTGCTGCGCCAAAATAGTGGTGGGAGCTAGTAAGGCTGATTGTTTGCCTGCGGTTAAAGCCTTGAATAATGCTCGAATTGCTACTTCGGTTTTACCAAAGCCCACATCTCCACATACCAGTCGATCCATGGGGCGATCGCTTTCCATATCCTGCTTCACATCTTGGGTAGCTTTTAATTGATCGGGAGTAGGTTGATAGGGAAAGGAATCTTCCATTTCTTGCTGCCAAGGCATATCGGGGGGATAGGCATACCCGACTTGGTTGGATCTGCGAGCATATAATTCCAAAAGATCAATGGCAATCTTTTTAATGGATTTACGCACTTTATTTGTGGTATTTACCCATGCTTTCCCCGTCATTTTATTAAGGGTGGGCTTGCTATCTCCGCCTGAACGGAAGCGAGATAGGGAGCCAACTTGATCGGCAACTACTCGCAGTAAGCCATCTTCGTATTGAATTACCAAATATTCACGGGTCTCTTTATTAATGACTAAACTCTCAAGGCGCAGGAATTGCCCAATGCCGTGATGACGATGCACCACATAATCACCCGCCGATAGCTTATCCAAATCTACTTTTTTTGATGCTGCGACTCGCCGCTTGCGGACATAGCCAGAGGAGCCAAGGGCATGCTGCCCAAAGAACTCCCGATCGCTCACGATTAAAATGCGGAATGTCGGTAAAATAAATCCTTGAATTTCCGCTAACCCAGAGTATTTAACAGCTACAGGTACTCTGGCAGTTTGGAGCTTATCAATCGATAGATAATCTTGGGGATTTGGTACGAATTGAGCGGGGCAGTCATGTTCTTGCAGTAAAGATACTGCCCTAGATGGCTGTGCGGAAACAAGGGTAATTTGATAATTTTGCCCTCGAAACTCTCGGATAGTGCGGGCTAAATTGCCAAATTGATGGGGAACCGCAGCGATCGCCCGACTGGATAGATTAATACCCTTATTCTCTTCAGCTAACTCTGATAGATAAATTCGGGGAAATAACTCTATTTCAGTTAGGCATTCTGTCCAAGAGCGAGGGCATATACTTGGCTGAATTTCTATACTCTCTCCATTAGAGTCAAATATGTCGTCATAAATAGCTGCGGATTGTTCTGAAGTTTGAGCAAACATCGCCGCATCATACCAACTGCGACTATGGGCTTCACATTGCTCTAATTCATCGATCGCAATCAGAAAATTATCAGCTAAATTGTCCCCAGAGGATATATAGCTTAATATTGTCTCTGTGCCTGCACCCTGCCCATAATTTGTTGGCGTTAATATAATCCCAGCGATCGCATCTAAACCCCGTTGAGAAGCTAGATCAAATTCGCGAATCCGTTCAATTTGATCGCCAAGGTAATCTATCCGCACAGGTACCTCACTGGATACAGGAAAAATATCGATAATATCCCCCCTCCTGCTCCATTGCCCTTCGGCTTCCACTAGGCTAGTGCGTTCGTAACCTAATTCTGTAAGGCGATCGCCCAATTGGGATAAAGATATATCCATGCCCATTACCAGCGTAAGGGACTGCTGTTGGAAATATTTAACCGTAGGTAAATGGGGCTGTAATGCCCTGACAGTCGCAACTATGGCAATAGGCTTAGATTTAGTGGCTAAGTCAGTTAAAACTTGCATCTGTCCCCAAATTACTTCAGGTTCAGTTTGGCGCTCTTGGGGTAATGCTTCTGAGGTGGGATATAAATGCACCTGCTGCCAGCCCATTGCCTCAAGTTGTAATGCCCACCGCCCTGCTTCTTCAAGGGTTGCCGCAATTACCAATAAATTAGTTTTAGAGCTTAAGGCACTAGCAACGATCCCCTTTGCTAAGCGAGATAAACCACTGAGGGTTAAAACTCTACTTTTCTTTAATTTTGTCTCTAATTCATGTAAAAGGGGCGATCGCCCTAAAGCTCGAATCACCGAAGAGAATGCCATGGAATTATTTAATCTCAACCAAATTGGGAGCTAGATCGTGAGTTATTTAATACTACCTTAATCCATAATTCAGTAGATTGGTCTGGCGCGGTTAATTCGTAAAAGGTGTCCCCCAATATTGCCAAATCTCTTTATTAAATGGCGATCGCCAATCATAGATCAAGTCTAACTCCAGCTTCTGTCTAGATTTAGATAATGTAGGCGCATAATTCCAAAATCCTGCATTAATGGCGGTCTTGATCCCATGGGAATAATGTAGATTCTGGTAGTTTTGAATATATCTCTTACAATCATGTTGCCCCTTCCAGCGCAGGTTAGATCGACAGGTTTCGCCAATATATAAAATAATATGATCCACAAAATCGATGATGAAATAAATACTGGCATCGCCGCGATCGCTTACTGGGAGTCGATAAAATTCAACGGGCTGTAAGGGCAATTCAAACGGATTAATTTTTATAAATTCCTGAACCTGATCTATTTCATTAAATAGACTTGATTGCGATGTTAACTTAACATTTCTAGTTTTGTGTTGATAGTTGTAAATCTTCTCTTTCCACTCCCCAAGAGATGTCTTGCTCATTAATAAAGAAAGTGTGGGGATACTGAGGGTTTGGTATAGGCTGGAACTATCAAAAAGTGAGTGTTGAATAATTTTGTCTTGCACTTTTTGCGTTTTTATTAGTTTGGCTTTTCGATTTCACTCTGGCATCAAAGGCTTGAGATCATTTAAGCAATATTACTTGTAATTTTAAGTTGCATTTGACAGAGATCGAATAACTTTTGTCGGTAAATTTCTTGGGGTAAATGTTCATCGAGGATTAAACTATCTACTTCCTGCATTCCTAAAAGTTGAAACAAAAGAGAGATGATTTCCACTGCAAAAATTATTGAGTCTGGTAATTCTTCTTGACTTTCTGCTTGATGTTGAGAAGCGATCGCTAAAGATGGGTAAGCATAGATCACATTTTTAGAAATCTTAGAATCACTAACAAGCCTGAGAGTAGTTAAAACTAAACCCGTACTAGGAGACTGCAAGAGAAAGTATATAGAGGATTTTTGTTTGAGGGCAATCATTTTGAGCACTGGGGCGATCGCTTGAATTGCCGAAACAATAGCTGGATCAGTTGTTTCACTAATTAGCCTTGTGATTTGAGTATCTAGAGATTGTTCAGAATTTTTTGCCATTAGGGATAAGATCCTTAAAAAACTAACCTAGGTGTGGAATTTGGGGTGAACCTAGCATTAGTTTTCAGTTAAATATTTGGAAATTTCTTAAAAGCTATGCTCAATTAGGCTTCGATTTTTAAAGATATAATTTTATCGTCCTTACGGATAGCATTTACAACTGTCATATCTTCAGTTTTCCCAAAGGTAGTATGCACTCCATCAAGGTGAGGTTGGCGATCGTGACAGATAAAAAATTGACTGCCACCAGTATTTTTACCCGCATGAGCCATAGATAAAGTTCCTGCGAGATGCTTGTTAGAGTTAATTTCACAATTAATCTTATAGCCTGGTCCACCTGTCCCTGTGCCAAGAGGGCAACCACCTTGAACCATAAAATTATCTATCACTCGATGAAAGCTTAAGCCATCATAAAAGCCTTTTTCTGCTAAATCTACAAAGTTTTTGACTGTGTTGGGAGCATCTTGATCAAATAGCTCTAAATTAATAGTACCTTTGTTGGTTTCCATGATCGCACGGGTCATAATTTTAATTCCTTATTATTAAATTGATTGCTCTTCAATACTTTCAAGTTAATATCATAATGCTTTTTAGACTTTGATCTTTACGGGAGTTCTGGGCGATCGCAGTTCTAAGTCAGTAGTAACCAATAAAGAAATGCCTGTCATTTCCGCAGGTTGAGGAATTTGCAAAATCTCTAGGATCGTTGGGGCAATATCTGCAAGTTTGCCACTAGGCTTCAGCTCAACGTCACCACCATGTCCCGCAATTTTTAAGCCTTCACCTTCAACCACTATAAACGGTACAGGATTAATAGTATGGGCAGTCCAAGGATTATGATTTTGATCCCACATATATTCAGCATTACCATGATCGGCGGTAATTAAAGCAGTACCACCCGCTTTATTAATTGCTGATATTAGTTGCCCTAAACATTTATCCACCGCACTAATTGCCTCAACTGTAGATTTAAAATTACCTGTATGACCAACCATATCTGGATTAGCATAGTTAACAATTATTAACGAGTAAATACCTTTATTAATAGCATCGATCACGGTTTTAGTCACCTCTTGGGCAGACATCGGGGGTGATTGGTCGTAGGTGGAAACCATGGGGCTATTGATCATAATGCGATCGTCGCCAATATTTGGTTCTTCATTGCCGCCATCAAAAAAGTAGGTAACATGGGCATATTTTTCAGTCTCAGCTACCCGTAACTGTTTATGGTGATACTTTGCAACCACCTGCCCTAGCATATTGTCAAGATTTTGAGGCAGAAAAGCTACATCCACGGGCAAAGTGGCATCGTATTGGGTGAAGGTGGTGAAATAAAGAGGGGTGATGAAAGGACGCTCAAATTCCGTAAATTTAGGAGAAATAAATGCTTGACAAATTTCTCGGGAGCGATCGGGGCGAAAATTAAAGAAGATCACCCCATCTCCTGCCTCTACTGCCCCTGCTGCCACTCGTGTGGGAACTATAAACTCGTCTGTAATTTTTTGGCTATGGGCATTTTCAATGACAGCGATCGCCGAGGTAATTTCCCCAATCTCATCATTAACCATAACGTTATAGGCTTTTTGCACTCGATCCCAACGCCGATCGCGATCCATGGCATAGTAGCGACCACTAACTGTAACAATTTTGCCTGTGCCTACCAACTCGGTATAGTCTTGGATTTTTTGAATATGACTGGCACCTGAGGTGGGCTGCGTATCTCTGCCATCGGTAATAGCATGAATACAGACATTGGTTAGTCCCTGTAACTTTGCCATATCTAGCAAGCCAAACAGGTGATCAATGTGGGAATGGACACCACCATCGGAGCAAAGACCGATTAGGTGGAGCTTGCCACCACTGTTTTTAACTTCAGAACAAACTTTAACTAGGGCTGGATTATTAAAAATTGTGCCATCATCAACGGCATCGGAAATCCTGACTAGTTCTTGAGGCACGATCCGACCCGCCCCAATATTAAGATGTCCAACTTCAGAATTACCCATTTGTCCTTTGGGTAAACCAACATCCTTACCAGAAGCTTGGAGGAGGGTTTTAGGGTAAATCTGCCATAGACTATCCATGATTGGAGTTTTAGCGGCGGCGATCGCATTGCCATCCGTCTCTTCTCGATACCCCCAGCCGTCTAATATGACCAGAACAAGCGGAGAAACAGACCCTGTAACCATAGCAATTCTTCCTCGATGTCACACGTTCGCAATCATAGCATTGCAATAATCAATTACATACAATTTTAATGTATCCTAAAAGACTAAAAATTGGCGATATTGCCAAAAAATGATCCAAAAATAGTCTGGTACTACCACCCAAAGTAGATTTAATCCTGAGCTAGCATATCTAAAACAATTGAGAATAATCAGTGAATAATCAGTAATTATCAGCATGGCAAACTTTGATGTATTAATTGTCGGTGGTGGTGCTGCGGGGCTGTACACAGCTTTATGTCTTTCAGAACTGGCACCAAACTGGACAATTGGCTTAGTCACCAAGGATAATCTGACGGTTTCTGCCAGCGATTGGGCGCAGGGTGGGATTGCTGCCGTAGTAGATAAAGAAGATTCTCCTGTTTTTCATGCTAAGGATACGCTTGTGGCAGGAGTCGGGCTATGTGAACCCAAGGCTGTGGATGTCTTAGTGCATGGAGCTGCTAAACAAATTCATAAACTACTGGGTTTGGGTGTGGATTTTGATCGGCAACAGGATGGCTCCTTGGCGTTAACCCTAGAAGCAGCCCATTCTCGAAAACGGGTATTACATTCTGCGGATACTACGGGTAGAGCCTTAGTTAGTAAATTGGCAGCAGGGGTATTACAAAAGTCAAATATTCAAGTTTTGGCTGAGACTTTAGTTTTAGATTTATGTATTGAACTTAATCGTTGTACAGGGGTTTATTATCTGGATCAACATCTACAACTAGGCTGCTTAAGGTCTGTGGTGGTTGTTTTGGCAACAGGGGTGGGATTGCTGCCGTAGTAGATAAAGAAGATTCTCCTGTTTTTCATGCTAAGGATA
>CASBQR010000056.1 GCA_949127865.1 Synechococcales cyanobacterium PMM_0082
AGAAATAGCTGACCATGCTCTCTCTGAACCTGACTGTCTTGCTTGAGAACCCAACTTTTTGGCAAAGTCAAACTCTTTTGCCAGTACAGCCATCTGTTTATTAAGATCATAGCCAGTTACTTTCTCGTTATCCATCCAATACCGCAAAGCCTTGTTGCGACAAAACAGAGCAGTACGAATTGCATCGTCGATTGATGTGTACTGCTCTGACTTACCTTTAAACTTAGCTTCTAGGACTAACATGGTTAACTTAAATCTTAGGTAACTTATTCTAAAATAAGATTGGTTCTACTGGTTGTTAAATCAGAATATAAAGTCGTCCTGAAGGACGAGGTTTTAAACCCAATTCTCCGATAAGCAAAATCCAGCTAAGATTAAGGCTTCAATCCGTATTTTGGCGCACAAATAAGAAATAGGCAGTAATCTTCTATATTGGCTAAATCATTTAATCGTTGAAAAAATAACAACCATAATCTCATCTAAACCCATCAATATTCCTGATGCTGCTACGGTTGGCACAGCCCAAATCAACTTTCTGAATTTTTGATCTCTAACCTTACTTAATGGTAATAGCGTCTCTTGCTCTAAATATTGAATTAAAGCTGTCATGTAGTCTTCTTCTTTTGCTAAATTCCACTCTTCTGTAAGTAGCTGTTCTGGTAATACTATTTTCCCAGTTTCTGAAGGTAATAGTCCCCATAAACATATTGCAATAGTGATGATAATCAGAGTGTAAGCTATCAACTTCAATAGATAGCAGGTTAAACAAGGCTGTCTAGCGTTTTCAGAGGCGAAAAGTAAGTAGCTTGGCAAATCCTTCCCAAAATTAGCTAGCGCTCCAGTAAAAGCAAGAACTACAGCAAATTCAGTATTGATCTTATCAATTCTTTCGCTAACACTCTTTATTGAGCTTAAAGTATACTCATATGTGAGTTTAATGTTATTCATTATGGAAATTTTAAAATGACAGATAAAACCCAAGATGACTCTTCATCTAAACCAAAGCCTCAAAGTAGTTTGCCAAAGGTCGATCCTAACAAAACTATAAGCTATAGAGAGGACGCTAGAGTTCATAAGAAGCAAAAAAAATAAAGGTGTCTCTAAAATATTCACCATTTCTGTATTCCAACTGAAATATAGGTTGATCGCATCTCAGATTTATTCAGCCAACTCCTAGATAAACTCTTCTATAATCAAATATCAAAGAATTTTTGTCACAAGAAGTTTGAATGAATAATTCAGTCCTGTCAGAATTAAAAACTCGATTCCAAGATGCTTGCGTTAAAGCCTTTGGTGAGGAATACCGCAATATTGATCCTAATGTGAGCATTGCCAAGGATTTAAGATTTGGGGATTATCAATGTAACGCTGCCCTGAGTTTGAGTAAAAGATTAAAACAAAAACCCCAAGCGATCGCCTCCCAAATTATTGAGAATTTAACTATTACCGATCTAGGTGAAACGCCGACCATTGACGGTCCTGGTTTTATTAATGTCAAACTTAAATCTAGTTTTTTAGCATCTCAGTTAGTTGCAATTAATAGTGGCGATCGCCTAGGAATTCCTCTAACTAGTAATCCCCAAAGAGTAATAGTAGATTTTTCTAGTCCCAATATTGCCAAGGAAATGCACGTTGGACACCTGCGATCGACCATTATCGGTGATTGTATTGCCCGCATTTTAGAATTTCAAGGACATAGAGTTTTACGGCTGAACCATGTCGGGGATTGGGGAACCCAGTTTGGGATGCTGATTACCTATCTAAAGGAAGCTTATCCCAAGGCATTAACTGAATCTGATGCTCTAGATTTAGGTGACTTGGTAGCGTTATATCGGGCGGCAAAAAAGCGATTTGATGAAGATGAGAAATTTAAGGAAGAATCCAGATTGGCAGTGGTAGATTTGCAGTCGGGACAGCCAGAAGCGACATTTTGTTGGAAATTACTATGTGATCAGTCACGCCGAGAATTTCAGAAAATTTATGATGTTCTGGATATTGAAATTACAGAAAGAGGAGAATCATTTTATAGTCCCTATTTAGGCTCAGTTGTACAAGACTTGCAGGTACTGGGATTACTAGAAAAAAGTGAAGGAGCTTTGTGTGTATTTTTAGATGGATTTACGAATAAAGAAGGCGATCGCATGCCCTTAATTATTCAAAAAACTGATGGCGGTTATAACTATGCCACAACTGATTTAGCGGCGATTCGGTATCGGATTAAAGAAGATCAAGCTGATCGGATTATCTATGTGACCGATATGGGGCAATCTAGTCATTTTGAACAGGTGTTTCAAGTGGCAAGAAGAGCAGAATGGCTGACAGAATCTACTCAAGTTACCCATGTCCCCTTTGGTTTAGTCTTGGGTGAAGATGGTAAAAAACTGAAAACTCGTTCAGGGGATACGGTTAGACTGCAAGAGTTATTGGATGAAGCGATCGCTAGGGTCAAAACCGATTTAGAAACTCGTAATCCTGAATATGATCAAACCTATAAACAAGAAGTAGCTGAGGCTGTAGGACTAGGGGCAGTTAAATATGCCGATCTTTCCCAAAATCGCACTAGTAATTACGCCTTTAGCTTTGATAAAATGCTTTCCCTTCAAGGTAATACTGCTCCTTATATGCTCTATGCCTACGTTCGGATTAGAGGAATTAGTCGTAAAGGGGATGTAGATTTAGATGCTTTAGCCACCGCCACTATTAATCTGAACCATGAACTAGAACTTGCTTTGGCAAAACATTTAATTCAACTTGCTGAAATCATTGACGCTGTAGCTGAAGACCTCATGCCCAATCGTTTATGTTTGTATTTATTTGAGCTTAGTCAAAAGTTTAATCAGTTTTACGATCAATGTCCCGTTTTGCAGGCTGAGAATGAGAGCGATCGCCTTTCCCGTTTAATCCTGTGTCATATTACGGCTAAGACTTTAAAGTTTGGGCTAAATCTTTTAGGTATTCGAGTCTTAGAAAAAATGTAGTTGAAAAAATTAATTAAAAAATTAAGTGAAAAATCTAATCTGCTTATCACAAACTTGTGAAGGCTCAATTTAACGCTACAATTTGGCTGAGAATATGATCAAAGTTTAATTTCTAAGGTTGAGTTAATTTTCTAAGGTTTAAGTATCATGCAAAAACAGTCTGCAATTCTAGTTTTAGCCGATGGGAGCATTTACAAAGGGTTTGCGTTTGGAGCAACAGGTACAGCCATTGGCGAAGTAGTATTTAATACAGGCATGACGGGGTACCAAGAAGTCCTTACCGATCCTAGTTATTCAGGACAAATTGTGACTTTTACCTATCCCGAACTGGGCAATACGGGCATAAATTTAGACGATGAAGAATCCGATCGCCCGCAAGTTAAAGGAGCGATCGCCCGCAATGTCACCTATACCCCTAGTAATTGGCGTTCTCGTCAGTCTTTACATGATTACTTGAAGGCGCATAATGTCGTAGCCATTGGTGGCATTGATACTCGGTCATTAACTCGAAAACTGCGATCGCTAGGCGCAATGAATGGCGGTATTTCTACGGAAATCTTAGACCCAGAAACATTACTAGCTCAGGTTAAAGCTGCCCCTTCTATGCAAGGCTTAAATCTAGCTCAAACTGTAACCACATCTAGAATTTATGAATGGCAAGAACCAACTCCCGCCGCTTGGGAATTTATAGAGCCGATTGTTCAATCTGGTACAACTCCTTTAACTACCCCGTTAACTGTTGTGGCGATCGACTTTGGCGTAAAGCGAAATATTCTGCGCCGTTTAGTCAGCTATGGCTGCCGTGTGGTTGTAGTCCCCGCCGATACCTCTGTTGAGAAAATCCTAGAGTTTAATCCCGACGGTATTTTCCTATCCAATGGACCTGGCGATCCCTCTGCTGTCACTGGCGGTATTGAGACTGCTAAAGCATTATTAGGTGTGAACAAGCCGATTTTTGGCATTTGTTTAGGACATCAAATTCTGGGCTTATCCCTCGGTGGTGATGCCTTCAAGCTCAAATTTGGACATAGAGGCTTGAATCAACCTGCTCAAAATCAACTGGAATCAAGCGATCGCCGTGTAGAAATTACCAGCCAAAATCATGGATTCGCCCTTGATGGTGACTCTTTAGCAAACTCGGAAGCGGAAATTACCCATATCAATCTCAATGATCGCACCGTGGCAGGATTAAAGCATAAAACCTTGCCCATTTTCTCGGTACAATATCACCCCGAAGCTAGTCCAGGCCCCCACGATGCTGATTATTTATTTGCGGATTTTGTGAAGTCTATGGCAGATGCTAGGGCGATAAAAGTCTAATCTTCATAGCTTTGTATGGGTCTCGCTGAACAAAAATCAATGGCTTTAACTAACCTATCCCCAATCATTGCCACAATTCAATCCCAACCCAGTTGGCAAGATCGGCGACGATTCCTACAAATTATAAGCCATTGGCAAGAAGTGGTAGGAGCTTCAGTTGCTCAACAAACTCGACCTACAGGTATCTATCGCCATGTGCTGCAAGTGGCAGTATCTAATTCGGCGTGGTCACAGGCACTAGTATTTGAGCGATTAAGGATTTTGGGGAAATTGCAGCCTTTACTCGCAAAAGGGATGGAACCAATTGTTGATATCCATTTTTCCACCGCTAAGTGGAGTTCCTTTAAGTCACCTGTGCTGAGCAAAGAACCTCTCAATTCTATTTCAGAACTATTGCGCCAACATCCCAGCTATATTTCCCCTCGTCCTTTACAAATAAAAGAGCGATCGCTTCCCCCTACTACTCCCATTGAAGCTTTTCAAAGACTAGCATCCATTGTCAAAACTCAAACAGCAACTATGCCCAAATGTCCAAAATGCAAATGTGCGACACCCTTGGGAGAGTTGCAACGGTGGGGAATATGTAGTACCTGCGCTCGCCGTGAATTTTAAAAGATTTTAGATTGTTATAGAGATTAGAAATTAATGCCTGAGCTTCCAGAAGTTGAAACCGTAAGAAGGAGTTTGAATGAATCTACTTGCGATCGCTCAATTATTAGCAGTGAAATATTATTAGAGCGGACGATCGCCTATCCAGAAAATCAAAAAGAATTTAATTCAGGATTACAAGGTACGAAGATTTTAGGTTGGCATCGGCGGGGAAAGTATCTTTTAGCTGAGCTTAATAATAAAAGTTGGTTAGGGGTGCATTTACGAATGACGGGTAAATTATTATGGTGCGATCGCTCCTTAGAAATCCATAAACATACTCGTGTCAGAATTTATTTTGAGGATAAACAAGAACTAAGATTTAATGATCAACGCACCTTTGGACAAATGTGGTTAGTACCTATAGGAGCAATACCCGCAGATATAATTAGCGGTATAGCCAAAATGGGAATGGAGCCGTTTGATCTGCATTTTAATTATGAATATCTCCAAACTAAATTAGCAAAGAGCGATCGCCCGATCAAAAATTCTTTACTCGATCAAACTGTCCTTGCTGGAATTGGTAATATTTATGCTGATGAAAGCTTATTTTTAAGTGGGATTCATCCTCAAGCCAAATCAAATCAGTTAACAGAGACGCAATTAGAACGACTCTGCCGAGCTATTAAACAGGTTCTAAGCGATGGTATTGCCCACGGTGGGACAACCTTTAGTGATTTTGAAGATATAGCAGGTGAAAAGGGTAATTATATTCATTCGGCTTGGGTATTTAGGAGAACAGGACAGGCTTGTAGGGTCTGCGATACAACCATAGAGAGGATTAAGCTAGGCGGTAGATCTACACATTTTTGTCCTAACTGCCAACCCTTTATCTGTAATGCTCCATCTAAATAGTCTGGATTAAATAAGCGATCGCAAGCTTGTCTGTAAGTCTCTGAGGGCTTGGGATTCACCTACACTTTGACATTGACTGAGAAATTTATACAAATCCTCCTTAGAGAATTTTAGAAAGGTTGGACTTTTATCAACTTCCACATATCCATCCGCATCTAAGTGATAAATGGAAAGCAACTCACCATCAAAACGCCAGAATTCAGGAATTCTCATACTGCCATAGAGCTTAAATTTATTGATATCTGAACGGGTAATATCAACTTCTAAAACTAGATCGGGTGGTGGGTCTTGTTCAAGATCAACAGTTTTACCTCTCACTAATGGTTCGTTTTGAATGTAGTAGCACTTATCGGGTTCCGCTCCTTTTTTAAGATTGGGAAAGTTGAGAGTAGTCGATCCCATACTTTTGAGATTGTATCCTAATGCTAAAGTCATAGCCCTAATGAATACTCCAATTATCTCATTACTGCTTTCATGTGCCTCTAACGGCATGGTAATTTCTAGGGTTCCTTCATCATAAATTAGGCGAGATGAGCGATTGTCTCCTAATATTTGCAAAATCTGCTCATATCCAGACCAAGAAATATTATGTAAAACTACTCTCTGCTCGGCAGGACGATAAGATTTTTCGATTTCTGGGGGAATTAGGGTAATAATCATAATTTAAAGTTGTTTGAATCATGAAGCTCAATAAAAATTTCGGTTAAACGAATATTCAGGGTATGGTCGATCTCCTCATTATTTCTAAACACTAAGCGATCGGGAATAAGCTTAAATATCGGCTCGGAGCTTATCAAGAATTGTTCGATCTTCTAGGGTTGAAGTATCACTGGTAATTTCTTGTCCAGAGGCGATCGCTCGGAGTAACCTTCTCATAATTTTACCTGAACGGGTTTTGGGTAAGGCATCCGTAAATCTAATTTCAGACGGGCGGGCGATCGCTCCGATTTCTTTGACAACGTGCTGCTTCAGTTCCTTATTTAGTTCTGGACTAGGAGTAAATCCTCCCTCTAAAATCACAAAGGCAAAAACATCTTCACCTTTAACATCATGAGGTTTGCCAACTACAGCCGCTTCAGCGATCGCAGGATGGGAAACTAGGGCAGATTCAATTTCCATTGTCCCCAACCGATGTCCCGCCACATTAATCACATCATCAACTCGACCCATGATCCAAAAGTAGCCATCTTCATCTCTTCTGGCTCCATCCCCTGCAAAATAAACGTACTTCCCATCCTTGGGTGGAATATGTTCCCAATAGCTTTTACGGAAGCGATCGCTATCTCCATAGATAGTTCTCATCATGCCGGGGTGAGGATGTTTAATCACCAAATATCCGCCTTCATTATCCGCCGCAGGATTTCCATCTAAATCCACCACATCGGGTATAATTCCTGGGAACGGGAGAGTAGCAGAACCTGGCTTAGTGGGAATGGCTCCTGGTAGTGGCGTAATCATAATTCCACCTGTTTCGGTTTGCCACCATGTATCCACAATCGGACAATTCTCTTTACCAATTACATCCTTGTACCACATCCAAGATTCAGGATTAATCGGTTCGCCCACGGTTCCCAAAAGACGTAAGTTCGATAAATCTCTGGCATTGGGAAGTTGTTCTCCCATTTTGATAAAAGTGCGAATTGCCGTAGGAGCAGTATAAAAAATTGTGACTCCATGCTTGGCGATCATGTCCCACATACAGCCATAGTTAGAAGGACGAGGTGCGCCTTCATACATCAAAGTTGTGGCACCATTAGATAGAGGTCCATAGACAATATAGGAATGTCCTGTAATCCAACCGACATCAGCAGTACACCAGAATATATCGGTTTCTTGCAGATCGAAAATCCATTTTGTGGTGATATGAGAATAGAGGTTATAGCCGCCTGTGGTGTGAACGATGCCCTTCGGTTTGCCTGTACTGCCACTGGTATAAAGGATGAACAGCATATCTTCACTATCCATTGGTTCGGCTTCGCATTTAGGAGAACTCCCTACCTGTAAATCATGCCACCAGCGATCGCGGGGTGAATCCATTGAAATATCCTGTCCTGTGCGCTTGACCACAACTACATTAGTAACGGTAGGTGCAGCTCCATTTGCCAGAGCTTTATCAACCTGCTCTTTCAGAGGCACGATCGCATCTTTACGCCAACCACCATCGGCAGTAATTACTAATTTTGCTTGGACATCCACGAGGCGATCGCGCACAGCTTCCGCACTAAATCCGCCAAAAATCACGGTATGGGGCGCACCTATTCGGGCGCAGGCAAGCATGGCAATCATGGCTTCGGGAATCATCGGTAAATAAATACCAATGCGATCGCCTTTTTTAATACCTAGAGATTTTAAAACATTGGCAAAGATACAAACTTCACGGTGCAGTTGAGCGTATGTAAAGGTGCGAGTATCGCCTGGTTCACCTTCCCAAATTAGGGCTGCTTTGTTTTTGCGACTTGTTAATAAATGGCGATCGAGGCAGTTATAGGTAATGTTAATTTTGCCACCATCAAACCATTTCGCTACAGGTGGCTGCCAGTCCAGCACAGTGTGCCATTTTTTAAACCAGTGCAATTCCTGCTCGGCTAACTCTGCCCAAAATGCTTCTGGGTCTGCCTTTGCTCTATTATAAATCTCTTGGTATTGCTCAATACTTTTAATATGAGCAGATTGGGAAAATCCTTCAGATGGCTTAAATAGTCGGCTTTCAGCAAGAATAGACTCGATCGCAGGCTGTGACATAGTAATAAATAAATAAATTAGCTATTTGTAAAATTAACATTCCCGTACTTAACTGCCCAAATTGCCGCATCTAGCCTACTTGGTTTAGCTTTTAAC
>CASBQR010000057.1 GCA_949127865.1 Synechococcales cyanobacterium PMM_0082
CAGCAACTTGGCTCGAAGAAACGTAAAAAACACACTGTGCTTGATGGGAATTTAGAAACCCCATCCTCACAAAGCAGGGTGGGGTAGTTCATAAGCTAAGTTTTACTATGGTTGTCAACCTGCTTTTGTTTCAAAATAGATGATATCAATAAAAACACCACTCAATAGGACTAATAACTTTTGATCGAGGGTTAGGGATTGATCTATAAACGTTATCTTAAAGTTATCAGCATCAGTAAACATTTCCTTGCTTAGTCCAGACCATTTTTTTGCAATTAGGGCAATATTTTTGCCATTGCGTTCGACGGGAAATCGCCAAAACTTCCAAATTGGAGAGGTCATAGTCATGACTACACGGTTTTGAGTATCTAAAAAATCAAATTTCTTATGAAACCAGGCAAACCTTTGTTGTAAACTTCCGACCGAGCGATCGCCTGCCCCATAGATATCTAATCGATTAAATAACCAGCGAAAGGGATGATGGGCGCGAAAAATTTTTTGCTGGTGGATATCGGTGCCAATAATATCAAAAGTACGCCAATGTCCTAAAAACTGTCGTAAAAGCATATCCCCAAAACCTAGCTTTGCTTCAGCACAATAGCCAATTATGCCACCGTCATCATTGTAGATTTGGTAGCGATTACGAGTTTCAAATCCAAATAATTCTAGAGCTTCAAATTTTTGTTTAATCGAAACACCACTACTAGTAGCTAGGGTTTGTAAGAATTTACTCATTTGCTTACATTATTCATAGATTTTATGTTGAAATTATGATCTAAAAAACCCTTACTCTCTAATCCTAATCGAACTTGAAAATAAGGGTAATTCTAAAATTTCGATCAACTCAAGATATCTAGCTGAGCATATTTTGAACTTAGCTATTTACCAAGCACTCTTTGCTTAAGAGTTGTGGTCTTGAGGGCAAGCTCACGGCGAGTATCGGCAAACAGTAAAAAACGGTAGCTAAACCAAATAAAGTAAACAAGTCCAATTAGCTCCAGTAAAGAAGAAAATAGAGGGATGCCATTAATAATACTAATAACCCCAAAGACAATCGTAAGCAATGGAATTGAAATAAGAATGATGCCAATTAAAGTCAGGGTAGCTAGTTGCTCTTCGGAAATTGCTTTTTTCCATAAGATTGTTAATTGGGCTATTGTGGCTCGGACAAATTCCATAAATTGATCGGCGACCTGTTGAGATGCTTCAGGTTTTTGGGTAAAAGTTGATAATGTAGAGACTTCTTTTTTTGCATCAACTTGAAGACCAGTTTCTTCTCTTACGTCTATTATATTTTCGTCGGTCATAGATTCCTCCACTTTTAAAGATAATTTTTATTTAATTTTGCATAGACTCAGCTTAGAATACACAACTTTGCCACTTTCTGAGTAACTGAGAATGTAATTTTTAATGTTTGGACTATGGTTATTTTACTTGAGCAGTCCTAATTTTGAACTAATTAAAAGGGCGATCGCTATAACAACAGAGACGACAAAGGCATTCAAAGTTGCAGGATTAATAGTCGCTTCCAGCCTTTCATCGTCAGTTTTAGCCGATTTTAAGCGTTGATACTTGATCCCAAAATAAACTAACTGAGAGCCAACTAGCAAACCTACGGGGATCAATGCCCAACGGCTCATTACGACCAATCCCAACCCACTGAGGAAGGTTAGTATAGCGCCTATATATAGAAAGCGATTAATTAACCGATCTTCTTTAGTTTGGGTTAAGGCATCTAGGGCATTATCAATTAAATCTGCCATCTGTGCCTGACGAAAGGCAAAAACTCCACCCACTATCCAAAATAACCCAAAACATCTTAACAACGACTCTAAAATCACGAAACCCATCATTCTTTAACGTTTAAGCCTAATCAGTTCAGCCACTCCAAACCACCCTAGTAGGTGCAGAAATTTATATTAACAATTTAAGATTAAGATTTTAAAAATTCGGCAATTACACTAACTAAGTTCTCAGGGCTGAGGTCTTGACGATTTAAGATATTGGTAATTTCGGGCATGGCGGCTTGGTACTCAAAATTAAATTGCCTGAAATAGAGAGGATCAGATTTACGGGGCTGATATCCTTGAAATTGAGCAGAGCTTTTAGAGATTTGACTATTAATAACTTGGATTTGGGTTGTAAAAAAATGCTTGCATAGCTGATTTAATCCTCGCTCGCTCGTTGTGTACATTGGGGTAAGGTTATTAAGGGTGTCTGCCAATATAGCTGCGGATTTATCAATTTCATCAAACAGATCAATCATCGCAAATAGGGCTTGGACTACCACTAGTTTTTCGATCGCATTGATGTACTTTAATTTGCCTCTCAGGACATATAGTTCTAAGAATTTATCTTCTAAACTTAAGCTTTTGCCAGAATTTGCTTCATCCTGTTCTTGATTGGTTTTTCGCAGTTTAGTTCTTTGTAAATATTGTTGAATATGTGCGGCTTCACTTTGGCGGACGTAGCGAGTTGAATTTTCAGGAGACATGGAAATACTAGAAGCAGTAGGCGCTCGCTGTTCTTGAGTCTTACGGAGCAATTTTGGTACATCTGACCAACGGAGGTTTTTGTTATTAAAAGTGAGAGATAAACAACCTAATAATCCTGCGGGCACACAAAATAGTTCATCGGGAAGAGGGGTGGAGTCGTGGAGTGGATCGCCCATGCGCAGGGACTGAATAGACTTTTTCACAGCATCGCTAATTTTCTGTGGCATTGCTTCGGACACGAAACGGGATTTAGTGTTATAGTCGCTCATTGTCGTTACATACATACTCGGTAAGCGATTTAGAGCAAAAGCAGCCACTTCAATTGGTTTGAACCTAATCCTGATATCAACAGGTAGCTGGGAATGTTGCAATATTGATTCTTGGAGTATGGGGTACTCAATGATATTAACCAAGAAAGAGGAATCTATGACTCCTAGTGCCATGTAGTAGTATTTGCGTTTTTTGGTTGAGCGGATTTTGACCGCTACGTCTGTTCTTTTTGCTTGAATTTTTTGAATTTTGGCTTCAGTATCTGTAATTCGATCCTTTAGAGCTTGGGCTGTTTGGGTAAGACTTTCATACTCTTGTTTGAACTTGGCGAGAGTTTGCATATTTTGGATGCGATCGCCCGTAATGATCTGAACTACATCTTGATCGTTTTTAGATTTTGCTGTGTTAATGGCTTGCTCTTGCCGTAAAACTTCATCACGGGTTTGTTTATATTTCTGCTCTATCCGCCGAATATTTGCTAGTCCGTATGCTAAGTCACGACGATAGGCTGGAAGAGAGTCTTCAAGCAACTTGATCACACTACTGAAGGTGCTATCGGGAACGGAATCAGATGCTAGTAGATGTTCTAGGTCAATATCCATCTAAAACTTTTAACAGTTCCAAGATTAAATGTCAATCAGACAATTATTTAATATTTTTACCCAATCGCCGAAATTGTTGACATCTAAATTCTTACAATAGGGGACTTAAAAGTATTGAATTTTCAAAAATGGGGAAAAGTGATTGCTCAATTAAGTCAAGTTTGTATATATTTATTGACACAAGAGTCACTGAAGTATGTTGGTTAAACTGAAATTCTTAGTTTTCATAATGATTTTAGGTTGTAAAATTGCCACTAGTGCTTAGCTTTCAAGTCCATAGTCATCATTCCCACTTTCATAGAGTAATTCTGCCAAAAACTATGTCCCAAAGAACCGAATTTGTTACAAAAATGCATACTGAGTTAGATAATCTTGAGGACTTACTGCTAAATACATTTACGATTTTGGGTCGGAAGTTGGTGGATGAGGATAAAGCTTATACGCAAATTGATCGGGTGAGAGATGCTGTCCCTGATGCGATCGCTAAAGCCCAAGAAATTTTAGACTACGAAGAGAAAATCGTGATTGATGCCGAAAATCGAGCAAGGCAGATTCTCTTGCAGGCAGAAGAAAAAGCGAAAATGTTAGTGGATGAGTCTAAAATTTTAAGACAAGTGGAAATTGAAGCTAATCAAATTCGCCAGCATAATCAAATGGAGTGTGAGGCATTGCGATCGCAGACCATAGCAGAAGTTAATCAAATCCGTCAACAATTTAAGCAAGAACAAGACCAGCAACGTAAGCAGGAAGTTACCTATTTACAAGATATGCGCCAAGAGGTAACGGAATATAGCGATCGCACCTTAGAAGATTTAGAGAAAAAGATGATGGAAATTACCAGAATTGTCCAAAATGGGCGTAAACATATCCAAAAAGAACTAAAATCTCAAAGATAATGTCCAAAAAAATTATTGCCCTCAGTCAATATCAGGCTGCCTATTTAGATGAAGGTGAGGGTAGTCCTTTGATATTTCTTCATGGGTTTTTGGGTGAAAGTTCGGCATGGTTGCCAATTATCCAAGAACTGCAAATGGAATATCGTTGTATTGCTTTGGATTTATTAGGATTTGGGGATTCTTCTAAGCCTAAACTTAAATATAATATTTGGCACCAAGTAGAGTTTTTGCAGGAATTTTTAGAAGCGATCGCCCTCGATCAGGATCATTTAAATCAAGTTCATTTAATTGGACATTCCTACGGTGGTTGGACATCGGCAGCCTTTGCTTTGAAATATCAAACCGATAAATTAACCTTGATTGCCCCAGCAGGAATTAGAGATGATAGCTTTGTCGGTCGTTATGATTACTTAAAACCATTACTTTGGGAAAATCCCCTCGTCGATGTGGTCTTAAAAGCTATGGCTCCGTTGGCAAATCTAGTGGGGAAAAAGCAAGAGTTTCAAGTAATCTATCAAGCTCGCACTGCGTTGGTTGCTCAACCTGTGGCTAAGTCTTTTCTTTACGATCGCTTGCGTCCTGAAGATGCGATCGATACTGTGGAAAATGATATTCATAAAATTACTACCCCTAGCTTGATCATTGCTGGAGCAGCCGATGATACGATTCCTCTTTGGCACTGTCAGATTTATAGCGATCGCTTAGTCAATGCCAAAATCAAAATCCTACCCACTGCCACCCACGCTTTAATCCAAACCCACAGCAAGGAAATTGCTGAGTTGATCAAAAAACAAAACCCTAAAACTTAAGTTAAAGGGCTTTACAAATATTTAATTATTTTCATGGGTTATGCTTTAGGGTTGCTTCTCTTTTTTAGGTATCTTTTGCCAACGAAATAACCACCAATTAAAATTAAACCCGTGCCAGCCTCAAACTCAAAGGGTATAGGTGTAACTTCTCCAGTAATGGTAAGTTGATCAAATCGCAATGCTCTTGGAAGGCTACCTGATGCATTAGTACCATAGATCCGAAACTCAGTGGGGGCAATGATATTGACAAGGGAAGAAATATTGAAAGAATTGGTTGTAAAGGCGGGCAGATTGGCAAGGGTAAGTGTCCCACCTATATTAGACGCAAACGAATCTTGATTAGAGCGCAGAAATATGCTGCCAGGACCATTAGCGTTTGTAGCTGCCACAAATCCCACTGTAGAAAAGTTGATGGAAAAGTTAGTATTAGGGGCAACTGTAAAACTAATGTATTCATCCAAGGTAGATGCAACACTAAATACATTAAATCTTACGACGCTTGCATCTGGAAAATTAGAAGTTAAACCTCCAGCGACGGTCACATCGGTAGGAGTTTGAATCCCTAGCTGATCGGTGGTTCCTCCCAGAGAACTATTATCAAAATTGTAGGTACTTATAAATGGAAGGGCATATGTGGGATCAGGGACAGCTAAAAGAGCCGATCCTCCTAGTATTGGGAGAATTGAGCTTGTTAGCAAACTTACGAGGTGTTTGAGTTTCATAGATATAGTTCTTATACGCTCTTTGAAAATATCATAGAAAGCTGAAATTATACTTTGAATATTTATTAGGTATTCTTTGAGAGATAAACTTACAAATAAATAGCTTTAGCGACTAAAAAATCTTGCAGATGTTTAAGAATGTGCTTACTTGCCTGCCCGTCCCCAAAAGGATTAGCGATGCTTGCCATAGTTTGATAGAGAGTAGAATTTTCCAAAATTTCCGTGGCGGCGGTGACTATGCCTGCGGTTTCAACTCCCACTAGTTTTGCAGTTCCTGCGGCGATCGCTTCGGGTCGTTCGGTATTATCCCTGAGCACAAGGACTGGCTTCCCTAAACTAGGAGCTTCTTCTTGAATGCCACCCGAATCACTCATGATTAAATAGCAGCGTTGCATGGCTCCTACGAGTTGGGCATAATCCAAGGGTTCGGTGAGGAAAATGCGAGGATGATTACCTAATAAAGCTTTGAGCGGTTCTCGGACTACAGGATTGAGATGTAAAGGTAAAACTAAGGAGACATCAGGAAATTTTTCTAGGATTTCTAGCCATGCCTTCGCAATTTGCGTTAACGGTTCTCCCCAGTTCTCGCGGCGGTGGACGGTGGCAAGAATTACTCGATTTTTATCCCAATCTAGGTTCGGAATATCACATTTGGGCGATCGCTCTGATACATACAACAAAGCATCAATAACCGTATTGCCTGTGTGATAAATTCCACCTCTGACTCCATCCCGTTTCAGATTTTCCACCGAAGCGAGTGTGGGCGCAAAGTGCAGTTGGGTAATTTGGGAAACTAGTCGGCGGTTTGCTTCTTCGGGATAGGGATTAAATAAATCATCGGTGCGTAATCCTGCTTCGACGTGACCAATGGGAATACGATGATAAAAAGCCGCAAGGGCAGCCGCAAAAGCAGTGGTAGTATCACCCTGAACGAGAACTAAATCGGGCTGAATTTCCGTAAATACCTGTTCCAATCCTTCGAGAGTGCCGCAGGTAATTTGGGTGAGGGTTTGTTTTGGTTTCATGATCTCAAGGTTGCGATCGCTCTGAATATCAAATAAATCCATGACTTGAGCTACCATTTCCTTGTGTTGCCCCGTTAAAATTACGGTTGTTTTAAATACGGGACGTAGAGTTTGAATGACGGGGGCGAGTTTGATTGCTTCAGGACGAGTACCTAAAATTACGCAAATGTGAACCTGACTAAAATCCATAATTATTTACTGGGTTGAAGTTACCTAAAGGTTATCTAAATATTTGAGAGCTAAATAATATGCCGTGACGGATTTGGCATCAAGTAAAGTATCACCATTATTTGTGTTAAACATTTGTTCTAGTTCAGAGCGATCGCACAAAACTACTTCTATTTCTTCATCTTCATCACCATTAGGAGGATTTTCTAATTTTTCTAAATCTGTTGCTAAATAGGCATGGATAATTTCATCGGAATAGCCAGGACAGAGAAAAAAGGAACCTAAGTTTTGCCATGTGTATCCGCGAAAACCTGTTTCTTCTTCTAGCTCTCGTTTAATGGTGTCGGCGGGGTCTTCGTTTTCTTCTAAAGTGCCTGCGGGGAATTCAAGGATATAACGAGCGATCGCAAACCGATATTGTTTGACTAATACAAATTTACCTTCGTTAGTTATGGGAATTGCTACTCCTGCGCCTGGATGTTGGATATATTCGTAGTCACCGATTTTGCCGTTGGGTAATTTTAGGCGATCAACACGGTATGTATATTTTCGCCCTTGATGTTTTAGACGGGTTAATAACACCTCTGATTCAATAACTGCGCCGATAGGGGGTAGCTCAGGCATGGGATTTCTATTTTTCCAAAATTATGGTTAGGACATTTTGGATAATTTTACGGCAATACTACCCTTACTATTTTGATCGGTTAACTTATTCTTGAACTCGCAAATACGATTAAGCTTCGATAATGACCCGTAGATTACCAACTTTTTTATTAACTCGACAGGTAGTTGTATCACCCAAACGTCCACCCGTGCGTTCAAAGTCAAGGTCTATAACGGTTTGACCGATGCGAAGGTTTTGAATTAATAAATGATTAATAGATTGCGGTAAGGCGGGATCAATAATACGCAGTTGATTTGCAGTAGCATTAGGCACGATATTGACCATTATGGAAAGTAACTGAAAAATTGTCCCCGTTGCCCAAGCCTGCGGCGTACAAGCAACTGGATACTGCACAGGTATTGTAAACCCATCATGTTCATAGCCACAAAATAGTTCGGGGGGGCGTTGATAGGGCTGAGATAAAGCCATATTTATTAGTCCCTGCACTATAGTTAAGGACTGATCCACAAGATTGAGAGATCGCAAGCCCAAAGCAATCAGACTATTATCATGGGGCCAAACCGAACCAATGTGATAACCCAAAGGATTATAGGCGGGAGAAAGACTACTTAAGGTGCGAATTCCCCAACCGTTATACATATCTGGAGCCTTGAGGCGAGCCGCCACACTTAAAGCCTTATCATGATCAAAAATTCCTAAATGTAAACAATGTCCAGGATTAGAGCTAATACTATCAACTGGTTTAAGATTGCCATCTAGTGCTATGGCGCAATAGTCTTGATCAGCTAACCAAAAGTCTTGATTAAATCTGATCTTTAATTCCTTTGCCTGCAATCGCCACAAATTAGCCAATTCAGGTAAATTCTTCCGATCCGCCAGTTCACTCATCCGAATTTTTGCTGCATACACATAACCTTGCACTTCGGAAAGAGCGATCGCACCAGTGGCTAATTCTCCATGACGATTGATAATGCAATTATCAGAATCCTTCCAACCTTGATTTGCTAATCCTTTTTTAGAACGGCGATTATAGGTTAAATATCCACTCTCTTTGCAGCTGCGGTCTATCCATTCCATCGCCGCGATCGCATTTGACCACAGGCGATCAAGTAAATCTGTATCCGCCGTCCAAGCATAGTATTCCGCATAGAGCATTAACCAGAGGGGAGTGGCATCAACGGTTCCATAGTATGGAGTGTGGGGAACTTCTTGGCAACGAGCCATTTCTCCTAATCGAATTTCATGTAAAATTTTGCCATGTTCTTCATCTCGCCAATCGTTATCGGTTTTACCTTGATATTGCGCTAAGATTGAGAGAGTATCACGGGCGATCGTTGGATCTAAAACCAAAGTTTGGGAAGCCGCAATTATAGAATCTCGACCAAATAAAGTGGAAAACCACGGCACTCCTGCGGAGAGAAACTTATGCCCTTCAAAGGTCTGTCTCAATAAATAAATATCCTGCACAGCCCGATCAATTACCTGATTCATTGCCTTGTTATCTGTGCGGATATGGGTGATTTGCTCTGTCCAATTTTTCTCTTGCAATTCTTCTTCCGCTCTTGCCTGAGAGAAAGTTGTAGGCACGCTGACTAAAGAGGTAGGACGATTATTTGTATAAAGGTGAATGCGATAGCCTAAAGTTACTAATTCATGATTCTTTAGTTCCAAATTCCAAATGGCTGTGTATCCATCAATCTTATCAGGTTGGAGTGAACTAAACTGAATGCGAGATTCCATTAATACCCCGTCTAAACCTTGATAGGCAAGAATGATTTCTTGTTCGAGACTGGTAACTGAATCTAGGGAATCTATTTCTACCTTTGGTATATATCTAAGTAAATTTCCTCTTTTAGGTCTAATCACGCCTCTGACTTCAAATAAATCTAAAAAATCTGCATCTAAGCTCAAACTCAAGCTAAAACTTACAGGATTAGTATTGTAGTTAGTAATATTTATTTCTTCAAATAATCCGCCCTTAATCAGGATCTCGCGATGGATGCCGATGGTTTCTGATTTAATTTCCCCAATTTGATGATTGGAACAGAGCACAGTCATAGCAAAACCTTTGCGTGCCGTACTACTAAAAGCAAATGGCGGTCGCCCATCAATTTGCAACTCCAACCTACTCAAAAATCTGGTATCTCGACAATATAAACCCATACTTCCTTCAATACCTTCAGTCTGACAGCCAAGATCGGAAATATTACCAAGACTATCTGTAATCAAAAATAAGTCGTCGTCTTTGAGGGTAATTGTGGAAATAGTGCGATCGCTAATCTGACAAGCCCAAGGAGCGATCGGCATTTCACTGGCAAGAATGAAGTTCTTTCCATCAATTTCAAATGTATTCATTTAACCTATACCTTTTAATCTATACCTGAGTGGCACTGAGTGTTGAGTTCTTTAAAATAGAAGATGGAGAAGTAGCCTTTAACTTTAAGTCTGAAATTCTAGAACTACGAGGCTGTTTATGCATAATTGATTGAGCCAAGGTCATACGATATAGTTCACTCAATTGAATTGCCACTCCTGCCCAAGTAAATCGTTGGATTACATTGGCTGCCGCTTGCTTTCGCATTCTTCTTGCCCATAGTTCATCAAATAAAATCCGATGAATACCATTAGCAAAGGCTTCTATATCTTGGGGGGGAACTAATAAACCAGTTTCTTCAGGAATAATCGTAAACTTCAAGCCGCCCACATCCGACGCAACCACAGGCGTACCACAAGCCATTGCCTCGATCGCCACCAATCCAAACGGCTCATAATGACTAGGAATCACACAGACATCCGCAGCAGTGTAGTACAGAGGCAAAATATCATGCCCAATCCGCCCAGCAAATATAATTTGAGGATTCAATCCCACCTCACTAACAATGCCTTCAATTCGTTCTCTTTCCACTGCATCAGGCATCTGGGGGGAACTGCCACCGACAATTACTAATTTGAAATTGTTAATCCCCTGCTCCTTAAGCAAAGCGCAGGCACGCACTAAAGTTTCAATCCCTTTCCGCCGATCAAATCTACCCACATACAATATTATTTTTTCATTTTGCCCTAACTTTAATTGCAGGCGGGCATCAGTTTTGGACATTAAGCGAAAATTACTAGTATCTGTACCGCAGGGAATCATGCTAATTTTGCCATAACTAGAAACGAGCGATCGCAAAGTCTCTTCTTCCTGAGGACTGGTGGCACATACATAATTCGCCTTTTCTAAGATTTCGTGTTCAATACGAAGGCGCAGATCTGCACTAAGGGGAATATTTGCAGTCGACTGATATTTGACAACACCTAAAGAATGATAGGTATGAATCAATTGAATCGCACTAATTTTTTGCAGCTCTAAGCCCACAAAGGCAGAAAGCCAATAGTTTGTATGAATTAAGGGATAATTTAAACCATGTTTAGTTTGAAACTGTTGAAAAGAATCAACAAACTCTGGCATATGGGCAAATAATTCATCCCTAGGAATATACTTTTCTGCTCCTGCTTTGAGTCTAATGGTTCGACAATGGGGAGAGTGTTGAACAATATCAGGATCATCAGGATTGACTTTGCGGGTAAACATATCTACTTGCCAACCCAAATTTGCTAGATTTTCGCCGATATGACGAACATAGACGTTCTGCCCGCCTGCTTCTTCTAAACCAATGGCTGCGGCTGGATCAGCATGATCTGAGATTAATGCGATCGCCTGCCTGTTCAAACCCATCATCATCACTCTCCTTTGTTATTTATATTTTGGATTCATCTAGCTCCTCACTTCGATCTCAAACCTAATTTAAATAGCTACTAACGTCTTAGTGGCATATCCGTTATTTGCATATTTTTCCGCTAAAACCTTCTGATATACTGCTTCATAGCCATCTGCCATCCGCTTTGCCGTAAAGTTGGTTAAAACATGATCTCGACAGGCTTGCCGACTTAATTGAGATACTAAACCAATCGCACTGATACATTCATCTACATTTCGACAGAGAAATCCCGTGCGATTAGGCACAATTACTTCTGGAGCCGAACCAAGAGCGATCGCAATTACAGGAGTTCCAGTCACCATTGACTCAATCATGACTAAGCCAAAGGGTTCTTTCCAAGTAATTGGGAACAACGTCGCAACAGCACCGCCCATGAGTTCACTTTTCTGTTGATGGTTAGCTTCTCCCAGAAACTCAATTTGGACTCCATCAATGTGGGGTTTAATTTCTTCTTCAAAATACTGTAGATCTACAACATCTATTTTCCCCGCCATTTTCAGGTGCCATCCCGACTTTCGGGCAATTTCTATAGCTAAATGCGCTCCTTTTTCAGGAGATATCCGACCCAAAAAGGCTAGATAGGGTGGAGAATCTGGTTCAGGATGAAACTGATAGGTATCTGGATCAATGCCATTATAGACAGTTGCCACATAGTTTAATCCCAACCTCGAATCTCTTTGAGCATTGGATATACTGATAAAAGGTTGATTGCGGACGTGGCTAAACATCTTTTCGTTATCAGGCGTGAAAATACCATGCAAAGTATGAATGGTCGGGGTTTTGACTAAAGTGGAATATGGCATTGCCACACAACCGACATGGGAATGAATAATATCAAATTCATCTGCCCTTTCATATACTCGGCTCATATTGAGCATATCGTAAATGTTAAAATCCTTAACACTCAAGTCTAAACGTAAAGCTCTAGGGTGAACCGATTCCAACTTCGCTGTAGTTGTAGAATCTCCTGATGCGAATAAAGTAACATCATGACCTCGACGTACTAATTCTTCTGTAAGTAAACTAACGACCAATTCACTGCCACCGTAGGCAGGGGGGGGAACCTGTTCCCATAAAGGGGCAACTTGGGCAATTCTCATGATTTATCTCCTGCATCTAACTTGTGGTTGAGCCGATTAAGAGTAGATACCGTTATGTGTATAGTGTGATGAATTGGAATATAACAAGGTGATGTATAAGATGATGTATAGCTGAAATTATGGACTCAAACCACTGCTTGCCCAACATTATTGCCAATTCAAACACCTACGGATCTAAGCCCAAAGCCCGAATTTCGTTCAAAATGGGAAATATTAATCAGTTTAATTAACCTGAGTTAGGGATAACAAAACCTAAAACTCCTACCGTTCTTGTGTGATCCCCACCGCCCCTTAGAAAAGCAGGGCTATTTCAAAAATGAGAAAATAAAAATTAACTGTAGTAATACTATTGAAGCTTCAGATCTTATAAGACACGAGAATTGACAGTTTTTGCAGGTTGGAGGCGGATTAATTCGCCATTTACTTGATCAGTCAAAACATATATAAATCCATCTGCGCCTTGCCGAACATCTCGAACTCGTTGCCCAATGTTAATTTGCTCTTGAGTTTTTACCAATCCATCCCGATCTGTAGTAATCCGTCGCAGGTCTTGGGAAACCAATCCGCCTAAAAATAAATTACCTTGCCATTGGGGAAAGCGCGTAGAGTTATAAACTGCTAAACCCGATGGAGCGATCGCTGGAGTCCAGACTAATTTTGGATCGACCATTCCCACTTTTGATCTTAAGGAAGTTATGTCGCCGCCAAAATATTCTTGGCTAAAGGAAACTTGGGGCCAACCGTAATTTTTGCCTACATTCAGTAAATTTAGCTCATCACCGCCCTTGGATCCATGCTCTGTTGCCCAAACTTTGCCTGTATTTTGATCTACGGCTAATCCTTGGATATTTCGATGACCGTAGCTCCAGATTTCAGGTTTGGCTTGGGGTTTTTTAATAAATGGATTATTTTTAGGGGCAGAGCCATCATCATTAAGCCGCAAAACTTTACCGAGGTGACTATTTAGCTTTTGTGCCTGTTCTCGAATTAAGCTGCCACCAAGCTTTAAGGGGGGATTACCTCCATCGCCAATTGCCAAGAGTAAGGTTCCATCTTGCAGCCAAGCAATGCGTGAGCCGAAATGTTGAGTTCCAGCTTTAACAGGAGCGGCTTCAAAAATTACTTGGAAATTAGTTAAGGATTTGCCATCAAACTTTGCCCTGCCAAGGCGGGTACGGTTGGCTGAAGCATCGCCATGGGAGTAGGTGAGGTAGACTAACCGATTTTGCTGGAACTGCGGATGTAAAGATATGTCCATTAATCCCCCCTGTCCTTGGGCATAAATATTTGGCAGTCCTGCGATCGCTTGCGGAAGAAGTACGCCATTTTTGACTGTGCGTAATCGTCCAGGGCGCTCTGTAATTAAGATTGAGCCATCAGGAAGCCATGCCATGCTCCAAGGATGCTCTAGTCCTCTGACAATGGTTTTAGGAATAGTCGGCTCTGGTTTAGCTGAAATAAGCTGAGGGAGAGGGTTTAGACTACTCGAAACTATTCCAGCAATTACTAAGGTCATAAATCCCAGTCCTAGATAGGGCAATTTGCTTGACTTCATAGGGTATAAACCTTAAATATTTGGGGCGGCTCTTAATATTTTAGTTGGACAAGTTTTAGCTAATAGTTGTTCCATTCTTGAGGATTGTCAGGGCTGAATATGCTATGGCAGAGCTATCTCGATCGCCAAGCTGTGTTGCTAAATCTAGGGCGTAATTATAATCATCAACTAAGCCCTGTGCTAAAAATTCTTGGGCGGCGGTATTTAGATCGGTAATTGCTTGGGATTTTTTACCTAAATTGCGAAAGGCGATCGCTCGATTCATTAAAGCTTCAGGATTATGGGAATTAATATTCAGGGCTTGACTAAAATCATTGGCAGCTAGGGCATAATTTCTTTGACTTTGATAGGCACAGCCTCGATTAAAATACGCCCGATCGCTATTTGAGTTGGCGACTATTGCCTGAGCATAGTTTTGTAAGGCTGTATCTAGATCTTTTAAGAAAAAGTAGGTTAAACCTCGCTCGTTATAGATTTCCGAAAGCTGTGGATTATTTTGCTCGATTACAGCTAAAGCTAAATCATAATCGGCGATCGCTTCGGGCAATTGCCGTAAAGCAAACTTAGCTAAACCTCGATTGTAATAGGCTCGGTAATCTGGGTTAGTAATTAATATTCGATCAAAGTCGGCGATCGCATTTTGGTATTTGCCTGTGTGGAAATAGGCTAGTCCTCGATTTAAGGATGATTCAAGATTATTGTAATTATTAATAGCGATCGTGCAATCATCAATAGCCTGATCATATTTTTGGATTTGCAAGTATGCCAAACAGCGATTAGCGTAAGCAGAATTAAGATCTAGTTTGCGATCTATGGACTTGCTAAAGCTTGCGATCGCCGCAGGAAAATCACCCGACAGCATTCGGTCAACCCCAGTTTGGAGATAGTTAGAATCAGCTTGAACAGGAAGAAGTAAACTCCATGCAAAAAGAGTTCCAATAACCAAAACAGTTACTAGAACCCTAAACAACTTACCGAACAAACTAGTTGTATAACTTTTAGCTTTTACTATCACTTTTACTTATTTTTCCAACCAGCATCAGCCTGTGCCAAAACATAACTGGCGACATTTTCAATTTCATCAGCCTTAAGCTTCTTGCCGAAAGCAGGCATGGCATTTTTACCCTTAGTAACTTGATAGGTAATGGCATCAATGGAGTACATTGCATACTTTTCGAGGGCTGCTTTTTTCAAGGTTTTAGCCGCAACGACACGATTACTACCCAAGGCATGACAGGCAGCACAGTTAGCTTTAAATAATTTTGCACCAGCCTCTAAATCAACAGCAAAAGCAGAGGGGCTAAAGCCCAATAGAAACATACACAAGATGAGAACGGATATAACTTTTTTCACTTTGACTTTTCCTAGGAATTAATATCCTTATTTTGAAACTACATTGATCCTCAAGTCAAAAGACAGGCTGTCAAATCGTAATTATTGGCGTAAAGTTCGTAAATTAATCGGGGGATGTCCAAGAGCTTTAGTATGATTAGTAACAGAACTATCCATATTTTGTAACGGCTAAAGACAGTGACTAAAATCAGTTATAAAGGTCAAGATTTAAGCGGTAAGCGATTTTTTGGCGCAGAGCTTAACGAGGCAGATTTAAGTGAGACTAATTTGAGTAGCGCTAGATTAAGCGGTGCAGAGCTGACGGATGCGGATATTAGTAATGCCAATTTAACTGGTGCCCACCTCAATCGGGCTGTGATGGTGCGCGCCAACCTTGTCAATTCAGATTTAACTGGTGCCAAAATGATGGAAGCCAATCTAACGGATGCTAATTTATCCCAAGCTAATCTCAGCAATATTAGTGGTGTCGATGCCAATTTTACTAATGCTAATCTGACTGATGTTAAGCTCTGTGGGGCAAACCTAAGCGGCGCAAATTTAACTAAAGCCAATTTTACAGGAACCGATCTGCAAGGGGGAATTTTTAGTAATGCAGACCTCCGTGAAGCTATTCTGACTGGCAGCAATCTGAATGGGGTTAACCTGAGTGGAGCTAACTTAAGTAGGGCTGATTTGAGTGGAGCCATTTTAACTGGGGCAGATATCACTAAGGCTAATTTTGCGAAAACTAATCTTAGCGGTGCTGACCTGCGGGGTGTGAATATCTATGCTACCAATATTGTTGAGGCAGAACTTTCAGGGGCAACTATGCCCGATGGCACTAAAAGGGGTTGATTCTAATCTTGAGGCGTTTCGGCAATCCCAAACTGTCTGGGATCACTAGCGATCGCTTCTATGAGAATATGGAAATCTATTTAATTCTTAATTCGACCAAAAATCATGATCTCTGTTTCTGCTAAGTTTGAGCAATTGCGATCGCACGGAAAAGCTGCCCTCATTCCCTTTATTACTGCTGGCGATCCCGATCTAGCCACAACTACAGAAGCATTAAAAATTCTTGATCGCAGTGGAGCCGATTTAATTGAGCTTGGGGTTCCCTACTCCGATCCCTTAGCCGATGGTCCCGTCATTCAAGCTGCCGCTACTAGAGCTTTGGCAAAGGGGGTTACATTAGATCAAGTTTTAGATCTAGTTAAAAATGTTGCGCCTGAATTGCGATCGCCGATCATTCTTTTTTGTTACTACAACCCCATCTTAAATTTGGGCATCGAGAACTTTTTGCAAAAAATCTATAACGCAGGAGCTAGGGGCTTAGTAGTTCCAGATTTACCCCTCGAAGAATCCCACGTTTTATTGGAACCTGCGGCAAAAATTGGCATAGAAGTAATTTTATTGGTTGCTCCCACTACCCCTGAAGCAAGATTTGAAGCGATCGCCTCCCAATCCCAAGGATTTGTCTATTTAGTTAGTTCAACTGGAGTCACAGGGGTACGCAGCCAAGTTAGCAAAAAAGTGCAATCCATCATCGAACGACTTAGAACCGTGACCGATAAACCGATCGCCGTGGGCTTTGGCATTTCACAACCAGATCAAGCGAAACAGGTAATTGAATGGAATGCTGATGGCGCAATTGTGGGTAGTGCGATGGTGCGATTATTGGCAGAAGAAGGGGGTCTTAAAGCGATCGAAGAACTTTGTGTTAATCTCAAACGGGCGATCGCCTCAGTAATCTGATTTTTCCTTTCATCTTAAAACTTCCTATCTCTAGGGAGCAGCACTTTAACAGTTTCTTAGAGTTAATTCAGAATAGATTAGTTAAAAAAATATATAATCAACTAGCAAGGGCAAAACCTAGTTTTTTAATTTATGACTTCAGCCACAACAGACTATACCCCTGAAACTCTTAGAGCCGAATTAAATGCAAAAGGCTGGCGGATGACCCCACAACGGGAAGTCATTTTGAATACATTTAAAACCCTCCCCGAAGGCGAGCATTTAAGTGCTGAAGATTTATATAATCGGCTTAAAGACCAAGGAGAAGATATAAGTCTTTCCACAATTTACCGTACAGTAAAAATGATGGCAAGGATGGGAATTTTGCGTGAGTTAGAACTTACCGAAGATCACAAGCACTACGAAATTAATCAACCTAGACCTCATCACCATCATCATTTAGTTTGTGTTAAGACCAATACGGTCATTGAATTTAAGAACGATAAAATTCTAGAAATCAGCCAAAAAGTAGCCGAGAAATATGGCTATAAAGTTCTTGACTGCCAGTTAACAATAATTGGTGTTAGCCCAGAAGGTCAGCGTTCAATTTTTTAGATTTGAAAATATAAACAGTTTAGGACTTTAATTCTCATTACCACAATTAGCGTGATTGTTGGAGTAGTTTTGAATCTACTTCGCCAATAAAATAGTAAAAATAGTAAAAAGCAAATGTTGGTAAGATTTTTTAAAGTTATTAGTAGCGATCGCAGTTTTCTACAATCTATTAAGTTTATTGAGAATATTATTTCTAAACTATTGGCGATCGCTATGGTGGTTGTAACTTTAGTATCAGTAGTTGATCTATGTGTTGTTGTGGTTACGCAATTACTAACTCCACCCATTGGCTTTTTGAATATTAGCCTGATTCAAATTTTTGGCTTATTTCTAAATGTTCTGATTGCCCTAGAAATTTTAGAAAACATTACCGCTTATCTGCGAAATCATATTATTCAATTAGAGTTAGTAATTGTTACATCCCTAACGGCTGTTGCTCGTAAAATTATTATTTTTGATAAATCTACGGGTCCTGACTTAACATCCCTAGCTCTAGCCATATTTGCTTTATCTATCAGTTATTGGATCGTGCGCCAAGTTAATCGCCACGACGAATCTTAAACCCTATCTAATTTGCTGGATCAGGGTTTGAGCTATAGATCGGCGATGAGCAGAACAGTCACAACCAAATCTAGCAATCGCTTTATCGCCAATATTGTCATCATTTAACATGGCATCATCGGTAACTAACTGATCGGAAACTGCACATTGACAGGATGATGATACCGAAGATTGGTTAACTATTTCTACAAACTGAGGATACTGTTCCGCCCGAGCTGCTGTGGAAGCTATTAAGGAAATAGCAGAGCTAGCAATTAACATTAAGCCAATTTTTACACTAAGCATATTTTTAAGGTTAAGATTTACCACTAAAAATATAGCACCAACATTCTCAAAAATTTAGACCACGCCTGCCAAATGTGATTAAGTTTGCTTTGTTGCTTTTTTTGCCCAACCGCAATTAAGTTATGAACCCATAACCACGTTTATTAGCAGTAGGTGCTAGTATTATTTTCCACTTAATCTTATTTTTCTAAGCTAAATACCTGTGGATATTTCAGTAGAAACCCTATGGACAATGGTACTTGAGCTATTACAGTCTCAACTTAGCCATCCTACCTTTGAAGCTTGGATTAAAACTGCCACAGCCGAAGAGCTAACCACAGAACATTTGGTGATTCGGACTCCGCATCCTTTTGCTCGAAATTGGCTAATTAAGTATTACCTACCTAGCATCAGTGCTTCTGTTGCCGAAATTTTAGGCTATCCCGTTGAAGTGAAAATTTTAGCCTGTCAATCAAATCCAGATTTAGATCTAGAGAAAGACGAAGAAGATCTAAGCATTGAGTCCAAACCGCCCAGTTCTGTGGTTGCTCCTGTTAATTCTCCTGCTAATTCTAAAGAGGCGATCTCTAGAAATAGTAACCTTAACCCTAAATATGTATTTTCGCGATTTGTCGTAGGTTCTACTAGTCGGATGGCTCATGCGGCGGCTTTGGCAGTGGCGGAATCCCCTGGACGAGAATTTAACCCCTTATTTCTATGTGGTGGGGTGGGACTAGGTAAAACGCATTTGATGCAGGCGATCGCCCACTATCGTTTAGAAATTGCCCCAGATGCCAAAATTGCCTACGTTTCTACGGAGCAGTTTACCAATGATCTAATTACAGCCATCCGTAAAGATAGTATGCAAGCATTTCGGGAAAATTACCGAGACGTGGACATGATTTTAGTTGATGACATTCAGTTCATTGAAGGCAAGGAATATACCCAAGAAGAGTTTTTCCATACTTTTAATGCGCTCTATGAAAAAGGTAAACAGGTAATTATTGCTAGCGATCGCCCCCCCGCCCAAATTCCTCGTTTACAAGAGCGATTATCATCCAGATTCTCCATGGGGCTAATTGCTGATATTCAAGTTCCTGACCTTGAGACCCGTACTGCGATTTTACAAAAGAAGGCTGAGTACGAAAATCTCAAGATCCCCGCCGATGTTCTACACCACATTGCCGCTAGTTATACTTCTAATGTTCGTGAGCTAGAAGGAGCGTTGGTTAGGGCTGTTGCCTATATTTCGATTTCAGGGCTGCCCATGACCGTGGAAAATGTCGCACCAATTTTGAATCCGCCCAAGGAACCATTAGAAATTTCCCCAGAATTAGTTTTAAGCGTGGTTGCCGATTTTATGGATATTGAGTTAGCTGAGTTGCAGGGGACTTCCCGCCGCCGTGAAGTTAGCCAAGCCCGCCACGTGGCAATGTATCTCATGCGTCAGCATACGAGTTTGAGTTTGCCCAAAATCGGTCTAGCATTAGGGGGCAAAGATCACACCACTGTCATGTATAGCTGCGAAAAAATTACTAAACTCCAAGCAAAAGATGCCGATACTGCTCAATTATTACGAGAACTGAGCGATCGCATTTATCTAATTGCTCAATCTGATAACAATAAAGCAGTTTAATTTTTCGCAGTTTAATTTTTCTATTTGTGGCACGTTTGATCGTAATTCGCTGTCAGACTTTCAATTCGATGGGTAATTCACGCTAGCTAAGGCTTTTCTGGCATAAACTTCAAAGAAACCCCATTCATGCAGTAACGTTTACCCGTGGGCTTTGGTCCATCATCAAACACATGACCCAAGTGTCCACCACAATTGTGACAATGAACCTCAACTCTTGTCATAAAAAAGCTGCGATCTGTAGTGGTTTCTACGCTATTTTCTAGGGGATCATAAAAGCTGGGCCAGCCTGTACCGCTATTAAACTTTGTCTCAGAGTCAAATAAAGGGGTACCACAAGCTGCACATACATAAGTTCCAAGTTCATCCACCTTATCTAAAGGACTAGCACCCGCTCTTTCTGTACCATGTTTACGCAACACATTAAATTGCTCTGAAGTTAAAATTGACTTCCATTCTTCTTCAGTTTTAGTAATGGGAAATTTTTGATCTTTAGAAATAGTCATAATTTTTATATGTGCAAATTTGAGTCAGTGATTTTAATTTAAGTAACGATATGTATATTATGTTATATGGCTCTGCTAGTAAGTTGGATAACTATATAGATTTTGTGGAGTTTGATCACGCTTAACTTCTGCAACTCAATTTAGCTATTGCGTGCTATTTTTGTCAATTTGTGGACGAAGTTTCTAGCCCAATAATTTTAGGTATAGGGTAAGGTTAAGATATCTTAATCATGGTTTTTAGGGAATTTTGGGATCAAAGTTATTGAAATTTATTTGAAAATTTAGGATTAGGAAAATAACTATGATAATTGAATGGCTGCGATTTGGGGTTCCTGCCGATTTAAGGGAGGCATTTATTCAAAAAGATGAGGAAGTATGGACAGAGGGAATGAAAAAATTTACAGGCTTTTTAGGAAAAGAAGTGTGGATTGATCCTGAGCGTTCAGAAGTTGTTTTTGTAATTCAGTGGGAAAGTAAACTAGCTTGGAAATCGGTACCACAGTCAGAAATTGATAGATTAGATTCACTGATGGAAGATTTACGGTTTCCCATTGTGGAAAGTAGAGCTTATCAGGTGAGACGATTCCAGCATCATTAAAAGCCTTCTACTTAACTATTTTTTATCTATAAGCCAATAGGTATTCATTTCTCCCTTGCCTTTAACACTAATTTTTCCTCTTTGTTCACAGGTATATCGATCTTTGAGTTTCAAATAGGTTATTTCTGATATCTGAATTTTCTGGGGTTCACCTTGGGATTCCATCCGACTGGCAATATTGACGGTATCTCCCCAAATATCATAGACAAACTTCTTAGAACCAATGACTCCTGCAACCACGGCTCCAGAGTGAATGCCAATTCGTAGGCACATTGGTTGATCTAGGTGGTTTTGGAATTTAGAAATTTCAGTTTGCATACTTAATGCCAAATCAGCGATCGCTTCGGCATGATCTGATCTTTGGTCAGGGATTCCACCCACCACCATGTATTGATCGCCAATGGTTTTGATTTTTTCTAGTCTATGCTCATTGGTTAAATGATCAAAACAAGAGAAAATATTATTTAGGAGATTGACAGTTTCTGTGGGAGAAAATTCAGAACAGATTTGGGTAAAGCCCACAATATCCGCAAATAGAACTGAAACTGAATCATAGCCATAGGCGATCGGGTTATGAGTCAGTTTAAGCTGTTGGGAAATTTCATTAGGAAAGAGATTCTGTAATAATTCTTCTGATTGCTTGTAGTCACTTTCCATAGACTCAAGGAGCAGGTCGTAGGCGATTTCCATATGCTTTTGCTGGGAAGTATCAATAATTACGCCATCCCAAATAATGTCCAAATTATGTTTGTGGGGCTGTGCCAAAACTCTGACCCATCTTGGTTGTCGCATCTCGTCTGGCATTCGATATTCATGGTCAAGCTGTTTTAGCTCTCGGATCGATATTTCTAAAGCCTCATAGAGTGCCATCCGATCCTCTGGGTGTACCAGATCAAATATCCATTCAAAGGTTTCTGTAAATTGGTTAACCGTAATCCCAAATAGTTGTTCAATTTTGGGACTGATATATGGCATTGATACGCTTTGATCAATGTGGGATATTGCCCGATAGACTACCCCAGGAATATTGGCAATTACAGCAGCAAGTTGTTCTTCTTTTTCCTTAAGATTATTGCTTAAAATCAGGCGATCGCTTATTTCTTTTTGGAGGATAATATTCTTCTCTTGGAGATTGGTTTCAGCAATTTGGCGAATTTGGACTTCAGACTGGAGAATTAGGTTTTGTTCCTTCAGTAGTTTCTCAGTTTTTAAGCGATTCCGAACTTCTTTTTGTAATAGAGTATTCTGCTCTTGAATGACTTGATCAATTTCTAAGCGATTTTGAATTTCTGCTTGAAGTAAGCGATTTTGTTGCTGTAACTGGTTTTTAAGATAGCCAATAGTTAGTTGACTATCGACACGAGCAATTACTTCTTCCACTTGAAATGGTTTAGTAATGTAATCGATGCCGCCTTGATTAAAAGCTCTGACTTTATCTAAAACTTCATCAAGGGCGCTGATAAAAATAATCGGAATATCTTTAGTATTTTGATCGGATTTTAATTTTTGACAGACCTGATAGCCATCCATTTCGGGCATGGTAATATCTAACAAGATCAAGTCTGGGATCAATGTATCTACAGCCGTCAGAGCCATCATGCCACTTACAGCCTTTCGGACTTTATACCCACGTTCAGTGAGCATATTGCAGAGTAGTCGAATATTGTCGGGGCGATCGTCAACCACTAGAATATCTGGAACTCTTGGCGCAATATTGCCCGAGAGAGAGTTATTAATATCTACTAAATCTGTGGCGGAATTAGAAAGTTCTGGTTCTGTAGTTTTAGCGGCGATCGCTTGCCAATCTAGTCCGATTTTTTGGGAAATCTCCACAAAATTAAGATAATCAATGGGTTTGCCATTAAAAAAGCTATTAACAGTAGGACGAGTCAACCCAATATCGATCGCTAAGGCACTTTGACTAGGGTATGAGCTTTGTTTGAGTGCTAATTGGATTTTTTCTATATGTTCTGTAGCTACTCGAATCGATCTACCCATACTTTAACAAGTAAATTTATAGTTAATTTTACAACTTTTACAGAAGTTTTACAGGTTCAACTTTGATCTTTATCTGGAACTTAGGCAGGGGTGGGATTCAATAGTATTTAAGTTTCAATAATAAATTATCTCAGCTAAAACGTTCTCTTTGATTTTTGGTTTAAGTCCGTCTTTTGTGACTAGATCGACTTTCATTTGTAAGCGATCGCTTAAGTAGTTTTATAGTTCAACTAAACCAAATAGGCTGGGCTTCCTAGTATATTCAACTAAAATGTCAACATCACTGGCGGAGTTCTGCTCGCCTCTGGCATAGGAGCCGAAAATACCGATACTGCTAACATGATATTTTTCTTGTAGTTCTGTTTTTATTTCGGCGAGTATGGTTTGAATTTCTATTAAGGTTTTTAGTGGTTTGCCTAGTGAGGGGTTAGGGCTATCGGCAGCGCGATCTAGTATTTCGAGGATGTAACTTTCGACTGTGACGTTGCTTTGATTGGCTATTTCAACCAGCTTTTTTTGTAACAATTCGGGGATTTCTATAGTTAAAGGTTTCATTTTTACTCGTAATATGACCACATTCTCAAAATTTCAACAGTATTGTTTTCTTTATCCACTCGATAGGCTAAGCGATGCTTGATACTGATACGACGGGAATACAAACCTTTCAGATTACCAACCAGCTTTTCGTATGGTGGGGGATTTAAAAACGGATTTTCCCTAAGAATGGCAACAAGCTGTTTAGCTTTGTCAAAAAGACCGATACCTTTTAATTTTTGCAAGTCTTCTTGAGCTTTTTTACTTAAGATAACTTCCCACATCAGTCTATAGTCCTAGCTCCTCAGCTTTTACCCATTCGCTTCTGGGGCTAGACCTGACTTCTTTGAGTGAGTCGATATATCCTTGGATGGAGTTGAGATAAATAGTCTCTTCGATCGCTGCCCAATCTTCTTTAGAAATGATAACTACGTCATTGTCTGTGCCTTTGACTATGACTGGTTTATGACTTTAGGTGACTTGGTTAATTATTGTATTAAAGTTGGCTGTTGCTTCTTGAAGTAATAGGGAATCCATTCTAGTCTGACCTTCTATTTATTTGTTTTGATTATACGTTAAGAGACTTTTCGTTTACTGATTTTACAAATCTTGCCATGCTTCATCATCTTCTTCGCTAAGCCAGTCTTCTGATAGAGATGATTCACTCATGGTGATTTCTAGCTTTTCTTGGATGAAGTTGTTGCGAATCATGCGATTAACGAAGCTGAGGTAGTCATCGATCGCTTCATAATCATTTAGTTCTTGTTCTTCGGTGGCGGTGAGTGGGGTTTCTTGGCGTTTGTCGATAGGTTTTCGATGCGTTGTTGGATGTTGCTGGATGCACGAAAGATCATTACGTTGTCTTGAAGTGCGATCGCGATCGCGCCGTCAAGGGGAAGATTTTGAGGTAATGTGGTAATTGGTAGGATAGTTGATGTTGTCATGATTTTGCCCTCCTATGATGTGACCCAGTTCTCTAGAGCTAAACCTTGAATGCGATTAAATTCTTTGGTGTTGTTGGTGACTAGGGTTAGATTTAAGCTCAGGGCATGGGCAGCAATTAATAAATCCATTGCGCCGATTATTTTTCCCGATCGCTCTAGGGTTGCGCGGATGGTTCCATAAATGGTGGCGGCTTGTTCGTCAAAGTGGACGATTTCTAGGGGGATTAAGAATTGGGTAAGAGCGGCGCGATTGCGATCGGGATATTGGCTTTTGGCGGCTCCGTATTCTAGTTCGGCTACGGTGATGGATGAGATTCCGATATCATAGGGCGCGATGGTTTGAAATTTCGCCAATACATCTTGGGGTTTACGTTTGATGATGTAGATACAGGTATTGGTATCGAGCAGGTACTTCATTAAAACAATTCCTCTCTTTGTTGTAATGGAGGTTGTTCTCTTGTTCCCATGAAGTCATCAGAGAAAAGATCAAGGCTATGCCAGAGGGTTTGCCAAGGATCTTTTTTTGGGATAAGGACGATCGCATTGCCGACGCGCTTGATGTAGACTTCATCGCCGACTAGTTGAAATCCGTCTGGTAATATGGCTAGTTGTTCGTTGCCTTGCATTCTGAGTTTGGCGGTGTTCATGGTTTGTATTATGTAGTTAGGGTTTCAAATGAGAACTTGACGTTTGATGCTTCTTGGAAACTGTAGTTGAGTTTTTCAAAGCCGATGACTATTCCTGCTTTGTTTTTCATGAGGATTACTTCATCGCCTGTTTCTTCGCAGATATATTCTTGATGGCGATCGCCAAACCAGACAGTGAGAGTATTACCTACTTTGTCATAATAAACTTTTACTTCTGCCATACTTACTCATCCATAATCTGTTGCAGTATTTCTATCAATGATGGTAACTCATTGATAACTGTGTCCCAAACGACATCTTCATCTACATTCAAGTAATCATGAACTATTTTGCTTCGCATTCCTACGATGCCTTGCCAGTCAATTTGGGGATAAATAGCACGAAACTCTGGAGTAGTTCGTCTTGCTGATTCTCCTATTGTTTGGATCAGGTGAGTTAAAGATAGTCGCAACAATTCATCAGAGTCAAAGTCTTCTCTGCTCAGACCGTCAACAAAGGATCTAGCTTTCTTCGCAAGATCAATCATGTGTCCAACATAGACTAAGTTATCTTTCTGCATAATATACCTCTGCTTCGGCTAGGATGCGATCGCGAAGGCGATGGTTGATTGACTTTAGGGTAACAAGGTCGATCGCTCTACCGTTAAATATTTTTGATAGTTCTTGTTCAAGCTGATGTAGTTTCAAGAATCCGATGGTTTTACCTATTTGAAATTCAATGAGTATGTCTATGTCGCTAGTGGGTGTGAAGTCATCACGAAGTACTGAGCCAAATAATGAGAACTTTTGGATGTTCCATTTTTGGCAGAGTAGCGCAATTTCTTGTTTAGGTATTGGTATATTTTGAGTTTTCATAATTCTTTGTTCAATTACATTTCCAATAGCCAAGCGTTGATTTTTGTTATGAGTTCTTGGGTGGTTTGTCCTCCTGTGAATAGAATGATTTTGATTGGGTTTAGGTCGTGGCAGAGTTTCCCAATTGTTGGATTTTCTTCGCGACAATAAAGGGCGATCGCAATTTGCTTTACGTCAAGTTTGCGCTTTAGGTTAGTGAGTTCGCGCTTCAAGTTGAAAACTCAAGGATCAGAGGTTAGATTATTAAGTCGATTAACTGTCTCAATATCATCTGTATGCGAATTATCCTCAATCTCTGGGTGTAATAATTTAGGTTTATCATTCCATGCTCTATAAAAATCAGGGTAGCTCATATTCTTAGAGCATTCCCAAACAATCTGATTTATGCAATTGTAGCGATCATGATTACTCTTGTACATATCATCGTTGTTAAGACTTTCTCGTAACGATAAGACAATAGAATAAAATTCATCTTTATTAAGTTCAGTCATTAAAGACAATAAATTTCTAGTTGATCCTCTATACCAATCAACGCTCAAGTCTTTCAAGTCAAGAATTGCTCTAGGAATGGACTCCTTACTAAAACTTGATTTTTGCTTATGAGCGTAAGTCAATTTGGAATTAATATTACTATTTGATGCTTTCCATTCTTCTCCCAAAATAAGCAACCGAAGAAAAGATACAACTTCTTTTTTCACACTTTCACTATTAGATCTCTCTAGTAAGCTGAATAGCTCATGAATTAGTACCTCATTTCTTTCTCCATTCGTTATCTTTAGTAAACTAGATGATGCTTGACAGTATGGAAAATCACTTTCAGAGTATTCCATCAATCGAATTAATGCAGGAATTGATAATTCTTTAGCTTGCCCAAAAGTGATTTGTCCTAAACTCCAAGCGGTTTGATTTAGAACATTTGCATAAGTAGAAATGTTTTCAGCAAAAGTGTCAATCAACTTAATCAGTGTATGAATTGCTGATTCTTTGCCTATAGCAATTATGCCTAAACTCCATGCACTATGAGTAAGGGTATGTTCAATGCTTGTTTCTATTTCCTCATACGCCTCACGGTCTTCGATTGAGGAATGAGGATTGTTTTTTGAAAACAGAGTACAAGGTCTTCTGCACAACTTGAATTCTTTTATCTTTGCTTCTATCACATTAATCAAAGTATTAATTGCTTGCTCTCGTTCTTCACCTACTAAAGCAACAAAACCTAAATATTCTATGGCTAGATCTCTGACATCGTTAGGAGCTTTTTCACTGCCAATTATTTGACATAAGGTTGCCGTAACTCGTTTACAATCAGTTAGAGGTAGCACACCTAAAGTGCTTTTTTGAATCAGGTCGCTAGGTGGTACCCATTTTTTCTCTATTCGATCAAATGATCCAAATCCCCAAATCATTACTTGTTCAACGATACTATCAGCCACAGAACAATTCTTGAATTCTGTAATTGTCTCAGCAGACAAAAGATATGTACGGAATCTATAAAACTCTCCACAGTGATCATCAAATTCAATAAGTTTTTTAATAAATTCTTCCTTGTGACTTTCTGTAATCTTGCCACGCCCTACCCAAAATAAGATGACTTCTTTCCACTGGGATTCAAAAACTCTATATCTTGTTGTTGCATTGCTTCGATTCTGTACAAACTTAGGCAAAAAGAAATCCCAATCATTGATCGCTAAAGCAGCAAAATACTCTTGAAACGATGGATGATAAAAAGCATAAACTTTCTCTAGAGGGTTTTCTGCGGCAACACCAACCTCATTCAACCAATTAAGTTTAAGCGCAAGATCGAACAGGTCGGGACGCATGACGCTATTAATAAATGTTTCAGTCAGACGGAATCGAGAATCTTCACTATCTATAGCTTCTTTTGCCAGTTCGCCCAAAGCTCTATTAAGTTCAATTTTTTTACTTCTGTCGAGTTTGATTCCATTGACTTTCTCTACTTCATCTTGTTTCCACTCATAAAAAGTTTTAACAAACCATTCATAAAGTCCTGCTTTAGTTTCTGGCAGTTCTCCTTGTAATTTTTGCCAACTATAACAAAGCAAAGTCAACCGCAAAGGATTTTTTGCCATGTCGCGGATGCGCTCTTTTCCCGATTGCTCTAGCGCTTGCTTTAACTTCTCTGCCAATTCAGGAGCGCTAGCAAACCAATTCTCAATAAACTTGTATACATCATTCGGATAATCAAAATCTAAATTTCGATAAACATCAAAATCCGTCAGCGCATTTTTCCCAGCATCCCAAACATTCACCCGACAAGTGATTACAATCCGAACATCCTTAAGCCAGCCTTCCCTTAATTGCGTTGATAAATGAGAAAGCGGATTGCTAACCGTCATCTCATCAAC
>CASBQR010000058.1 GCA_949127865.1 Synechococcales cyanobacterium PMM_0082
CAAAAAATATAAGTAAAGATTGTAGGTAAATTGCATGAGTTTTGCAGAGAGTCAGTTAAGTCAATCAACAAAAATGATTCGGCTTGTGGGTTATATTCTATTTGTCCTAGCTAGCTTTGATACGATTGGTTTATTTTTTCCACCTGCATTTTTTAACCCTGTTTGGGAATTACAAGTTATGGGAAGGTTAGTAGATTCTGTACCTGTACCTTTAATTGGTTTGGTTATGATCTTTTTTGCTGAGCAAGCTGATAGATTAAGAGTGGAGAGACTGCCTCTAAGGGTTTTGTCATGGGCTTGTTTAGTTTTAGCAGTTATTCATTTTGCCATGCTTCCTCTGGGGCTAGGTAATACTTGGCGGGTTAATAATCGTAATAATGTCCAAATTGGGAGTGCGCTCTCTCAGCAGACCATTGCCATAGATAATACTGGAACAAAATTAAAACAGGCAAGTTCTGAAGAAGAGTTACTCAAGGTAATTGGGAGCTTAGTGCGGGTAGATCCAAACCAACCGCCGACAATTCGCGACCCTAAAGCTCTGCGGGAGCAAATGCTGAAAGAACTTGGTACCACAACAGCAAGGGTAAGGGCAGAATCCGATGCGACAAAATCAGCTACTTTGCAAAATTTGCTCCGAACTTCAGCTAAATTAAATCTAGGCACGATCGCCTCGGCAATTGCCTATTTCTTTATATGGAGAATGACTAGCTGGGCAAGGGTTAAACGCCGAAGTCGCAAATCAGAACCCCAAGAATCTCAGCCTGAATCAACCACTTAAATTAAAGTCTTGGCGAAGGCGATCGCATTGTGGCGGTTAGTAATAATTTGATTTACCTGTGCCAATTTGAGTTCATTTAATAGATCGCCAATTTTCTGACCTGCGGTTAATCCGAGTTCAGTTTTTAGATCATCACCATTTAATAAAGGGATTAGGTGTGCCAATGGATCATGAGGATTTAGCCATCGATTTAACCAAGGCATGATGGAGTTTAAGGACTTGCCCGAAGCGATCGCCAATACTGTTAAAGCTGGAAACATTTCTCCCATATTTGTAAACATCTGATATTGATCTTGGAGTAATACTATTTCTTGATCTAGGTAGATCATAAATTGGGGTAAATTTCTAAGCAGATTAACAATCCACCGTTGTTCAATCCGACTAAATCCAAGGTTATTTAAAGCGGTGGCACTTGCACTTAAAGCTGCTAATTTGACTATGACTGTGACTGAGCGATCGCTACTTAAAATCTGGGCAAAATAATCTTGTAAATCTCGATCTTGTAAATATTGCCATTGATCAATAATCTGAGCGATCGCCCGATCAACTTGCATAAATCTATTGAGCATTAAATTTTTTGCAGGAATCCAAGCATTTAAGACTCCATCTCTAGCGGCTTTGTCAATCCAGATCGTACCCGCTACGCCCAATGCCAAAAGATAGCTCAACTCGGTGCGAATCCGTTCCGCCGCAATATTTTTGAGATCTGGAGCAAACTCAATTAAACAATCACGGGTTAAAGCTTCAATTTCAAATCCTAACTGCGCTGCTTGCCGATATGCCCGAATAATTCTCAAGGGATCATCTTTTAAGTTTTGACAGCTAATCATACGGACGCGCTGAGCCTGAATATCTTGGTACCCACCAAATGGATCAATTAGTTCGGGTAATTTTTGGCTAATTTCTTGGGTTTTTATACCTGATATTTTGGCACCTGATATTTTGGCACAATCAACGGCGATCGCATTCATCGTAAAGTCTCGGCGGCTTAGATCTTCAGCGATCGTCTCTCCCATTTGTTGAGCAAAATCCGCAGTCCCATCTGGGAATACCACTCGGGCAATTTGGCGTTCAGCATCAAGTAAGACAAATCCTGCATTATGTTTATTAGCGATCGCTTTCGCAGTTTCTACAGCCTTACTAGGTAACACAAAGTCTAGATCTATACACCTAGAAGTACGATTTATAAGGCGATCGCGTACCCACCCACCGACGAGGTAAGTTGCAATGGGCAATTCATTTAAGCTAAGCATTTGCTGGATATTTAGGGGAACAGATTACTTCTACTGTAGAGAGATATAATACCTTCTAAAAATCAAGATGATTAGCGAAAACCAACTTAAGTATGCTTAGCTGCGTGGCGAATGGAGTCTGTAAAGACAAACTCTATGGTTGTGGCAGTACGGCATCCTGAAAGGAATCACTTAGCTTTGCAGAGTGATGGTAGAGATGTGGGAAGAGCAATTGCAGAAAATATCCGTAAAATCGAACCACTCGGAAATCAAAACCAGCCAAAATATCCTATTAATTCTCCAAGAACTCCAACACCCTCCAATCAATAGCTTTTGCGTCTGGAACCAACAAATCTATCAAAGAGGAAAATTCAAAACCCAAAAACTCAACATGACATAATTAACACAGCTAAATTAAAAAAAGGGAGATCTCCAATGACAGCGACAAGATGGACAGACGAAATGCTAGACAAACTAGCCGATTCAATCAGAGAGAATTCTGAGTCGATCCGAGAAAATACTGAGTCGATGAAGTTAACAGATGAAAAATTAGATAAAGTTGTAAATTCGGTTAAGGAGCTTCGGGATGAGTCTAAGATTCTGGAAATTAGATTTAGTGCCTATCAACAAGCTTCTCAGTGGGTAGTTAACTTGGCATTTGGGTTACTGGCAACCGCAACCATCACCACAATTGTTTCCGCAGTGGTGAGAAGGTAATATGACTTTTTTTGAAACCGATCAGAATTTACAAGAACTTGGCGATCGCCTCATTAGCCAAACCACACAAAAATTTAATCTTCTTCCCACCCAGCTTGCCTTTACGCTTTTAGTCTATAACCAAACCATCATTAACTCTGCCACCGATCCCATTTCCTTTTGGAGCCGTAAAATTTCTGGATACAGTCATCGTGGAACCGAGCTTATTTATCCCGCTAGCGTAGTTAAACTATTTTATATGGTGGCATTACAAGAATGGGTGCATAAAGGAATGTTAGCCCTCACCCCAGAAATTGCTCGAGCGCAACGGGATATGATCGTGGACTCTAGTAATGACGCTACGGGTTTAATTGTGGATGTTTTAACAGGAACTACTAGCGGCAGTGAATTAGCAGATGCTCCGTTTCAAACATGGAAATATCAACGGCAGTATGTTAATCGCTATTTTCACAGTCTGGAAATCCCCGACTACAAATACTTAAATACCTGTCAAAAAACATGGTGTGATGGTCCCTACGGTCGAGAACGGGCTTTTTATGGCACCGATATGTCTAATCGTAATTTATTAACCACTAATGCCACTGCCCACTTGTTACATAGCATTATGTCGGGTATTGCTGTAGATAGCGATCGCTGCTTAAAAATGCAAGAACTCTTAAAACGTAGTCTTAAACCCGAAGATCTCGCTGCCGATCCCGAAAATCAAGTTACAGGTTTCCTTGGTGGTGGCTTACCCCAAACTGCAAAGCTGTGGTCAAAGGCAGGATTAATGAGTAAAGTCCGTCATGATGCCGCTTATGTTGAAACCCCTGACCAGTCGCCATTTACCCTAGTTGTATTTACCGAAGGTGATGCCCAAAACGAAGAAATATTACCGTTTATTACTTCTGAATTAATTAAGGCGATCGCCATAAATTAAAAGTGTTAACTTGCCTTTGGCACTTCTATTTTTTGGGAGTTGTGAGTTCTAAAATTTCCCCTTGAATTCTTTTTTGTAATTGTATATTTTGCTGTTGAGCTTGGGTAATTTGATTAAAATCTCGATTATTAGAAAATCCATTACGGCGAATTTCTTGTATCGAAAAGTCGAATAATTCACCACAAAGAGTTTGAATTACCACGGGCTGTTCGGGCTTTTTGAGACCACAGACACTTACGCCTTGAGCGTCAGCTTTATTTACAAGTTCTCCCCAACCCGTATAATTTTTGGCACGCTTCCATACTTCTTCTCGTTTTTTTTCGATCGCCGCCGCCGCCCCAGCATAACGACGAATTTGATCGTCACTGAACTGAACCGATTGAGCATGAACTGGCAAATTTGGTATCCCAGACAGAATTAAATACCCCAGCAGAGTAAATTTGAAGAAATACCTAGTCATAGTTTATTAAAGTTTTTAATTCAGTATTCATCAACATTAATGACCCTAAGCAAGTTGATTTTGTTGCATTAAATACCCTTCAATCAAAAAATCGAGTTCTCCGTTCATTACAGATTGAATATTAGTAGTTTCTATCCCTGTCCGCAAATCTTTAACCATTTGGTAAGGATGAAATACATAATTACGAATCTGATTACCCCAAGCCGCTTCGACTATATCCCCGCGAATATCCGCAATCTCTCTTGCCCGTTGCTCTTTGGCAATAATTAGCAGCTTTGCCTTTAATAATTGGAGGGCTATGGTTTTATTTTGCAATTGCGATCGCTCTTGACTACAACGCACAGATATACCCGTAGGAATATGCGTAATCCGCACCGCCGTCTCTACTTTGTTGACATTTTGTCCACCTTTACCGCCTGCCCTTGTGGTGGTGATATCTAAGTCCTTGGGATCGATTTCTAGATTCACCTCTGTATTTAATAGGGGCATCACTTCTACGCCCGCAAAACTAGTCTGGCGTTTATCATTGGCATTAAAAGGTGAGATTCTGACTAAACGATGAGTACCTTTTTCCGCAATCAAATAACCATAGGCATAACGACCATGGACGACAATAGTTACAGATTTAATTCCCGCTTCTTCCCCTTCTGATAAGTCGGATAATTCGACTTTATAACCCTTAAATTCACAAAACCTTGTGTACATTCGCAACAACATTTCTGCCCAGTCTTGAGCATCAGTTCCACCTGCACCCGCATTAATGGTCAGGACTGCATCATTTTGATCATACTCACCTGACAAAAGCTGCTCCAACTCCCACCGATCAAGTTCTTGGTTAATCTGCGTAATAGTACCTGTGGCTTCGGTGATTAAGCTGGCATCGGTTTCTAGTTCTAAAAGCTCGGCGATCGCCCGCAAGTTTTCAATACTTTGGTTCCACTGTCTAAATTGCTCAATATATGCCTTGGTCTCTGCCAAATCTTGCATAGTTTTTTGGGCAGTTGCGGGATCATTCCAAAAGTCGGGTTGGGATGACAGTTGCTCTAGGTCTTGAATTTTGGCATCTAAAGCAGCAAAGTCAAAGATATTCCTGAGTTTTACCCAGGCGCTGAGATAGGCTTTCAGTCTTGATCTTGATTTCGCTTAAATCCATATTTTTTTACTGTTAGTCTAATAACTTCATCAGTTATCTTTATATCATGTTTAAATAACTACAAACTAAACCCTAAAGCTATGGCAACCTCACCTCCAATAACTTCTAAGGCTTGGACGGATCAAGAGTTAATGGCATTACCTGATGATGGTAATAAATATGAGCTTGTGAATGGAGAATTGGTAATGGGTAATCAAAAATTTCAACCCGATCGCCTTCTCAGTTCTGTAGATATTTTAAGTGGAGAAGAAATTTTACCTGAGTTTACTTTTCCTGTTGCGGATTTATTTCCCCATTTTGATTTTTAGTAAAAGTATTTAATATAACCATTTTCATAAATCTAATGATAAAAAATAGCGATCGCCTATCCCTAGAACGTCTCATAAATGCCGTAGCTTTTAGTTCTGAAACTATTGATCAAACTAATAACAATGATGTAATTAATGGCTTAAGTAAATATCCTAAATCCATAGCTGCCAAATATTTTTATGATGATCGAGGCTCAGAATTATTTGAACAGATTTGTGAATTACCTGAATATTATCCAACTCGCACTGAAACTACAATTTTAGAAGCTTATGCTCCCGAAATGGCTACTATTACTGGTTCCTGCGAATTAGTAGAACTAGGCAGTGGTAGTGCTATTAAAACTCGCATTTTATTAGATGCCTATCAAAAACTCAAATATCCCCTCCGTTATATTCCCATTGATATTAGTGCAGGAATCCTCGAAACCAGTGCTTTTGAACTTTTAAATGATTATCCGACCTTGGAAGTTCATGGCTTGGTAGGTACCTATGAATTAGCTTTACAACGTCTTAATAAGTTTGGCATAAATCCTATGCTCAAAAGAATGTTGGTATTTTTAGGTAGTAGTTTAGGGAATCTTAATCCGCAAGAATGCGATCGCTTTTTCGAGCAAATTACAGGAGCATTGCAAGCAGGAGATTATTTTTTATTGGGAATTGACCTACACAAATCCAAGGCTTTACTAGAGCCTGCCTATAATGATGCCCAAGGAGTAACCGCCGAATTTAACCTGAATATGCTGCGCCATCTTAACTATAGGTTTAACGGCAATTTTGATTTAGCTAAGTTTAAACACCAAGCTATTTATAATGAATATCAACGGCAAATTGAAATGTATTTACAAAGTCAAGTAGATCAGACTGTAGAACTGCGATCGCTAAATTTAACAATTCACCTAGAAGCGGGCGAAAAAATCTTAACTGAGATTTCACGTAAATTTGATTTAACCCAATTAGAACAAGACCTTAAAAATAAAGGACTCAACCCAGTTAAAACTTGGAGAGATTCTCACCATTGGTTTGGCATGATTCTATGTCAGCAGATCGGTTAATCTTATTTCGCTGGCATAATTTCTGACATTTTCTAGCCTTTGCCTTACTATTTCTCTTACTGGAACCAAAGGATTTACCACATTGTGATTTTGATTGTGGGGGCAGTGTCGTGTTTTAGGATTGGTGTTGCCCCCCATTTTAAGTATCATGCCTTCACGCTCTAGTCTAGGATTTCGCTAAACTCTAAATCTTTAAGCTTATATTTTACAAATCTAGATGAAGAGTTAGCAACTTCCTTAACTTCAGATGCTCTCAGAGTAAGACTATAGTTAGCAACTGCTCCAGCAATACAGTAAACCCAAATATAGAGATCTCCAGCATTAATCACTCTAGTTAAAGACTCTTTTGAGATCCCACCCTCACAGGAGCCTCCTACAAAATTTCTATTTTTATCTAAAACTTGGAAGTCAACGTTTGGGTACGTACAAGCTAAATGCACTTCTAATA
>CASBQR010000059.1 GCA_949127865.1 Synechococcales cyanobacterium PMM_0082
AACATGGTTGCAAACGTTGTTAAAAATGCCATCTACCATTGGGACGTTTTAGTAAAACTTATACAATTCATACGTTCCAGATCGCGCCTCAGCATAAAAGTACTCTTATCTCCTAACCCCGCACTTTGGTGGGTAATCGGTGGCGGACTTGGGTTTCTCGCACTTATTCTTTATGTTCCTTTCCTGCGTCAATTGTTCTGCTTCTCTTATCTCCATCCGATCAATCTGACGATCTGTTTGGCAGGTGGTGTGATTAGCTTACTTTGGTTTGAATCTTTGAAGTTGATGAATAAAACTGCTAATCAAAAGCGGTAGTAAATCAATTAAGAATTTTATTTTTGGTTAACTTTAAATACATTTTGATACAACTCATCCAATTCAACCATGATTTCAAACACACCTGCATCAGAGTTGTAGTAGTGAAGTTCCATAAACCAAACTTAAGAGAAAAATCATGAATGAAAAGATTAACAGCTTTACCAACAACCTGCGCGATAAATTAAATGCGATCAATGGGCGTTTGACATCGATCAAGTCCACAATCGAGTTTGCTTCCCAAGAGACAGAGACAACAATTGAGTCTAAACTGAACGAGGTTAAAGCCAAGCTAAAGACAAAGAAAAACGAATTTGCTACCTACCGTACTAAGCTTGAACATCTCGTAACAGAGAAGGAATCTGAGGTGATGTCAAAGGTTGATGAGTGGAAAATAAAACGGGAGACTGAACATCTTAATCGTCGCGCAGATCGGGCTGAGGATTATGCTGCTAGTGGAATTGCGGTTGCTATGGCGGCAATTAATGAAGCAGAAGAATCAGTTTTAGAAGCGATCGCTGCCAGATTGGATGCAGATAAATCTGTGTCAGCTAAAGCCACATCAGTTAGCTAGACCAAGATTAAATAGACCAAAACAAACTTTTTCTGTTTCGTTGTTGGGAATCGAAAGAGCCTCCAGTATTTTAGTAAACTCCCAAAGCTCTATGAAAATCTTCTTCCAACGCTACTTTGACTTAGATCGACTGCGGCAAATTCTTGTTTTTGTTGCAGTCATTGGAGGCATTGCTGTCAACACTATTTCCAATAATCTCTTCCCACTCAATGGAGTTCCTTTGGGTGAGCTTTCCAACATTTTTTTTACCTCTGTGCAAATCATCCCAGCCGACTATGCATTTGGGATTTGGGGCATAATTTATATGGGGCTAATCGCTTTTGCGATCTATCAGTTCCAACCCTCCCAACGCCAAAACCCTAGCTTGCAAAGCAGTGGCTACCTATTTATTCTGGCTTCTTTGGCTCAATGCGCTTGGATCTATTTATTCCTTGCCCGCCTCTTTCCGTTGTCCACGATCGCCATGCTCGGAATCCTTCTACCGCTGATTGGCGTTTACCAAAATTTGGGGATTGGTCAACAGCAAGTTTCACCTTCAGAACGATGGTTCATTCAAATCCCTATCAGCATTTATCTGAGCTGGATTACGGTCGCCACGGTGGTAAATATCTCGCTCTCGCTTTACAGTCTCAACTGGGACGGTTGGGGTATCACTCCACCAGCTTGGGCAGCCCTGATGATACTCGTTAGCTCGGCGATCGCTATTTTTGTCACCAGCCAACGCCATGATATCGCCTTCTCTCTTGTGGTGGTTTGGGCATTAATTGCGATCGTAATTCGGCAGATTGATACACCGCTAATTGTGGTGACAGGTGTAACGATGGCGATCGCTCTAATATTAATCTCTGCTATTTCTACATTCCGTTCCAAGCTCCCTCTGACCAAAGAAATAACTAAAGAAATATAGGAAAGTAATCCCATGATGATTCAACAAGCCCAATTGACACTTTCCACCCAAACCAAAGGGCGTGTAGCAGTCTTGCTTGCAGGCTATGGAGAAGTCCAATCTTTCCAAGATTTGAGTGTTTATAACCAAGCCGCTACTAAATATATTGCTTCTCAATTTCTACCGATTCCAGATTGGTTAGATGCTCTGTCAGGAAAAGTGCTAGCACTTCAAGATGTATTCAACTTTGGCATCAAACATCATCAATTTGTTTCACCTGAAAATGAGATTTTTGAAAAACAACGACTTGGGATTGAAATTCTGTTGCAAGAGCGATGGGGGGATAGGATTGAAGTATTGAAAGCATTCTATTTTTGTCAACCCTTCGTGCAACAGGTGATTGCGGAGATTATTCAAAAAGGTTTTGAAAACTTGCTGATCTATCCTTTACTCGTAGTTGATTCTGCTTTTACAGGCATAATTGCTATTGAACAAGTGAATGAGGTAATTGCGGCGATCGCCCCTCCGCATAATCCTCAACAATCCCCATTTCAATCCGTTCGCTATATTCCATCTTTTGCCACGGAACCCGATTACATCGATCTGATGGTGCGCCAATTAGAAAGAATTCTGACTCAATCCGATCTAAGTCACTTTTTCGCTACTCAAATTGGCATTATTCTCACTGTGCATGGCGGACCTGAAAAAGCCCAAGGATTATTGACAGGCACGATCGATGGACAAGCTCTTTATGATGGCGTGCGATCGCAACTCCAACACCGTTATCCGTTAATCTCGATTGGTTGGGTAAATCATGATATGCCGTTGATTCATTGGTCACAACCCGATCTGAAACAAGCTGCGAAAAGTTTGATTAAAGCTGGTGCTCAAGTCATTCTATTTAAGCCCCTCGGCTGGGTAACTGAGAATTATGAAACTATTCTGGAGGTGGATGATGCGATTCAATCTCTCCGTCGTCAGCACCCGAAAGTAACTTATATGCGATTAGAGTGTGTAAATGACGATCCTGATTTTTTAGCGATCGCCGCAGGCTGGGCAAATCCGCTAATTGAATCTATGCTGATCCCGCAGTCAGTTATGGTTGGAAAACAGGAGAACCTAACAGGAAAAGAATAGCGGCAGAACGCATACCGAAGGTAATCGCCTTAAAAACAAAACTCATAACTAATCAAGCTTAATATTGGGGTAAATTTGTTCGAAAACAATGTGAATACTTATTGGTACTTTCTGCTATAGCTGCTTCAAAAGTTCCATGGGGGAGTAAATGGAGAGGTTACTACACAAGAAATCTTTACGATTGCGAGTGATGATCGTATCAAGTTGATTGATAGTAGCACAGGTAATTTGAATGCTGTCTTCAAAGTCTTTCAGTCCAAAGTTGAGAGCCGTTTCGATGGTCTTGCGATCTCTGTTGGATTAATTTTGACTTCCTTCTTCGGATTCTTATGCCTTCTTGTGATTTATTTACCTACATGAGCGTAGTTTTTATTTGTGTTAATATGACTTATATTTTTTTGACGTTTGGCATAACCTCCTCTAGATATACAATAGACTCTAAAAGCTAAGCTATGGACAAAGCAATATTTTTCTATGATGGGCAATGCAGTTTTTGTAATGTCACTGTTCAGTTTCTGCTTGACAAGACAAAACTAGCATCATTACTATTTTGCACTTTACAATCCGAATATGCTGAAAATTTCTTTGCCGAACATAGTTATCAATAACCCGATTTAAGCATTGCTCACCTTTTTCTTAATGGTTACCTTTATCAAAAAAGTTCGGCAATGCTCAAGGCGATCGCTTTATCAGAAGGTGCGACTAAGCATCTAAGTATATTCTTGCTAATTCCTTCATTTATCCGAGATGGTGGATACGATTTGATTGCTTCAATGCGTAAACAAATACAGTTAGAAAAAAGTAGTTGTCGCCTGTCGACTCCCCAAGAGCGCAAAAGATTCTTATCACTATGATTCAGTACCCTAACCTCTCGCTTACTTTGCTACTTTCTTTGGTACTCCTTCCACCATTTGTCTGGACAAGACGCTATGGTCTTGAGCCTTATCCTGCAATAATTTTACCTTCAGGTGCCAGCAAGGCTAGCGTCACTAAAACACAAGTTAGTTTCAACAGAACTAGTCTTTGGGGCAAGCACAAAGAAAAAGGAGATTGGATAAGAGTTGATTTAGAGCCCTTTTTGGAGCCTATCCCCATCCATTATCTATATGCGATCGCAAAAAATTCATTTGGATTAAAGTCACCAAATAGAAAAATTAGAAATGGGGTTATCACTCCTGAAGAAGTGCAAGGCGGTAAGCAATGGCTACGCCAAAAGTTAGTTCAGTCTGGATATGTTGCAGATGCACTAATGATTACGATAGATAAAGAAACCTTTGACGTTGCAGCTAATAAAATTATCACTAGCTATAGAGAGCATGAAGAAATTCTTCGACTGGACTGAGAGGAAGCTTGAGATTCTATGGAATAAAGCTGAAGCAGCAGCTGAAAATGACGATCGCAGCCTATCAATATTGCGAATATCGTATGGGCTTTTTATTATAGTATTTGCTACACCTAGCTTTTCATGGATTTCAAAAGTTCTACAAAGCCTCTTTCTTCCTCCTACAATTAGTTTGGCAAATCTTTTTGATGGCTTTCCTAGTTATGCTTGGTTACTAGTGATTGATGTTTCACTATTTGTTTGCTCAATTTGTCTCTTGTTTGGCGTTAAAGCTCGGTATGCTGGTATTCTCTTTTCTGCTCTTGATATCATTGGTTCTTCATTTAGTTTTTCATTTGGAAAGATCGATCATTTTATCATGTTTCCAGTTTTTATTTTTGGATTATCTTTTACAAACTGGGGAGTTGGTTATGCATTGATACCTGACAAAGAAGTGGCTAAAAAGCAACAAAGAAGAGTACTTGCTATTCTGGCTGTAATACTATGCTTTGGAATGTTTACAGCTGGTTTTGAAAAAGCTCGCCATTGGATAGACTTTGACTTAACTAAAGGAGGATTTATTGATTGGTTTTATTCAGGATTTTTTAGCACCGATCGACAATATTTTCTCGCTCCATTTATCTTGCTAATTCCTCCGCAAACCTTTGAAATATTTGACTATTTTACTGTTATTTTTGAGTTGTCACCCATAATTGCACTTATTAGTGGCAGAAAATGGTGGTTACTATGGCTATTTGTAGCTTCTATGTTTCATCTAGCTAATACGGTCTTACTCAATATTCCTTTTCCAGTTCACGCTCCTATTTACCTAAGTTTTATTTATATAAGGTTTCCTCTTCTCACAAACTTTAAAAAGAATAGTAATCAAACAAAAATCTATCTTTTCATATCTACAACAATTACTATAATTTCCATTCATCAATTATTTAATGTAGTGACCCGAAATTCAATTGAGCCTCTAGTGATATATGCACTTTCTCTCATGAAGGGAAGGGTGGAGTTGTCACTTTATGTAGGTTTGTTAGTATGGCTCATAACTTTTTTCTGGACTGGGCTAGCAGTTGCAAAGGCGTTTAACATAATAACGACTCCCACTGACAAAGCTGATAAAGCATCACAAGAATCTTAATGGTGCAGAAAAGTCGGAAAAGTCTTAAGACGAAAAAACTCAAGCCCCTTTGAAAGTGCCAATCAAGCAATTTTCTTTGCCCTAAACGAACAAGCCTAAAATCAGAGCGATCAGTGAAGCCGTGTCCATGAGAATGACAGTTGGCATAATCAGTATTAGTTATATATTCAATATTATCGTTTGATGGGATTTGTGGATGATGTCGAATTTTATTTTGATGAGGCAAAAAAGAGGTTAATATACTCTTAGCGTCTCGTTTAGGAGAGTCTGATTTAGGGGTTAATCTTCAACATATTGAACGGATTAGAAGCCAATTTAATCAGCTTTAAATTATGAAATTGATTTAAACAAGAGTGAGTCTAATGTTAAATTCCAACGATAGCCAAATAAAGGCTTCGGTAATTGTGCCGATATATAACGGGGAGAATGATCTGCCCGACTTGATTAGGTGTCTGCAATTACAAACTTATCCCCGCAATCAAATAGAATATATTTTAGTCGATAATAATAGTAATGATCGTACAGCTAAAATTCTCAAAGCTTCTGTTATTGAAGGCGCCAAGGAAGGATTACTATTTAAAGCTTTACAGAAAAGCCAAATTCAAAGTTCCTACGCAGCAAGAAATCAAGGTATTAAAGCCGCCAGAGGAGAAATTTTGGCTTTCACAGATGCAGATTGTCGTCCCTTTCCAGATTGGATAGAAAAGCTAATTCAACCCTTTACTAATCCAGATATTGGTATTGTTGTTGGTGGGTTAATCGCCTTGCCAGGTAACAGCTTACTAGAAAAATACGCGGAAAGAACTAAAATGATGTCTCCCCATTTTCTTCTAGAACATCCTTTCGGCGCCTTCGGTCAAACCGCTAACTTAGCAATTTGTAAAAAGGCTTTTAAGCAAATAGGTTTGTTTCGTCCTTATTTAACTACCGGGGGAGATGCGGATATTTGTTGGCGGATTCAAAGGGAAACAGGATTCAAATTAACTTTCTCTGGAGAAGCAATCATTCGTCATCGTCACCGTTCCACGCTACCAGAATTAATCAGTCAGTGGCAACGTTATGGACGTTCTCATCTTTATTTACACGAATTACACGGGGTTGATTTAATGGAAGATTTAACCTTCAAAACAAGTCTATATTGTCTCAGTCGTTGGCTATTTAAAGATTTACCAAGGGATAGCTTTCAATTAATCCAAGGAAAAGTTCCCGTCATTGATTTAATTAAAACACCTATAGAGTTAATCATATCTCAAGCCAGAAATTCAGGGCAAAGAGAAGCCATACTACCAGAAAAAGCAAGGCAAATTGAATGGCTAGATTAAATTAAACCTAGAGATTTACTAAAGCTTAGGGATTGAAAGAATATATAGGCAAGCCTATATTGAGTATAGTTTTTAAGTTTTAACTGAGCAAAGACTGGCAAACTTGCGATCGCTTCTTAGGATTCCACTTACGATGCATGACACTCTTTGGCTAACATCTCGAAGACGACTGCGGTGAAATTTTAGAATATTGGCGAATTGAGAAAGCTGATTCGGTAGTTGTTTTAGCAATTCAAGGCGATCGCCAAAGCCCCCTTATCCGTCAAAAAAGCCGCCTTACCATCATGCCAGTCCACGAAATAAACCGATCTTCTCAATTATTTCTTGATAAAGGCGAGTTGTTTTAAGAACCTTTTATTTACTAGTTATACCAGAATCGTAATTAAGTTTATGTGAGGCAAATAAGAGAGTTAATCTTTTTTGCTAACTGATGTTACGCAGAACAATGTGACTATATCAACAGTTCCAGTAGGGTTACACGCAATTAAAGCTTTAAACCTAGTGGTATTAGCTTGTTTGAGACTACCTTTCTGTAAGAACTTCAGACTTCTTCGTAACATGAGTTAGTTAGAGGCGATCGCACTCCAAAACACATCAACTCATTTGAGGATATTTGTTGTTGAGTGAGATAGCGATATCGCCTAATCAAACTTGAGAAGATGATTGTTGAGGCGATCGCATTGACTTTGCACGGAAATCTGTGGTAATATCCTGTTAATGATATGATTAACGCAAATTTGCAGGATAGTAGATTTAGGGCTTACGCAGAACGTTTTTCCTTTTTATAAAAGTAGTCGTGGCAAAATTAGCGTTATCAAGAAAATTGATAACTTTTAACAAAGCTAGACACGAGTCGCAATAAGCAGTTAAACTTTTCTCACCATCTTTTTTTGCCCTCTCAGTTACTATCTTTGCGTGATATCTTCAGCCACATTCAAGGTTGACTCAGCATTGTTTCAATCTGTTGGTATACAGATGCATGAAGTTAATATATCTAGGTATCGCCGTCAAACTCTAAAATCTACCTAAATCTTGGTGAAAAACCCAGACGGTAGCGGAAAGTAGCGACGATGGTGATCCTCAAAATATCAAAAAGGTAGCGACCACACTTAACTTAGGTTGAGAGGAATCAGTAGGGGCGCATTGACTACGCCTTTAAGGTTCATATTATGGACTCTTAAGAATCCTCTGGGCTTTAGCCGTGGGAGTGTCAAATTTAGAAGATATGCATCCTAATCAATTAATTGACAGAAGATGGAATGGAAAATCTCAACTACCAACCAAGAGGTTACCTCTGAAGAAATTGGAGTATGTCATGTGGTGCATACTCCTCCCCTTGATCGCATTATTGATGACGGGATTTCAGAGCATTTTATTGGGTTGCATCGGGCAAATCCGGGTAATTTGGCGAGGGTTCTAGAACGAAGATTGGATGGAGAAAAGCTCCTGAGTTCCCCTACTTTTCCGGGGGTGATGACTTTTGTTCCAGCAGGGCGGCAGCCAGAATGGTGGTGGGAATCAGAAGTTGAAGTTCTAGAAGTTTTGTTTTCCCCTAGGTTATTAGAGCAGGTTGCCATGGCTGGGAGCGATCGCATCCCCAACCAGATTGAACTTCTCGATCGCTTTGCAATCCAAGACCCCTTATTAGAGCAATTAATCCTCACCCTAGGTAGTTTGATCGGTAGCGGGGTGAGCGATCGCCTTTACCAAGATACCCTCCAAAATATGTTGGCTGTCCATCTTCTCCGCCATCATTGCACAACCAAGATTCTGAACTCACCGATTTCTGGAGGCTTATCCCCAAGTAATTTACGGCAATTGACAGATTATATTCATACCCATCTGGGTCAGAATATGAGTTTAGAGGAGTTGGCACAGTTAGTAAATCTTAGTTCTCATCACTTTGGGAAATTGTTTAAGGAAAGTATGGGTATTTCAATCCATCAGTATGTCCTGCAATGCCGAGTCGATCTCGCCAAGAAACTTTTAACAAATCAAAAACTATCTCTAGCGGCGATCGCCCAGACTGTGGGTTTCTACGATCAAAGCCATTTCACCAATGTATTTCGGCGACAAACTAAGCTAACTCCAAGGCAGTATCGAGCTATGAGTTGAAGTGCAGTAGATTTTCCAATTTTTCAAGGGAATTTCCAAGATTTCATCCCTAGATTTCCTTTAGGCTGATACTCATTCATAAAGATGAGAGGACGCAGTTTATGCAGTTTGCACGAAATCGAATTAATCGTCGGATGGTTCTTAGGAGCATGACTACGATCGCTGCCGCTCTGGGCTTTGGTGGTGTCGTAACAACCCAAAAATCTTTAGCAGTTCCTGCTCCTACAAATATGCAAAATCCTGAAAATTCCACCTCAAATCTAGGAGCGATTGGTTCCTACACGGTAGAGTCAGTTAGTTTTGAGAGTAATGGTGTAACCTTGGTTGGGAATCTTTACCTTCCTCAAGGTTTAACTAAGCCTGCTCCTGCGGTGCCAATCCTTGGTCCTGTAGCTTTTGTGAAAGAGCAATCTCCAGTCCAGTATGCTACTAGGCTGGCAAAGGCGGGTTTCATTGCCCTAGCTTTCGATCCCTGTTTTCATGGCGCAAGTGGGGGCGAACCCCGACGCTATGAACATCCCCAAGGGAAAGTTGCCGATTTCAAGGCAGCAATTAATTATCTACTGACCCGTTCTGAGGTCGATCGAAATAGGATCTATGCCCTAGGGGTATGCCAAGGGGTAAATTGGACAATTCAAGCTACTACTGAGGAGCCAAAAATCAAAGCTCTGGCGATCGTAGCGGGTCATTATCTCACTAAGGAAACGATTGAGGAATATAACGGCGGAGCAGAGAAAACCCTAGCCCGGATTGAGCGAGGTCAAAAAGCTCTAGCTAAGTACAAAGCAACGGGAGAGGTAGATTATATTCCCATTGTGAGTCTGACGGATCCCCATGCTCTTTTAACCATTAAACACATCTATGAGTGGTATATTCGCTGGGCTGATCGAGGTCCAGCATGGACATTTCATGGTCAATGGGAAAACCGAATTACGGCGATGAGTGAGGCGGAAATCTGGACTTATCGAGTTGATGAAACTATCCAAAAATTATCTACGCCAACTTTGATGGTACATGCCGATCGAGCAGCTAGTGGGGAAACTATTCCCAAAGACTTGTTTGCAGCGATTCCTACTACTGATAAAAAGTTAGTTTGGTTGGGGAATAATGTCCAGTTTCAGTTTTATGAAGAACCAGAGACGATCGATCGCTGCGTTGCCAATATTACTGAATGGTTCAACTCCCACACCTGATTAGTTTTAGCAACAGGCTTAGTCTCTTTGGCTCTGCTACCGCTCAAAGATCCTGTAGATATTTCTGTTATTTAACCAAGGAGAATTTAATGAAATTAGTTTTATTTGGAGCTAATGGCTCAGCGGGTAGTTGTATTGCTCAAGAAGCATTGAGTCGCGGTCATCAGGTAAGTGCAGTCATCCGCGATTCCTCTCGGTTTACTATGCGCCATGAACGGCTCACCGTTGTAGTAGGAAAGGTCTGTGATCCTGTGAGTGTAGCTGAAATCGTCAAAGGACATGATGCTGTCATTAGTGCCGCTGGACCCGGAGCAGCGATCGCTAACGATCCCACTCAAGCACCGATGGTTGTACAAGCAGCCCACGCTCTGATTGAAGGCTTGAAGCAAGCTGGAGTTGATCGCTTGATTGTGGTGGGCGGAGCAGGCAGCCTAGAAGTTGCTCCGGGCGTTCAACTGGTTGATACACCGAACTTTCCCGAACAGTACCGTCCCGCATCGTTGGCACACCGAGAATCTCTGAAAGTTTTTCAGCAATCAGATCTCGATTGGACTTTTTTTAGCCCCGCCGCAGAGTTTGAATCTGGTGAGCGGAGAGGAGTGTTTCAGATTGGAGGAAATCAACTACTCATGGATGCTGCGGGAAAAAGCCGAATTTCAGTTCAAGATTTTGCGATCGCACTGCTTGATGAAGTTGAGAATCCGCATTTTCTCCGTCGCCAAATGACTGCTGCCTACTAATATGACCATTAAGTTTTATGATAAGTGTGATAATTTTTCAGCAATTCTCATTATGGAAATAGCACTCGATCTAAGAAAGCTGGAGTCATGATTTTGTCGTTTAGCAACTTGGACAAACAAGCCTTTTTAGCAGGGATTTTTAGTACATATGACTCAAAATAAGAATTACTGATAATTTTTTAGGATAGTTTCCTACCAGCCTGTCGGAGAAGTGATTTTTCGGCAAACTGGTTTTATGTAGGGTTTGTTAGCGGCAGCGTAACGAACCTTACCGATCACTCCGTTGAGTTTATCTGTTTTTATTTGAGATTAAGCAAGCAGAAATAGTTGGCTTCGTTGTTAAGTCCACAGAGATTATTGGCGATCGCCCTCTAAAACATATCAAATCATCTGAGAGTATTTGTTGTTGGGTGAGATTGCGATCGCCTAATCGCAAACTTGAGAAGATGACTATTGAGGTGATCGCATCATCATCCATAAAGTTGGCGAATCTTTCAGAACTTGTAACTCACTACGAACTACAAATCCCTGACGCTGATAAAATCGCACCGCACCCTCAGTAGATGTATAAAGATAGCAAATCTCTCCTTGGCGATCGGCTAGTTCCAAAACAGGTCGCAATAACTGACTACCAACACCTTGACCCTGAGCTTGTGGTGAGACGGCTAAACCATTTAGATACCAGTGCGGTTGCGGACAATCTTTGTGACGAAAGGAATCTGTTGCTGTCATGATTGCCAATAATTTACGGGTACTATTCCATCCGCTTCTCCATCCGCTTCGCCTAAGAATTCCTGAAAGTAAAGGCAAATAATTCCAAAATGGTTCGATTGCGGCATCGGGAGGCAACCAACTGGCTACACCCATCAAGCCATCACAAGTGTAAATGCGTTGGTATCGAAAGTCATGATCGAGGACATTTTGCCAAAAATGTTTTAGAGTCACCAAGCGATCGCTTTCATTCTCAATCAAATAGCGAACAGAGGGATCGGACGAAAAAGCAAGAGCCATCATCTCGGCAGCAACTTCAATTTGGGATTGCGCGATCGCAATGATCGGACTAGTCGAAGCGTTCATATTTATCTCCGTGAGCTAGAATAAAATATATGAGCAACACTCACATTTTTATAATATGAGTATTGCTCATGTATTGTCAAGCATGAATATTCGTAATACTCACTTATCTTTTTTGGTATGGAATCTTTGATGTCTGCGAATCTTTCCACTCAAGATATAAAGCGGCGCAAGCCTCAGCAAGCCCGAAGTCTGGAGCGAGTCAACCGCATTCTTGATGTCGCCGAAGAGTTATTTATTGCCGATGGTTACAATGCCACAACGACCAACGCGATCGCCATCCGTGCCAAAGTGTCAATTGGGTCGCTTTATCAGTTTTTTCCCGACAAGGCGGCGATCGTGCAAGCCTTAGCTAAGCGTTATGGCGATTTGTTGCGCCAACAGTTGGCGGCAGTAGATGGTATCGACCCAACTGCGATGCCCCTAAATGCTTATATAGATCTGATAATTGATCGTTCCGAACAATTTTTTGCCGAATATCCCGGCTATTACGCTATTTTCATGCAGGTGCAAGGAACAATCCAAGAATTGAGCGAAATCGAAGAAGCTACTGATACTGAATTGATCCGAGATTTGGTAGTTTTGCTAAAACAAAGGGATGCAGGTTTAGATGATGAAGATTATGAGGCGATCGCGTTTGTCTTGGTGAAGGCGATCGGTAATTTTTTATGGTTATCTCTTGGTCGCGAGAAGCTATTTCGCGAACGCTTAGTGAAAGAGACTAAACGATTGACCCTAAGCTACCTACAAAGCTATTTTTCTCCATCTCAAGCAATATCTAGCAGTTAAGCAAAGAGAAATCTTTGAAGAGAATAGCGATCGCCCTCTGCAAACTTGAGAAGATGATTGTTAAGGCGATCGCCAACGTCTTGGTACAAAAATTTTAGTAATTGTGTTGTTAGTCAAGAGAATTTAACCGTTTATATGCTAATTTACCTCTATAACTGCTGAAAAGAATCAAAATGGAAAAGCCTAAATCCCTAGATAGTTTGTTTGAAAAGAAAATATTCCGTATACCAGATTATCAACGTGGCTATGCTTGGCAAAAAGAACAACTCAAAGCTTTCTGGGAGGATTTAATCAATTTATCTAGTGATCGATCTCATTACACTGGTGTGCTTACCCTAAAAGAGATTCCAAATAGTGACATTGCACAAAATTCTAACGAGTTTTGGCTAGTAGCTCATCATTCTTATCATGTCTATCAAGTTGTGGATGGGCAGCAACGACTGACTACTTTTATTATTTTTTTACAGGCATTAGTAGATGTCATCAAAAAACTACCCGAAAACAATGGAAAAACGGATGATAGTATCTATGTTAATGACTTTCTGAGATTATCAGACTTACAAACCCGTTATCTTTTTAGGAAACCACCTAGAGGTCTATTCCGCACCCACTTATTCGGATATGAGGAAGACAATCCGAGTGATAAGTACTTTAAGTGTAGCATTCTTGACCAGCCTGATGGTGGATCTGTAGAAGAAACTTTCTACACTCTCAACCTGAGCAATGCTAAAATCTACTTTTTAAAACAACTTCATGAACTTTCACTCCAAGGGATTGAAGCACTTCAAGACATCTACAACAAACTCACTCAGCAGTTTCTTTTCAATGAATATGTAATTAATGATGACTTTGATGTTTTTGTCGCCTTTGAAACAATGAACAATCGCGGTAAGAGTCTTTCAAATCTCGAATTACTCAAGAATCGGCTGATTTACCTAACCACTCTCTATAGTGACAAAGAAATCGACGATGCGGATAGAAAAGATCTGCGAAATAAAATCAATAATGCGTGGAAAGAGATTTATCATCAGCTTGGACGAAACAAGAAAAATCCGCTTAATGATGATGACTTTCTTCGAGCGCATTGGATAATGACATTCCCATATTCTCGAAAAGATGGGCAAGATTACATACGCTTTCTGCTTGACAAAAAGTTTACGCCGCAGAATGTTCATAAGAAAGTCGAATGTGTTGTGTTGTTAGAAACTCCACAAGAGATTCGATCAGAACTAGGTAGTGAAGAGGAAGACGACGACAATGTGATTGCAGTTGTGGAAGCTATCACCAAGCCATCAGCACAGCTAGACCCAAAAGAAATCTTGAAGTATGTCGATAGCTTAAAAGTATCATCGGTTCACTGGTTCAATTCATTTTTTCCTGATGACGCAACAGAGATGTCCTCTGAAGAAAAGCTGTGGCTCGACCGTCTCAATCGTGTCGGCATCGCTTATTTTAGACCATTGGTTATGGCTATTCTCAAAAACGAGTCAAATACAGATGAGCGCATTCGCATCTTTAAAGAAATTGAGCGATTTATCTTTGTTATGTTCCGTATGAACTCTGAAAAATCAAACTATGGAAGTAGTGAATTTTATAGTGCTGCTAGCAGGATTAATTGTGATAAAGCTCCTTTAAATGAGATCATTACAAAGTTACAGAACAGGTTTGCTTCCACCCTAAACAACGACAACACATTTCGGACTAACGATTTCTATAACAGCCTTTCTAAGAAGTTCAAAGATGGCTCTGGCTATTATGGTTGGTCTGGACTACATTATTTTCTATACGAATACGAAATAAAGCTGTCAGGGACGCAACATCCAAAAGTCACTTGGAAAAATTTTCTAAAATCCGAGAAAGACAAGATTTCCATTGAGCATGTTTATCCTCAAACCACTACTAATGATTGGAATGATGCCTTTAACGATGTAAACCAAGAACAAAGACGATTTTATCAAGCAGCCTTGGGTAATTTGCTCCTGCTATCAATGTCAAAGAATGCTTCGCTCCAAAATGATAATTTTAACGACAAGAAACGAGTCGAGAAAAATTCTAATGGAGATATAATCCGAAATGGTTACTTTATCGGTTCCTATTCAGAGATTGAAGTCTCTCTAAACTCTAAATGGGGAACTGATGAAATCAAGTCAAGAGGCATTGAACTTCTAAAATTCATGGAGGAGCGTTGGAACATCCATTTTAAAAATAACGAGGAGAGGGAAAGATTACTCTTTTTAAATTTTGAGAATGAAAGTGATTAAAATGGTCTTGACCGTAATCTAAAACATATCAAATTACTCGCGAATATTTGTTGAGTGAGATTGCGATCGCCCAATAGTGAACTTGAGAAGATGATTGTTGAGGCGATCGTTATCGAAGCTCAAACTTAAACTTTATTAAGCTTATAGTTGGAGTGAATTTATAGAGCGATCGCCGTATGACCTTACGAGCGATTTAGTTTGGAGAACGCATTTTTGGAAATCAATAACCCTAGAGCATGAGATAAACTAAGACAATAGGAGGAAATACACATGTTAAAACTAGATACTATCCAAACAGATATCGCTGCACTCCCTGCCGACGCACAGCAGATTGTCTTCGATCTTGTAGATGTACTCAAAAAACGTTACTTGCAGGTACCTTCAGAAAACAAAGTACAAGACTGGTCAGACTTTATTGGCTGTATGGAAGCAGAGCCAGACCTCTCAAGAAATCACAAAACATACCTTTGCTCATTCTTGTATGGTTACTTGATGTCTGCCGAGCATCGTGGATGCTGCTTGGATAGTTAGGACTTGTTTGCTTTTCAGTAAGTACAGCAGTTGTATTCGGTCTTTATCTGATGCTGTTTTCTTTTGTCCTAGCAGCTTTTTAGTTCTTATGCACTCTCGACTATATCTAGCTTGTATACTCTTGCCATAATTTTTCCTAACTCTACTTTTTTTTTAATCTGTAGTCCCTTTTGGGTGAATTGGTATTATTTTGCTAACTGGCTCAGACATAATTAACTGTTACCTACTTCCCCTCGTGAAACTATTTCTGAATAAGCATTTTGGGATTTTAAATATTTTTGCCTCAAATTTAGAGCGGAATGAGAGATCTAATTAGTTTTAATAATTTTAGATAAGCCTTTGATTAGTCTTTCATTCTCGGATTCTAGGCGCACAGCAACTCGAAAGTAATTGTCACCTAATTCGTGAAAACTTAAGCAATCTCTAATTAAAATGCGATCGCTTTGTAAAAGTTGTTGCTGTAACCAAGAGCCAGAATATTCTGACCTTACTAATAAGTAATTTGCGGCACCCATAATTGGTGTAATGCCCTCTATTCGATCTAATCCTAACCATAACTGGGGACGAGCTGAGCTGAGCCAATCCCAAGTCTGTTGCTGAAATTGGTGATCTTCAACGATCGCTATACCTGCGGCTACTGCCAAGCTATTTACACTCCAAGGATCTCGCCACTGTTGCCATTGCTTCAAGCGTTCAGGGTGGGCGATCGCATAGCCAAGTCTGAGTCCAGGCAACCCATAAAATTTAGTAAGTGACCTCAAGATTACCAAATGAGGATAGTTAGGGACTAAATCAATTACGCTTTGGTGCTGATCTGGAGGCAAAAAGTCCATAAATGCTTCATCAACTACGACTAAAGCAAATTCATCTAAATAAGCTAAAATCTCATTCCTCGTATATAAATAACCAGTGGGATTATGGGGATTGTTAATTAATATGCCTGTTTGGCTACCTTTGAGCGTGGGTACTAAATCAGGTAAAGAAAAATATAATTTCCCCTGATCAGCAAGCACCAAAGAATAATCAGTAATCACCGCCCCAAAGGTGTGCAAAGCTCGATAATAGTCAGAAAATGCAGGTGTAAATAAAACCGTGACCGCAAATTCTGCTAAATCTCGTCCTGCCCATGTTAATAATTCTGATACGCCATTACCAGGTAATATCCAATCCATGGAAATTTGATGAAACTTGGCTAAAGCCTGACGCAGGGCTACATACTCTGGATCGGGATAATGTTTTAAGTTTACTAAATGGGACTGGATCGCTGCGATCGCTGATGGTGGTGTGCCAAGAGGATTAATACTGGCAGAAAAGTCTAAAATATCATCTTCAGAAATCCCCGCCCGATCCGCCGCCCACCGTAAATTTCCCCCATGATTTGGCTGCATAAAAACTTGTCAGAACTTGGCTAAGTATCGATCATATCCGCAAAACACTCTTTCTGAAGTTATATCCTTATGCTGAATTTTTCCTCGTTTAAATGGTAAATATATTAAATCAATCATTTTTTAGTTGTGGATACTCTGGTAAGATTAATTACAGATTATCGAAAATTACGAAATCCCATGCTTGCCACAGAAACCCTTAAGCCCCAGTCAAGTTCTTCGTTAGGCTCTGTTTTAGTCGTTGAGGATGAACCCATAATTCGAGAAATGGTTGTATTGTCCCTAAAAGACGAGGGCTATAATGTTTTAGTCGCCGAAGACGGATATAACGCTTTGAGCATTACCCATAAATCTACAGAAAGTCTTGATCTAATTGTTTTAGATGTAATGTTGCCATACATCAATGGACTAGATTTATGTCGGATGATTCGCCACGAGGGAAATAGCGTACCTGTGCTGATGTTAAGTGCTAAGGGCAATGAATCCGATCGGGTTACAGGATTAGAAGTTGGAGCGGATGATTATTTACCTAAACCCTTTGGCATGAGAGAGTTAGTAGCAAGATGTCATGCCCTTGTCCGCCGCAAACATCAAAACTATCAAAGCCAAGGTTCGACTTTAAGATTTGCCGACATCACCATGTATCCCCAAGAATGTCGAGTCACAGTTAGAGGGGGTGAGGTTAATCTAGCTCCTAAGGAATTTCGGATTTTAGAACTATTCATGAGTCATCCTCGCCGCGTATGGTCACGGGAACAACTCCTAGAAAAAATTTGGGGTGCTGATTTTGTCGGTGATAGCAAAACTGTAGATGTACATATTCGTTGGTTACGAGAAAAACTAGAAACCGATCCAAGTGATCCCAAGTATTTAGTTACAGTTAGGGGCTTTGGCTACCGCTTAGGTTAGGTTATTTTTAGAAATATCATTCTACTTGCTAGGTTCCGTTGCATGGGAGAGCCACAAACATTAACTGCATTGACTTAGAAGGCAGGCATATCGTATTGTTAGTAGTTGCGTCCAAGATAAGGTAACGGAACCAGTGCCGATGAATACCCTTTAGTGCTTTTGTACTTTTTGCTCTGATTACGTCAAAAATGCAATGCGTAGTCTATCTTCCGTGAAAAGCGAGCAGTCCACAAATTAATATTTATAAGATAATGAAAGATAATACTCAACGTCAATTCGAGTTAAATGAAACTATCGTGGGTAAGATGCATAGAGGCTCTGAATTTCCTCAGTCTCCAGACCATCCCGATCCAATTGGAACACTAACAACAGACATCTCTTTTGAAGGCGTAGTGATAAAAAATGAGGAGAAAGTAGTTTTTAGAATTACTAAGGTTAATGATCGAGGAAACACGCAAATTGACCAACTTCAAGAGAGAGGAACACAAGCAATTATCGTAGGTCAAATTTTTTCAGTTGACGAGTTAACTGGATGGGATATTAAACCGATTTAACATAAGTAGGTAAGCATAGGTAAACTAACTAATAAAAAAAGGTCGCAAGGTGAAGCCCCGTTTTGGTTTTTAGTATTTCCAGTAAATAAAGGTGTTAACTTTTCTTTGAATTACCTACTTAACTCTTGGTAAAGTTCTATAG
>CASBQR010000060.1 GCA_949127865.1 Synechococcales cyanobacterium PMM_0082
ACAATTACGATCTAGTAGCAAGCACAAAAAATGGTATTAATCTCATAATTAGACCTGATATCAAATCTCGGGGTATTAACTCTACAGATATAGGGATAGCTTGTGAAATGTTTGTATACGATGTTTATAAACTACCTAGTACAACAGGGCTAAAGTAAGGTTACTCAAAAAATCTATTCTGGTAAGACTATAGCAGACTAAAATGAGTGTCTAGACTTCAGCCGCATTGTACTAGAGAAATTAACTCTGATAATGTAAACCAGATTATTGACATTGGAGGGAATGTAGGATACTCATGTCTGTATTTCTTGAATAAGTATCCGAATGCTCAGGTTATGGTCTTTGAGCCTCACCCTAAGCATCTTGAAAAAATATATGCTCATCTCAAACTCAATCAATCTGAGCATAGAGTCGAAGTAGTTCCCAAAGCTGCTGGAGCAAAAGCAAGTTCAATATTTCTAACAGATATGGGAGGTGATTCCCAGCTTAGAAATGAAGGTGACGAAAGTACCATTTCAGTTTCCATGGTTGACTGGTTTGAAAGTGTGAGAGGTAAAGAGATAGATATATTAAAAATTGATATTGAGGGCGGTGAGTATACATTACTCTCGGATCAAAGATTTTCTGAAATTAAATTTAGAATTTTACTTATGGAATGGCATAATACATCAGATTATCCAGATGGATACACATGGTGCATAAATAGATTTAAAGAACTAAATTATTCAACTATTGGCGAAAAAGGAATTGATAGCCACTGTGGAATTATTTTTGCATTTCCCAACTCTATATAAAATTTGCGATCGCTACCTCATACCTGTAAATATAAATAAATCTATTCGATTATCGCAATTTAGGTTCTTGAAACCAATCTAAATAATTTATGAGGAGGGATTATCAGCTAAAATCATACTTACGAAACTTATAATCAAAATTAAAGCTCTTAGTCCATGCGTCTATCTCAAATGTTATGGGTAACTCTCCGTGAAGACCCCAGCGAAGCAGAAATCAAAAGTCACAAACTCTTATTAAGAGGAGGATACATTCGCCGTATCACCAGTGGAGTCTATGCCTATATGCCCTTAATGTGGAGGGTTCTGCAAAAAATCTCATGGATCGTTAGAGCCGAGATGGACGCAACGGGAGCGCAGGAATGTCTATTACCTCAAGTGCAACCCGCAGAACTGTGGCAAGAGTCGGGGCGATGGGAAACCTATACCAAGGCTGAAGGAATTATGTTTTCATTAACCGATCGCAGCAATCATAAACTCGGTTTAGGTCCAACCCACGAAGAAGTTATTACAGCGATCGCCCGTGATATGATTCGCTCTTATCGCCAACTTCCGTTAAATCTTTATCAACTGCAAACCAAGTTTAGAGATGAAATTCGTCCTAGATTTGGCTTAATGCGAGGTAGAGAATTTATTATGAAAGATTCCTATTCTTTCCATAGTTCAGAAGCCTCCTTAAAAGAGACATATTCAGTAATGGATCAGGCTTATTGTAATATTTTTAATCGGTGTGGGCTGAAATTTCGGGCTGTAGATGCTGATTCAGGAGCGATCGGTGGTTCGGGTTCCCAAGAGTTTATGGTTCTGGCTGATGCGGGAGAAGATGATGTTCTCTATACCGATGATGGTAAATATGCTGCAAATGTGGAAAAAGCCATATCTCTTGCATCTGATCTAGTGCCTTCAGCTTTTACTGAATATCAAAAACTTCTGACTCCTAATACCGAGACGATCGCCAAGCTTGCCGAAGTTCTCAAATGCTCTGCTACTCAGATTCTCAAAAATGTTCTATACGAAGTTACCTACGATAGTGGAATTACAGTTCTAGTATTGGTGAGCATTCGTGGAGATCAAGAAGTAAATGAAGTGAAGCTACAAAATGAATTGGTGAAGGTTGCAGAAAATTATCAAGGCAAGGCAGTCTTAGCTCTGAAGGTTCCCGATCCTGAATCACAAAAAGCATGGAGTTCTCAACCTTTACCTCTGGGTTATATTCCTCCTAATTTGGACGATGCTTATATCGCTAAAAATCCTCGCGTTAATTCTAAGTTCTTACGTTTAGTCGATCAAACTGCCGTGGACTTAAAGGACTTCGTTACAGGTGCTGATGTAGCGAATTATCATGTGGTGGGCGCAAATTGGGAGAAAGAGTTCCCATTACCCAAGTTGGTTGTAGATGTACGAAAGGCAAAAGCAGGCGATCGCTCTGTCCATGATCCTACTCAAACTTTACAAACTGCTAGAGGGATTGAAGTTGGGCATATCTTCCAGTTGGGAACTAAATATTCTAAAGCGATGGGTGCCACCTATACCAATGAGAATGGGGAAGAAGTGCCGTTAATTATGGGCTGCTATGGCTTAGGCGTATCCCGTTTAGCACAGGCAGCCGTAGAACAATCCTACGATAAAGATGGCATTATTTGGAATGTGGCGATCGCTCCGTATCATGTCATAATTTGTGTTCCTAATGTTAAGGATTCAGCGCAAATGGCAGTAGCGGAAAGACTTCTTACTGAACTAAATCAAGCAGGAATAGAAACCATTCTTGACGATCGAGATGAAAGAGCAGGAGTAAAGTTCAAAGATGCCGATCTTGTAGGGATTCCTTTTCGCATTGTCACAGGGCGTAGTCTAGCTGAAGGCAAAGTTGAAGTAGTAAACCGTGCGACTAAAGAAGCAAATAATATAGCGATCGAGCAAGTGGTGGACTCTCTACTAGCTGAGATTTTCCCTAAATAGAACCGTCTCAACTACTGCCACAACTGATTCTGATAAGGTTGGAAAATCATAGCCCCCTTCTAAGCCCAATAAAATCTTAGGAGTTACATTCAGGCATAATTCTGTAAATATACCGAAGTCTTGGGGCTTTAGATTCATACTGGCAAGGGGATCGGCAGAGTTGGCATCAAAGCCTGCACTGATAATTAGCAAATCAGGCTTGAAGTCTATTAAAAAAGGGATGATTCGTTCTGTAAAAATTGGTAAATACTCAGCGATCGCACTACCCGCAGGTAAAGGTAAATTTAAAATATTGCCATTGCTACCAGTTTCATCTTCTTGTCCTGTACCTGGATAAAAAGGAGCTTGGTGGGTGGAAATATAGGCAATTTGCGGGTGATCCCAGACAATTTCTTGAGTGCCATTACCGTGATGCACATCCCAATCAAGAATTGCTACCCGTTCTACTTGTTTGAGGGCATAATTAGCTGCGATCGCCGCATTATTAAAAATACAAAATCCCATACCTACATCTCTCCGTGCATGATGTCCGGGCGGACGAGATAGAGTAAATACAGGTTTAGTAGTTTCTAAGACCCGATCCACACCATCCAGCCAAGCTCCCACTGCCAATACCGCCACATCATAACTCTGCTCAGAAAGAATTGTATCTGCGTCAATCATGCCGCCACCATTATTAGCGATCGCTTTGACCCGATCAATATAATTTACGCTATGACATTGGGCGATCTCGGCTCGAAGTTGCTGGGGATCTCGATTTTGGGGAATTTGCCATTCTAGGCGATCGCTCCAAGATTGATGTTTTAAAGCAGTGGCGATCGCCATTAAGCGTCCTGAAGTTTCGGGATGAAATGCGCCCGTTTGATGATTCAAAAATTCATCGGTATAGATAATGTCCATAAAATTAGCTCCATAAAATTAACAAAATTGATTAATAAAATTAAAAAGTTCTTGTTCTTGATAGCTCTTTGCCAACTGGATCACCTGCTCAGCAAAATTCGCAAACTCTGGTTCTAATAAATCTGCTTGTTTTGCTAGTTCTCGCAGATTCCCACGGCGGGCAAGCTCAAGTAAATGATTCAAGACCCAAGTAGAGGGTGGAATAATCTCTTCAGATTGAGATGGTTTAACTTTAGCCGTGGCAGCAGTAATCCATTCAACTTTCAAGTGCTGTTGGATCAAGTTCAGCAAGTCATCAGCCTGAATCGGTTTAGCTAAAAAATTATCAGCACCGACATTAATACTAAGTTGTTGATCGGACTCAAATACACTGGCAGAAGAAGCAATTATTGGGATATCTAGTTTCAGCTTTTTTAATTGGCGAATCAACTCAAACCCATCCATAATTGGCATTAATAAATCTGTAATAATCAGCTTGGGCTTCAAATCCTGCGCTTTTTTTAAGCCATCTTGCCCATTAATTGCCTCAAATACCTTAAATCCAAGGGGTTCTAAAAGGTTTTGGATAATTAGGCGATTATCAGCAATATCATCTACTACTAAAACTCCGTATCCCTGCTGTTTACAACCAACTATTACGGAAGATATAGATTGAGGAACACTCCATTCCGTAGATATGCTTAAATCCAAATCGATGCTAAAACTACTACCTTGGTTCGGCTGGCTTTTTACTTCTAACTTACTGCCCATAACTTTGGCGATTTTCTGACTGATTGACAGTCCTAGTCCTGATCCTTCCGTCATTTTTTGCCGATCGCCCACCTGTTCAAAGGGTAAAAAGACTCTGCCAATTTGGGTATCGCTCATACCAATGCCTGTATCTTCTATGGCAAAACGAATTTTGCAAACGGAATTCACAACTATAAGTTCAGAACTAACTTGATTGGTAATTGGATTCAGGCAATCCACCTTCAAGCTCACCGAACCTTGCTCTGTAAACTTAATGGCATTCCCCAAAAGATTAATTAAAACTTGGCGAAGTCTTTTCTCATCGGCATAAATTCCCATCGGTAGGCTAGGCGAAAGTTCATACTTAAAATCTAATCCTTTCTCTTCTGCCCGAATTTGACAAATTTCTCTCACACTCAGTAAAAATCCGCAAAAATCAAAATGAGTGGGATAAAGCTCCATGCCCCTTGCTTCAATTTTAGACAAGTCAAGAATGTCATTAATTAAGGTCAATAGATGATTTCCACACTTATAAATTATCCCCACCCCATTTACTTCTTTGACATTGAGATTGGGCGATCGCCGCAAAATTTGAGCATAGCCAAGGATGCCATTCAAAGGGGTTCGGAGTTCGTGGCTCATATTAGCGAGAAATTCACTTTTAGCTCTATTAGCAGCATCGGCAGCATCTTGATTAGCTTCAGCCACTTCTTTCAAAATAGTTAACTCAACGGTACGATCTTCCACTCTTGACTCTAATTCTATAAAAGATGCCTGTAGTTGGGTTGCCATCTTATTAAAGGATTCTGCTAAGGTATCCAGTTCGTCAACACCACTTAAGTTTATAGTTTGGTCGAGATTGCCTTGGGCGATCGCCTTAGCTCCTTCATTTAACTTGCGAATTGGTTTAGTTAATCCATAGGCTGTGAGCATACCTAGGCTAATAGATAACGCCATCCCGCCCAAGTAGAGCCAAAGAATATCATTGGTATAGGTTTCAATATTCCCGATAAAATCAGACTCTGGTGCCACCACCACAATTAGCCAATCCAAGCCCAATTGATCCCGCCAAGGCTTAATTTGCACGAAATTTTTTTTGCCATTTAAGGTGATCTCTAGCTCTTGCAGTTGGTTAATATTTTTGATTGATGGCTGACTTAAATATTTTGCGCCCACAGCTTGAACAATGGGATTAGTGCTTTGGGCAGCTGAAATTCTCTCTGCCTTGCCATTTATGATTTTTAGCGGCATGGAATCAGAACTAGCAACCAATAGCCCCGATCGCTCAATAATAAAAGTTGTCCCCGCCTCACTCATCTTTAAATTTTTGAGATATGTGCTAAATTGCGTCAACACATAATCTGTACCAATTACGCCGATGAAATTAGAGTTGCGATCGTACAAAGGATAACTGGCAGAAATCGAAAGCACCTCAGGCTTATCGTCCCATGTATAAATCTGGCTCCAGACGGGACGTTTAGCTTTAACCGCGTCGGCAAACCACTTTTCAAAAACTATGCTTGGTAATAACTGGGATTTTATTAGTTTTAGTCGCCTTCCTTGGTTATTAGTGCTATAGGTATAGGCTTTACTATTCGTATTTTTAGAGATTTCAATAATATGAAACCCACCTTTTTCTAGTCTTTCCACCCCAATAAAGTCACCATTTGCCGCCCCAAAATTGTTATAGCTAATATTAAAGAACTGCATTTGTTGCCAAAAATGTCGTCCCAATTGGGTAAAATCATCCAGTTTTAACAAGCCCATCTCAATTGAGGCAACATTAAGTTTATTGACTAGATGTGGAACTGTTAAGTAATTATCCAAGTTGCTACCAATACGATCAACTGACTCCAGACGCAACTGTTGGTTAGTTTTGTTAACTGCGCTCTGTCCATAGTTCAAAGACAGCCAACCTGTAACCCCAATTGCGATCGCTACTTGGATCACAAATGGTATAACTAACATCGCTTGGAGAGATATACGCTTGGACAAAACTAAAACTGATAATAATTTCTATGACAGCATCATATTACTTTTGCAAACAAGACTCTGTATTCCAAACGTCATCCTGAACTCACATTTTAAAAGAATTTATGACCTAAACACCTGTTGAGCAATATTAATCGAAGTATGAAATAATTACTTTCTAACTTAAATTTTTATATAGCGATCGCTAAATCTAAATCCCAATTTAAAAAAACCTCATAAAAATTCAATAAAATCTTATTAAACATGACTGCAACAATTCAATTAACTCGTGGTATCGATGAGGAAGTCTCTGATGTGCGGATGACCCGTGCTAAGGATGGCACTAACGGTACAGCCACTTTTATATTTAAAGAACCCAAATGTACTAATGAGGAAAATAAAGCCCTAACCGATATTACAGGGATGTTTATGTCGGACGATGAAGGCGAACTCGTGACTCGTAATGTTAATGCCAAATTTATTAACGGTAAACCTGCGGGTATTGAGGCAATTTATATTATTAATAGCCCCCAAGAATGGGAACGGTTTATGCGGTTTATGAATCGCTATGCCGAGGCTAATGGGATGGGATTTAATAAAGCTTAATTACTAATGGTTACCAATAATCCCTGTCCCGATCCGCCGTCCCATGTAGTTAACTTTGCTGTGATTACAGTTAGTGATACCCGCACTACTGAAAATGATAAAAGTGGAAATTTTATTAAGCAATCTCTGATTAATGCGGGGCATATAATTAGCAGCTATGTGATTGTCAAAGATGAACCCGACCAAATTCGCCCATACATGCAAGGGTTGGTAAATAATCCAGAGCTTGATGCCATTATTTTAAATGGGGGGACGGGGATTGCGCCGAGAGATACTACCTACGATGCGATCGCCTCACTTTTAGAAAAAACTTTGCCAGGATTTGGAGAGATGTTTCGTTATCTGAGTTGGCAGGAAGTTGGCTCTAGGGCGATCGCTTCTAGGGCAGTGGCAGGGATTTATCAAAATAAACTAGTGTTTTCTTTACCTGGTTCTAGTAATGCTGTAAAACTAGCGATCGAGCAATTGATTCAACCCGAAATTATTCATCTAGTCAGACAATTACGGGGATTACATTAGGTATAATCGGGTACCATATTCACTATTAAGCTAATTAGATAAGACTGTGTTAGAAGATTCAACTTTTAATTCTCAAGATGATACTCAATTAGTTAAGTTTGACTATATTAAGAGTAATCTTTTTCGTGTTCTTACTGCTGATGGGGCAACAGCGACATTAACCCCCCAAGGTAAAATATTCCTTTATCTTTACAACGAACGAGTCCCAATTCCAAGACAATTAACCTATGAACTTTTACCTGATAGAACTTTGGGCAAAGAGGTTAGCAATATTTCTCGTGAGGGTTTTGTGCGTGAAGTTGAAGTTGGAATAGTCATAGATACTAATGTTGCTGAGGGTATTATTGATGTTTTATCCCAAATACTTAACTCACGTAAAGGTATATTTGAACCAGCCTCCGAATCTAGCCTTGAATAATAACTAATAATTATGGCTTGTTTTATAACTTCTGAAAATCAATACTCAACTTCTAGTAAAGTTACTGAAATAGCCTCTAGATCTTTTAGTAACGGCTCGTATAATAGTCATCTTTCCCGTCAACGACAAAATACTAAATCTTGGTATGAAATAAAGATTTTAGAGCTAAAGAAACTTAGTCAAAACTGGCAGGATACTGAAGTAAATCCTCCTAATAATGTCTCTTTATACTGGGCTTCGGAAGCTTTAGAAGTTCTTAGAAAAATAGATTTCCCTTGCGATCGCATTGCTGCATCTGTTGATGAAGGGGTATGCATTTCTTTCGTATCTAAAAAAAATAAAAATAAGTATGCTGATATTGAATTTTTTAATAATAGCGAAATTATAGCTGCTAAATCTGATAGAGTCTTACCTCCAAAAATATGGGAGATATCTATTGATGAAATTTCAAATACCTTAGAAGAAATTCGTGAATACATCGAACTCTAATCGTCCTTTAAGAATGTTTCAAGAGGATCGAGGTATTGATAATAATTTTGAGCCAGAAGAGCTACTTTACAGGCGTTTTTGTCCCCATGAGATTTTAGGCGATCGCTTAGCTCCTGATTCAATTAAATTTCCAGATTGGTCAGTTAATAGAGAAAAATACAGTGAGCCTCATGATGTCCAATTTCCATCTGGGTCGAATCAAGTTTATCTATGCTGTGGAATAGCAGGATTTTCCGTTGCTGATATTCCTTGTAAAGTAGATACCCAAGGTATATTTACTTTTAATATCGAGCATAATCCTAAGTTTGATAATTACGCTCATTCCGAACTTATAACTTACAAAAATGGAGTTTCTGGAAAGGAATTAAAAAATTTTAAAGTTAGTAATACAATAAAAAAGACTTTTAGACAGTTATTAAGTGATAAGTCCAGAATTATTTCTGAACCAAGTTCTACTGGTAATTGCATTAACTCCAAACAAATAATTAATTAATAGAATCTAACTCTGTTTTGATAATCAATTAAACTCTGCCCCTATGCAGAAGTTATTGAAAATTTTCTTACAGCAATTAAACTGCCAGATATACCGATCGCGCCGCCAAAACTAAATAAAATTATTGGTAAAAAATACTGAACTCTCCGATCAGTTGTTAATCCTAATGTTAAAGATTTAATTAATTCAGGTTGGTTAACTATTACGCCTGAAAGTAGATTTAAGCCCAGTACTAGCATGGTGTAGGCGATCGCGGCTCCGATGATACCAAAGAAAATACCTTGCAACACAAAAGGAAAATAAATCCAATTGGCAGTGGCTCCCACTAATTGCATAATTTCGATTTCTAAGCGTCTAGCCATGACTATTAACCGAATTGTGGTCATGATTACAGCGATCGCCACCAATGTAAAAACTATCACCACCACAGAACTAGTACTTGCCACCGCTTGCCTTAACTGCCGTAGGCGATCGACAACTTCATTGGTGTACCAAACCTCATTTACTCCTTGAATTTGCTCAATTTTTTTTGCCAACTCTGGCAGGCGATCGCTATTATTAGCTCGAACCTTTAACTCATCCACTAAGGGATTAACTCCTAACTGAGCGGTAGCATTTTTAGGATCAACATCACCTAAATCCTTGAGGAGGTTTTGCCACGCCTGATCTTTGGGAATTACCTGTACCGAAGCCACCCCCGTAATCCCTTCTATTGTCGGCTGCATAGCAATCCCAGCTACATTCTGTTCCAAATATACAGAAATCTCAAGCTGACTCCCCAACTGCCCCAAAATATTTTCCAGTTGCCAACTTGTTTGTAAACTTGCCCCAAATAAAAATAATAAAACTGCCACAGTGCTAATTGCCGCCCAGTTCATCCAACCACCACGCTTAATCCCCAGTAGGGTTTCACGCAGCAGATAATCTAATTTGGTTAAAAATATGGACATTAATTCTTGAGGGCAAATATTTTCTCAATCACATCTGCCACTACTCGATCGGGGGTTGAAGCTCCAGAGGTAATGCCAATTTTGACTTTACCCGAAGGTAGCCATTGATGGGATTGGGTGATCGGTAGCCCTAGAGGTTTATGCTCAATTGTGTCCGCCGAAATAATGCGATCGCTACAGTCAATGTGATAAGAAGCCAAATTTTTCTCAATGGCAATTTCTTGGAGATGAGTCGTATTGGAAGAATTATAGCCCCCGATCACAACCATCAAATCAAGGGGTTCCTCCACAATTTCAATCATGGCATCTTGACGTTCTTGGGTAGCATCACAGATTGTGTTATAGCTGAGAAAATGCTGATTTAGATTTTCCACCCCATACTTAATCATGACTGTGCGTTCAAATAATTTACCGATCGCCTCAGTTTCACCCTTAAGCATCGTAGTTTGGTTAGCAATTCCCACTCGTTCTAGATGAAGGTCGGGATCAAAACCTGTGGAAACAGCGTTCCTAAATTTAGCTAGAAACTCATCTCTGTTGCCACCCTTGAGCATATAGTTAGAAACATATTCCGCCTCTTCCATATTCAAAACCACTAAATAGCGTTTGGCGTAGGAAATTGTGGCAATGGTTTCTTCATGGCTATACTTCCCATGGACAATCGAAGTAAAGTCCGCCTTTTTGTGTTTTTCCACGCGATTCCAAACCTTTGAGACCCAAGGGCAAGTTGTATCAACGATCTTGCAACCCACATCACTTAGAAGTTGCGTCTCTTGAATACTGGCACCAAAGGCGGGCAGAATTACCACATCCCCCGTTCCTACTACCGAGAAATCTTTATTTCCCTTAGCATCGGCATCAATAAACTGCACTTCCATCTCTTTGAGTCGTTGATTGACCGAAGGGTTGTGAATAATTTCATTGGTAATCCAAATGCGCTCCGTGGGAAATTGTTTTCTGGCTTCGTAGGCAATGGCGATCGCCCGTTCTACACCCCAACAAAAGCCAAAGGACTGCGCCAAATAGATAGTGACATTACCGACGGTATAAATATAGTTAGAATCACGAATTTTTTGAACTAGATCGCTGTAATACTCGGTTTTCATATTGCTTTCCACTTCCACCTCATGCCCAAAACCTTGGCGGTGATAGTTAGGAGATTTTTGGAGCGATCGCCTTAAAGCTTGAGTATCCAGTGTATTTTCCATGACTGTTATTTTAAGGTGGGATTAAAAATATTTGGGTCTTGAGTCTAATTTTACCTGTTAATCTAGGGCTAATTTTCCCGATTTTTAATTAAAAGCTACGTAAAAATCAACCAAAGATCTCGGCGGGATCGGCAGATTGCACTTTTCGCAGGGAAATCGCCCCAGAAATTGTACACATTACGATCGTCAGAAGAAGTACTTGCAATCCCCTTTCTACGGTCATATCTAAGGGTAACCTTGTGGCATTTTTAGTGAGGGCATATAGTCCCACACAGGCAATAAAACCAGGAATAAATCCTAAAATGGATAAAGCTAAAGCCTCTTGAATTACGACAAATGCCAAGTACCAATTGCTATAGCCCATCGCCTTGAGGGTGGCGTACTCTGCCATGTGGTCAGACACATCGGTATATAGAATCTGATAGACAATCACAATCCCCACAAAAAAGCCCATGACCGTACCAAGGGAGAAAATAAAGCCAATGGATGTACTCTTTTGCCAATAGGAGCGTTCAAAGTCAATAAATCCTTCTCTGGTTAAAATTTTGATGTCATCGATCGCCACAGATCTAGTTTTTTTAATGTCATCAAGGGTAAGGCGAGATTTGGCAATGATGAATCGATCTTTTTTCTCAGGATCGGCATACCTAACCCTATCACCATCTACTGTGATTCCACTTACCGCAGGTAAAATCACTTCTTTGCTCTCAAAGCTCTGCACATACTGCATAATCATTTCCTCGGCGGAGGCGTTGGGCTTGAGGGTAATTAGTCCTACATTAATTAAACCAGCCCGACGATTATCAAAAATTCGTAAAAAATTAGTTTGGCTGGTAATAATCGCACCATCTGCGGCAAAGGAAGATCCCAGCTCAAATAGTCCACCGACTGTAACTGTGCGGTTAGCAACTTCTCTAGTTACGGGTTTATTACAGGTAAAGCCTTCGGGAGTATATTTTAATTCTTGAGCTTTGCTGACTCCACACTCTTCCACAATCGCTCCAAACTCATTACGAGAAGCCCGATCAAACAAGATTACGTCCTGCACCTTAGTCTGAGCCATATTTTCTTTAACCCCCGGCATTTTAAAGATATTTGAGTCAGGGTCAGCACCCAAAACTAAAATATTCCGAGTTTGTCCCGCAGGATCATCCTTGACTTTCCAAGCCGCTAAACCAATATATAACTCATTAATTGCCTCTACGCCCTCATAGCCTAGAGCTTGATACATTCGGCGTTGGGGGAAATTTCTCATGCCCACTAAGTTTGTGGATTGGGGACTAATGAGGACGACATCGCCTTTGAGATTAGTATGCAGCCTGATCGCACTGGTAAATAGAGCATCCTGAAAACCAAGTTGCATGAATATTAAAATTACGGCAAACATGATTCCAGCGATCGCCACCGCCAATCGACTTTTTTCGTAGGTTAACTGAAACCAAGCCAAAGGAACCGCAAAGATCATATTTTTACAACTGATTGCTTAATAGAAAGAGTATTGAATTTACTTTTAATGGTAACTGTATATTAACTTTAAATAAAAATCACATTAATCCTTTGAGGAGTTAAAACTTCAGCCCAAAAGAATAAATTCGCAGACTATACTCGTAATATTCAAGGGTAGCCGTAAATCTATGATCCAAACCTTAACTAAATCCGAAGATCAATATCTGGTTAAACAAGCTGTAACTTGGGAGCAGTTTAAAGCCTTGCAATCTGCTTTTGCCGAAATTGGTGGCGTAAGGATGACCTATTGTGATGGAGTTTTAGAAATTGTGGGTACGGGAAGATGGCATGAAACGATATGCACGTTACTTGGGGCTTATTTAATTTCATATTTTGGATTTAAACGTATTGACTTTTTTTCAACAGGGGCATACACCCAAGAGTTAAAAGGAAGTACAGAATTTCAAGCCGATCTTTCCTATAACTTTGGTGAGGAAAAAGATGTTTCGGATTTGTGCATAGAAATTGTAGTCACAAGCGGCGGGACAAAAAAGCTCAGAAAATATCAACTAGTCGGCGTGCCTGAGGTGTGGTTTTGGCAGGAGGGCAAAATTAGTATTTATACTTTGCAAAATGGTGAGTATGTAAAAATTTCAGACAGCAACTGCTTACCTGAATTGGATATTAGTCACCTAGAGCAATGTTTATTGATGGATTCTCAATTGAACTCATTTTTAGCTTTTCAGGAACGGTACAAATCTAGCTAGGCAATTATGGGCAGCAATTCAAAGGTAAAAGCCCAAATTGTGTTTTAGTAGTGTGCTAGGTTTAGATGCGTTGTCCCTAGACCATTGTGTCCATGAATGTTTTGTGGTTATCAGTTTTACTCTTTCAAATTCCTTTTGTTTTAATTTTGCTGCGGCGTTTAAGCACTGCACCTAGTCGGATTCCTGCTTTAGTTGCCATTGATCAAATTGATCAAAAAGTAAACGATTCTGCAACTAACGAATCAAAAGTCACAATTGTGATTCCCACCTTAAACGAAAGATTGCGCTTACCTAATTGTCTTGAAGGCTTGCGATCGCAACAGGGCGTAAAGGAAATTATTGTAGTTGATAGCCGTTCCCAAGATGGTACTCCTGAATATGTGCAGGAATTACAAAAAGACTATCCGATTAATTTGCGCTTAGTAACGGATGATCCATTACCCACGGGTTGGGTAGGCAGACCTTGGGCACTACATACAGGTTTTTTAAATGCCGATCCAAGCAGTGAGTGGATTTTAGGAATAGATGCCGATACCCAGCCCCAAGTAGGATTAGTAACAAGTTTTGTAGAAAAAGCGATCGCTGAAAATTACGACATGGTATCGCTTTCACCCAAATTTATTCTAAAAACCATAGGGGAGCAGTGGCTGCAACCAGCTTTACTTGTAACTCTAATTTTTCGCTTTGGGGCAACGGGCGACCCTCAACAATTCAGTCAAGACCGAGTTATGGCAAATGGGCAATGTTTTCTATCTCGTCGATCTATGTTGGTAAAAATTCAAGGCTATGAAGGTGCAAAATCTTCCTTTTGTGATGATGTTACCCTCGTGCGATCGGCAGCGCAGCAGGGAGCAAAGGTAGGATTTTTAGATGGGGCAAATCTAATCCAAGTGCGAATGTATAGCTCAATGGCAGAAACTTGGAAAGAATGGGGGCGATCTCTCGATCTCAAGGATGCTGCTACGCCAATTCAAACTCTGGGGGATTGTGTCTTACTTCTTGCTGTGCAGGGTTTACCACTCCCGTTATTCTTAGCTTTACTATTCTTGCCCATTGAGACAAATATGTTTACGCAGTTACTACTGGGACTAAACGGATTTTTAGTCTTGATCCGATTTCTGTTAGTGTTTGGAATTCGCAGTAGTTATACCGAAGTCGGCTTCATGTTTTGGTTATCGCCCCTTGCCGATTCGGTAGCTGTATTGAGAATATGGTTATCCGCCTTAACCAAGCCCAAACAGTGGCGAGGCAGAATCTATGGAAAAACTTAATCAGAATTAAATAATTACCCCAAGCTGGAGATGTTAGTATTTGTAGTGAAAGATTAAATTTTAGAAAAAACATTTAAGAGCTAAAAATATGGACTTCAAATTACTTTTAGTTGGTTTAACCGTAGTATTTTCCATCGCCTGCATATTTTTTGGCACTCGTAACGGTTTCTATAATACCGATAAATATCATGGCAACGGTTCTGCTCATTAACTACCGCCACGGATTAATGAAGTGATTACATTAATATCAATTATCATCCATCAGGTTTTTGATAAAATTATGATAGACTAGTTCACTCTAAACTTTTAAGTATTACCGAAATATCAAAATGGCATTGCTACTAGAGCGTAAACAAGAGCTTCTCAGCTCCTACCAAACCCATCCTACTGATACTGGCTCTTCTCAGGTTCAAGTAGCGATGTTAACCGAGCGGGTAAATCAATTAAGCTCGCACCTCAAAACTCACCCTAAGGATTTTTCTTCTCGCCGCAGTTTATTAAAAATGATCGGACAAAGAAAAAGACTACTAGCATACATCAAGCAAGGTAGCCAAACTGACTACAAAGAATTAATTCAACGCCTAGGAGTAAGAGGCTAATTAGTGTGAATAGGTCACAAATCCCCTTTGAGCCAAATTCAGGGAAAAAAAGTAGCAGCAAAAAAAGTGACCCTACGAAGAGTGACCCCAAAAAAAGCGATAAAAATCAAAGGCGATCGCTAAAAAAGCCAGAAGTCAAACCATCTCAAAAGCCAGAAAAGCTAAATAAAGAGCGATCTTCTGTGTCGTCTGGAATTCCTCCAATAGTAAGTAAACGTCTTGTGCGACGGGCAGCCCTATTTTCTGGTATTCCCACATCCTTAGGGTTTATTACTTTTATCGCTAGTTATATTATTGTTGTTAAGAAATGGGCAGACCTACCCAACTCTGCCGTAGTGTTAGTAAGTATGGGGTTTTTGGGTATTGGCGTACTAGGACTTAGCTATGGTTCAATCTCCGCATCTTGGGATGAAAACCGAGAAGGCAACTGGTGGGGCTGGCAAGAGTTTAAGCAAAATTTTGGCTATTTAAGAGATGCTTGGAAAGCTCAAAGGGCAGAAAAGCTATCTACACAAAAGCCTGATTAACTTATTTATTTAATCGGTTTAATTAATTGGTTTAATTAACGGTATCAACCGCAACCATTGAATCAGGAATTCATTTTTTTTGAGGTATTGGCATGATCGTAGTAATGAAGGTGGGTACGCCCGAAGTTGAAGTAAATCGTGTTTGCGCAGAACTAGAAACTTGGGGACTGTCCCCAGAAAAGATCGTTGGGAAGCATAAAGTGGTTTTGGGCTTGGTGGGTGAAACTGCTGAACTTGATCCCTATCGCATCGAAGAAGTAAGTCCTTGGATTGAGTCAGTGCTAAGAGTGGAACAACCGTTTAAGCGTGCTAGTCGTACCTATCGTCAAAACGAAGCCAGTGAGATTAAAGTCCCAACTCCTAACGGTGATGTGTATTTTGGCGAAGGTCATCCTCTAGTAATTACGGCGGGTCCTTGCTCTGTAGAAAATGAAGAAATGATTATCGAAGTTGCCATGCGAGTTAAAGCCGCAGGGGCACATTTTTTAAGAGGTGGAGCCTACAAACCTCGAACTTCTCCCTACGCTTTCCAAGGACATGGTGAAAGTGCGTTATCTCTATTAGCAGCAGCTAGAACCGCCTCTGGACTGGGAATTATTACCGAAGTCATGGACACCCCAGACATTGATAAGATTGCTGAAGTTGCCGATGTGCTGCAAGTTGGTGCCCGCAATATGCAAAATTTCTCGTTGTTGAAGCAAATTGGCAAACAAAATAAGCCTGTACTGCTAAAGCGGGGAATGTCCGCAACCATAGAAGATTGGTTAATGGCAGCAGAATATATTTTAGCAGCAGGCAACCCTAATGTAATCTTATGTGAGCGAGGTGTTCGCACTTTTGATCGCCAATACACCCGAAATACCCTTGATATTTCCTGTGTTCCTGTTCTTCGCAAGCTCACCCATTTACCGATCATGATTGATCCAAGTCATGGTACTGGTTGGTCAGATTATGTACCTTCTATGTGTTTGGCTTCGATCGCCGCAGGGACTGATTCGTTAATGATTGAAGTTCACCCCAATCCCAAAAAAGCTTTATCTGATGGTCCACAATCTCTAACACCTGATCAATTTGATCAATTAATGAAGGAAATTAATGTGATGGCAAAGGTAGTTGGGCGTTCATCTGAGAAACCCGTAGCGATCGCTTAATTGTAAGAATTAAAAACTTAAATAAATTACGAAATATTAGGAGAAAACCTGTGTCAGACTTAGGGATTTTGAGCCAGACAGACCCGACCATAGCTTTAATTATGGGTAAGGAGCTACATAGACAACGCAATAATATTGAATTAATTGCTAGCGAAAACTTTGCCTCTCCTGCGGTCATGGCAGCACAGGGTTCAGTTCTGACTAACAAATATGCCGAAGGTCTACCCAGTAAGCGTTACTATGGCGGCTGTGAGTTTGTCGATGAGATCGAAGCGATCGCCATTGATCGAGCTAAGGAGTTATTTGGTGCCGCCCATGCCAATGTCCAGCCTCATTCAGGGGCGCAGGCTAATTTTGCAGTATTTTTAGCTTTGCTAGAACCTGGTGACACGATCATGGGTATGGACTTGTCCCACGGTGGACATTTAACCCACGGCTCTCCTGTGAATTTTTCGGGTAAATGGTTTAAGGTAGCAAGCTATGGTGTTAGCCCCACTACAGAACAGCTTGACTATGACCTCATCCGTGAGCAAGCACTTATACACAAACCTAAGCTTTTAATCTGTGGCTATTCTGCCTATCCTCGCACCATTCACTTTGATAAATTCAGAGCGATCGCTGATGAAATTGGGGCATACCTTATGGCGGACATTGCTCACATTGCAGGACTAGTGGCGACTGGGCATCATCCTAATCCTATTCCTTACTGCGACGTTGTGACTACAACTACCCATAAAACCCTGCGCGGACCTCGTGGTGGTTTAATTCTGACCCGTGATTTAGAGTTGGGCAAAAAATTTGATAAAGCTGTATTCCCTGGTAGCCAAGGTGGCCCCCTAGAACACGTAATTGCCGCTAAGGCTGTGGCTTTTGGTGAAGCTCTGCAACCAGAATTTAAGACTTATTCTGGACAGGTAATTGCTAACGCTAAGGCTATGGGCGAAAGGTTACAGGAACGGGGCTTTAAGCTAGTATCCAATGGCACTGATAATCATTTGATTTTGGTAGATTTGCGATCAATTAATATGACTGGCAAGATTGCCGATCAGCTTGTTAGTGATGTTAATATTACCGCCAATAAAAATACGGTTCCCTTTGATACTGCCTCACCCTTTGTCACCAGTGGTTTACGCTTAGGTGCGCCTGCGATGACAACACGGGGATTAGGTGCAGAAGACTTTAGAGAAGTTGCCGATATTATTGCCGATCGCTTGCTTAATCCTGAAGATGAAGGTATCGAAGCAAAATGTAAACAAAGAGTAGCTAATCTATGCGATCGCTTCCCTCTTTATCCAAATCTATACACAGCCACCAAAATCCCAGCCTTGGCTTAAACACTCGAACAGTTAGGGGATGATCAGATTTATAAAAAATCATCTCCTAGTTGAAATCTATCTGAAATAGAGAATTGCAAAAAATTGTAGTGATCAAAAGATGAACTATCGACTTTCAGATCACGCAATTAAGCAGATTGGCGATCGCAATATCCCTATCGATTGGCTAGAACAAGTTATAAATTTACCTGAACAGGTTATTGAACAATCGGACAAAAGTAAAGTCTATCAATCTAAATTAGTCCGTCCAAATATTAAAACCTATCTGCTTAGGGTATTTGTAAATGATAAAGTCGATCCATTGGTTGTGATATCGGTCTACCTTACCTGCAAAGTAAACAAATATTGGGCTTAGATTATGAAATCAGCATATGATTCAAAAGTAGATGCTCTTTACATTAGATGGACAGATGCCAACATTTCTGAAAGTGATGAAATATCTGAAGGCGTGATCCTAGATTATGACTCAGATGGCAATGTTGTAGGGGTTGAATTATTAAATGCTTCACAGAAAATTGCGGGACTTGTCGTAAAACCTGAATTAGTTGGAACTTTATGAATTTAATACAAAACCATCAAGTTTGACACATACGATTAATTGCCCCTAAATCTGGAACCTCAATCTCAGAATTCTGATCCAGCCATAGCCAATATTCCCAATTGCCTGCGGCTCCTTGAATGGGAGAAGGAGTGATACCTTTATACTTCCATCTGAGATTTAAAGCGCAATCCAGAACTTTAGCGATCGCATCAGCCCTGACCTTAGGATCTCTAACCACACCGTTTTTACCTACTAACTTTCGCCCTGCTTCAAATTGGGGTTTAACTAACAATATTATTTCCCGTGGTGCGGCTAATAAATGCCACAGGGGTTCTAAAACCATGGTCAGAGAGATAAAAGATAAATCTAAAACTGCTAAATCAGGAATTATATCTTCTGGCTGATATAGCTCTTCGGGCTTGAGATAACGCAAATTTGTCCGTTCCCTTAATACAACTCGGGGATCGGTGCGAATTCCCCAAGCTAATTGCCCGTAACCAACATCAATGCCATAGACCTTTTGGGCACCATTTTGGAGTAGATAATCTGTAAATCCTCCCGTAGAAATACCGCCATCAAAACAAATGCGATCGCTCAGATCAACATGAAAAACCGCCAACGCTCCTGCTAATTTTTCTCCACCTCTAGACACATAGGGCGATCGCTGCTTAATTAAAATATTGGCACTTTCTTGAACTTCCGTACCAGGTTTATCAACTACGGTTTGATCTACTTGTACCCAACCTGCTCGAATAACTTTTTGGGACTGCTCTCGGCTCGGCATCAATCCTAAATCCACTAGTAGGACATCTAATCGCTTTTTCATACTAAATTAAATCCCGTCTACCTTCCAATGCCTTAGCTAGGGTAACTTCATCGGCATATTCCAAATCTCCACCCATAGGAATGCCAAAAGCAATGCGGGTGACTCTGGTGAATGGTTTAATTAATCCGCCCACATAAAGCGTTGTGGTTTCTCCTTCTACCGTGGGGCTGATTGCCATAATTACTTCTGTAATTCCACCTTGGCTCACTCGTCGTACTAGGGATTGAATATTGAGCTGGTCTGGAGAAATACCATCCATGGGCGAAATTAGCCCACCCAAGACGTGGTACTTACCTCGATACTCCCGAGTTTTTTCTAAGGCAATCAAGTCCCTAGAGTCGATAACTACACAGATTATGGATTGATCGCGGTTGGGATTGCTACAGATTTCACAAATTGGCTCCGCCGAAAGATGCCCACATACAGAACAACAACCTACCTGTTCCTTAGCGGCAAGTAAAGCCTGTGCCAGTGCCTCAACTTCTGTAGAGGGTCTTTTCAGGATAAACAATGCTAGTCTTTGGGCGGTTTTAGCTCCAATTCCTGGTAAGCGTTGAAACTGTTCAATCAGGTTGGCAAGGGGACGGGTGTACAAGGTTTTAGTTTAGCAGTTTGAATTCTTTGATTTTAGAGATAGTTATTACTATTTCACTTTATTTTTTCTGAGACTGGTAAAATTAATGATTTAATTAGATTTAATAAAAGTTAACACTTAAACATTACCTGCAAAATATCAAACCTAAATGGCAAACATTAAATTTGTAAATGAGAACAAAGAAGCGATCGCAATGGATGGTGTAAATTTACGCATCAAAGCGATGGAAAACAACGTGGATATCTACAAGTTTATGGGTAAAATGACAAATTGTGGAGGCTATGGGCAATGTGGCACCTGTGTAGTGGAGATTGTGGAAGGGCTAGAAAACCTATCTCCTCGCACAGATTTTGAAACCTTTAAGTTGAAACGTAAGCCTGATAATTATCGTCTAGCTTGTCAAGTTATAGTTAATGGCAATATTTCAGTTAAGACAAAGCCTTAATCCTAAATTAAATTACGATCAAACGTTTACAGATCCAAAAGTCACAAGCAAAGAGGGAAGACCTCGCCCTGTGATTCTCTTCTGGGGCGGACTTAAAGCCAAAGTGCGGTAACTCAGTCAGGGTTAATAATTTAGAATTTCTCGAATTCTAACGCTCAGATCGAACTGCCATATTGGTCTTAGTTTTAGATATATTTTTCCAAAATCAAGTATTAATTCTGGCTATTTCGATATTCTTGCAGTTCGGATCTAAGATTTGCAACCTCTGCTCGCAGTTTATCTATGACTTCTTGCAAATCTACGTCCTGAGTTGTAGAGGTAGTTACAGTTTGCCCTTCAGCTAAATCAGCTTTTTCTAAAACAACATCGGTAAAAGTACTTAATTTTTCTCTTTGCTCAGCATCAAATTTACCAAAAGCACTAAGAGCATCGGTTAAGGTATCTTCTAGTTGCTCAATTATTGCTTCAGCAGTAGCTCTACCAACAAAAAAAGCACGAGTTAAAGGATTGCTCATAATTTACTTAATGAAATGTTACTTAACCTTAATGATACACCGACCTGAGTGATTCAGATGCGTTTGCTACCAATTGCGATCAAATTTAGCATAATTGACACTTCCACGGCTAAAGCAAGTGGGATTCTTTAAGAGTCCATATTCTGAACCTTAAGGGCGTAGTCAAAGCACCCCTACCCATTCAAAACAACTACCTATACAAGAGGTATTGCAATCATGGCTACTTTTAGTTTTGTTTGCTTTCTGAGTCCATTACTAAGCCTGAAAAGATATGGTACGCTCCACTTTCTGCTTTATTTACCATTGACTGCCAACTGCCATACTAGGTACCGTTTGGAGTTTAGTCAGAATTTCACTGCACTAGAAAGTTTCAACACGCAAATGGTTATTCTTACTTGCTATCCTAATCATACCCCACAAAGTAGTTTGTTCGCTACGCTCACCCGCCTTATATTCCACGATTAAAAACGTTGGGTTTTGCGGCGATTCCTATAAAAATACTTAAATAATGTTTAACTTTCTTGATGTACGAAAGCTCGCATTTTGCCAATATTCATTAATCCATAGGGATCAACTAATCGCTTAAAGTCTAGCTGATTTTGATTAGTATTTTTGCTGCCGCCATCTTCGAGGATATAGGTATGAGGATTGGCAATAAAAACGCCATGGTCTTCGTGATATTTAATTATTTGGGCTAGGCGATCGCTAGTTGTAAACTTGACTACTTGAATTGCCCCTGCCATTACTTTTCCACCCATCCGCATAAATTCTAGGTGCATCATCACTTCATCCCCAAAGTATTTATACATTTCTAGCACCGTATCTAAATCTGGGAACATGCTTTGCAAATAAGTTAAAGATGAGTCAGCAGTGCGGGCATGAAGGGTGGTGTGATTCCAAGAGAACTCAACTAAAGTTAAACCTTTGCCAGATTCAGGATTTTCGTAGCAAATTTCACCTTTATATTCCTGCACTAATGACTTGAATGGTTCTAAATCTGAAGCGGCAACTAATACTAAAACCCAATGGCAGCGATCGCTTAGATAGGATTTAAGAGCCGTAAAATAAGTAGGAATCGGATCGGCGAGAACAGTGATCATTTTCTTAATAATGCCGTCAGAATCGCCTAAGGCTTGCCCAAACTTTGCTGACATCGCAAATTGATCGAATGCCACAATACATTCTGTCCAAGCATAGGCAGGCGCTAAGGGCATTTCTAGTTCGGTAATAATACCATTCGTCCCATAGGCATGGTTTATTTTCTGCACATCATCACCCCGTAGTTCAATTACCCGCACTGTATCTTCTAGGGTTACGACTCTGACTGCTCTGAGATTACCGCGATCGCGCAGTTGCCCATACAAAACCGAACCAATGCCCCCACTTCCCCCCGCAATAAACCCGCCCACGGTAGCACTTTTCACTGTTGATGGCACCATCCGACTTTCCCATCCGATTTCTTGGGCTTTCTTATCGAGTGCGCCTAATTTTACCCCCGCTTCCACACAGGCTAGTCCTGCTTTGATCCATTTAATTTCCTGCATGCGGCTAGTATCTAAAATGATCCCTCCATCTAGTGGCACAGCCTGCCCATAATTCCCTGTTCCAGCCCCTCTTACTGTCAAAGGAATGCGATGATTTACACAGGCTTGGGCAATCTTTATAACTTCCGCTTCACTTTTGGGTCGTAATACCAAATCAGCTACTTTATTCTCTAAGATTGGCGTTAAAATCGGGCTGAACCGAAAGTAATCTTCCGATAGTTTTGCCACTTGGGTAGGGGAACTAATCACTTCAATATTTTCTATTTCGGCAAGGAATTTCTCGTACATAAAATGATTTTGGGATTTATAAAGTTAAGTTAGTTAATGACCAAGGCGATCGCCACATTTCTAAATTATGACAGTTAGAATTATTTTAAATATTTTGCAAACCTTTACATACAAGTAAAAACCCCAATAGCGATCGCTTGAGAGGAGAATAGTAAATCCCTGCTTAAGTTTATTAATGCGGTTTTCAGTAAAAAATTACCTATTCCGAAGCCCCTAAATCCCCAATTCTGGCGACTTTGATTTTTAGAACCTTCAGAATTGGGGGCAGGGGAAATTCTCTAAAGGAAATCTCCTAAAGTGTTTCGATAGAGTTTAAGTGAATCAACAAATATCTAACTTATTTTTAACCATTAACAAACTGGAGGTAATGGCAGATCGTGAAATATAGAATTGTAGTCTTGGGATTCTCACTTTTGTTATATGGAATGGCACTTAGTTTGCCTTGTCTACTTTTTAACATAGTTCCTAGCCTGAATTATTCACAAGAGGGATAAAACAGATAAGAAAAAGAGCCTAGAACCAAGTAAGATTAAGGTCTTCAGAATAATTAGGTATATATTCTCTCATGACAGAGTGTAAATTAG
>CASBQR010000061.1 GCA_949127865.1 Synechococcales cyanobacterium PMM_0082
AAATTTTATTGGTGCAAGGGTTTTGCTTGTTTTTGCTATTTTCCCTTGTATCTTATCAGTTTTTGATCGCCTTGAAAACCCTTTCTTGTATGCCTTTCTTGCTTTTTAAGCAAGCCCTATTTAACTCGATTCAAACAGTTGTCGAGCTTGATCGATACTTATGCCCAAAACTTGAGCTATTGATTCTAAAAGGCTTGTGTCTTGGGTGGTTTGGTAGATGCGAGAGAGATTATGCAAAGCAATCTCGACACTATGCCGATCTTCTTGGAATTGGGCAAAGATTTCTAAGGCTTGCAGTAAGTTTTGTCCTGCTTCGGTGAGGTTTCCTTCTGCTTCTGCTAATAGTCCCAAATTGTGGTAAATGTTAGCTTGCTTATAGCGATCGCCAAATTCGATAAAGATTGCGATCGCTTGTTGATAGTTTTGCAGATTAATAATGATTTTTTTAGCTTTTTTGCATTTCTTGGAAATTTTTCCAATATTCACTTGCTACTTTAACATCAGCTTTCTGAGTACTTTTGTCTCCTCCACACAAAAGTAAATATCTATCTGTTGTAAGCTGACTAAAATAAATTCGATATCCTGCATTAATATGGATTCTTAATTCCTTTATTCCTTCATATCCTTCTATTGACTTCCAATCACCTAAGCTTCCCCGTTTTACTTGTTGTAGTCGAGTAGAAATTACCTTCTTTGCTGATAGATCTTTCAAAGAATCTAACCATTTTGACAGAGGACTGATTTTGTTTTCATCAGAATAACAGGCTAAAATTTCGTCAAGAGGATGCCAAAGCTCAGCATTAAGCCGATTTTGAATTTCTGGTTTATGTTTAAGGATATGCTCCCTGCAACTTGCATGAATTACTGTTTCAGTGCTTGTAATTATCTCTTCAGATCCTTCATCTAAAGATTCAATCTCAATATCTAAGGTGTCAACATCCCATTTAGGCTCAGAGGCAAAGCTAACTGCTAAACCATCTAATAAGTAAGCAATACCAAACGCCCTAGCCACCCCGCCTTGATACTTGAACTCAGACAATGCATCTTCATTATGAATATTTGCTGCTACATCAGCTAAGAATGGACTTTTTATATCTAGTTGCCCACGAATAAAACTTCGTTCTTCTCTTTCCACTTGGTTATCATTTAACCAACTAGCTACAGGATAATTATTTGCAAGCAATAGGTCGTAGAAATTATCCTGAGTACGCAAAGTTTTAACACCATATGTCCATGCTGTACTCAAAACGCCAACCAATTCAGACATAAGATGTATAGCTGTTCCTTTATCTTTTACTGGAGTTGGTAAAGAAATATCATTTAAAACTATTTCTAAAGGCATTGCTTACTCCTCAATTGGCTGAAGCAACTCAGCAAGACTATTATCCCATTCATCAAAAAATCCATCTGGCCATTTATCAATACGACCTTTCCGATTTATGTTAGGCGAAATAACTTCACTAGTTGCAGATTGGCATTGAAAAAAGTGTAATTGCACCAATTCAGGAGCTAATTTCCCTTGATGAACAGCTAAACGAATACCATTGAGTACATGGTCGCTATGGGTTTCTAGAATAATTTGTACTCCTTGAGATGCGGCAAGTGCAATGAGTTGTCCCATTTGAGATTGTCCCTTAGGATGAAGATGAGCTTCGGGATTTTCTAGTAAAAGTAAAGATCCAGCTTTAGCTGCTAAAATAGCTGTTATTACTGGTAGCGTGTAAGTGATACCAAAGCCAACATTTGTAGAGCGATATTTTTTACTAAGTCCAAAAGAATATTCTACGCGCATCAAATCCATACCTAAATTTTCTTCGACATGAATTCTAGTTCCAGGACTAATTTCTCCAAGCCATGCTTCAACTTGTCTAAGCAGTTGTAATGACTCCGATTGATGGTGACTTAAATTAGGATTTGGAATTTCAGACTCTCTAAATGCTGACAAAAAATGAGCCGTATACTCACCCATAATCCCTAACTGGTGATGCTCTCGAACCTGAAAATCAGACATTTCAAAAGAAGTCCGAGAACCTATTCTTTCAGCTTGTAAATACTGAAATTTATCAGTGAATAAACTCTCTTTGTATACTTCAGACAATTTATTTAATGCAACTAATTTAAGTATTTCTCTTTCAGAGTCATAGTCAAACTCCCAAACTGCTTTATTAGCATCTCCAAAATCTAATTGGAAAGAAATCCTATCTTCTGTAGCATTTTCAAATAATGCATCTCTAGCAGTTCCAAGTCTAACTAAATCACCATTTAACGATAAGCCAATGGATTCAAGTAAACCTCGCTGATAAGATTGGCGGAGTAGGAGTAACGCCTGTAGGATTGATGACTTACCCATACCATTTAATCCAGAAAGCAGAGTTAATGGTTTTATTACTAACGATAAGTCTTCAAAACGCTTAAAATTTCGTAATCGTAATTGATTAATCATGTTAAAACCTCTTGAATTAATTGCTCAATTGCACTAAACCTACGCTTTACCTTTCTAATATCTCCAGTCCCTTGTGAAATTGCAGAATCAAATCTAGGTTCTATATCGCGATCATTCATTAAATCAATAAATTTAGCCTTCACTATATCTTTCTTTTCTATTAGTTTGGAGGTTTGATGTACGTTCAGTTTACTAAGGTTTACTGCCCAAGACTCAAATAATGCTTTATTAATCGGAGATCGTGGGGCATCTATTCGATATCGTTTACGAAAAGCATCGTCTCCAAAGATTTCGTATGCAGTAAACATAGCTTTAATAAACTGATTCGCCAAAGCATTGATCTCCTTTTCATCCATTATATTAATAGTTTTCATTACATCACTGAGAAAGCTATCAAACTCTGTTGCTTTGTAATCATGATAGGGATTTATAAAAAATGCTAAGAAACGGAGTATAAATTCACGATCAGCCATCCTTTGTCCAGAAATACTGTTTGCTGTTGCTTTTTTAAATTCTTTTGAGTTACTAAGCCACTTCAAAAGATTTGTAGATTTACCTTGATTGAGTGCATGTCTTATTTCTTGTAAAGATAAAGGTAGTCCTCCAGTGTTAATACGCCTAAATATATTGAATTTAACTTCACTAGGTGTCCCCTTTTCAATCAAATATACTGTCACTTGAGTCTCAGTAATTCTTCTTTGGAGATTCCGAGGTAGATCGTCGAAATTCTTATCATTAAGCTCTAGAAATTCTAGTTTACTAAGTCTTAAAGACTTATCAATAGCAAACTGTTTTAAAGTTGTAAGCCTTTGTAGTCCATCAATAACAACCCATTTATCTTCATCAGTAGCATCCATATAAAAAGCTGGTAATGGAATGCGAACAAGAATAGACTCTATTAATCTACTTTTAGTTTTAGAATTCCATATATTATCTGAACGCTGAAAATCAGGGGACAAATTAAGCTCATTGTATTTAATACGATTAAGAAGTAAGTCAATGGTATAAGGGCGCGTATCAACTCTAATTTTCTCAGGATCGAAAGGTTGAGTTATGCTATCCTCATTTTCATCAGGATCGCTTCCCAAGTTAAGCTGAATTTGTTCTTCTTCTAACTGAAATTCATTATGGGGCATAAGTAAGAAACCATTTCTGTAGGTAATTCATACGAAATTTAAGCTTAAACGCTTATTTAAATTGTCAAAAACTTTAGGCTGTTGAATTATTATATAATCCTAACAATCTCAAAACTCAACACCTAATAAGCCCAAATACTAGCCGCCGCCGCCGTCGCCCGCACCGTATCCAACATCGGAAACTGCAACCAATCTTCAAAATACCACTCCAGACTCGCCTCTTCCGCAAGCCCAAAGGGATTTCGCACCTCAACCTGAAAATTCACCCGCCCATCAAAACTCAAAGTCGCCGTAAATCCTGTCTCTGTTTTTTGACCTTCACGAATAACGATCAGCGGCATAGGATTCTCCTTGAAGTGTTACTAGCAGCATAGCCTAACGCATTAACCTTGTCGATCAATATGCAGCTATTTGGAAGTTGTTAGATTGGTTGAAGCAAATAAGTTGATACTCAATGTTAAATCCTCAGTGCAATGCTTTGAAGATTCAGCACCGAGGTCAAGATCAGAAATAATCCGAAATCAAAAGAGAAGTTCAAGAATCTACTCTTCATTAAATATTAGCTGAGGATAAATACCTTATGGATGGGCGATCATAAATTAGACAAAGTGATTTTTAGGATAGCGATCGCTTTTCTTAATGGGAGATGCGATCGCTTAAATCATTCCTTAGATAAATTTAAGATTTTGCCCACTTTTTAAGCATAGCTTCAATTTCAGTTTTATAAAAAGGCTTACTCAAATAATCATCCATACCTGAAGCCAAGCATTGCTCTTTATCTTCTTTCATGGCATTGGCGGTGACAGCAATAATGATAGTACGCATACCAGTGCTTGCTTCTTGTTGCCGAATTTGAGCAGTGGTAGCAAACCCATCGAGAACGGGCATCTGACAATCCATAAGGATAATATCATAACTATTGGTACTTAAAAGCTTCAAGACTTCTGCTCCATTGGCGGCGATTTCGACAGTATGCCCTAGATTTTTTAGTAAAGTCGATGCCACTTTTTGATTGATAATATTGTCTTCGGCAAGGAGAATATTTAAGATTTTGGGTGATGGAGTAGACGGAGGGTTTACTCTAGATTGAGTAGGTAAATGATCGTATAGGGCATTTTCTATACTTTTTAGCAATCTTGTTAACCTTAGAGGCTTAGGCAAAAAGTAACTATCAGAATTTCTAGCGATCGCTAATTGGGTATCTTCAGGATTAGTCCTAGTCACAATAATTACAGGTAAGTGATTAAGCTCTGGAATATTGGCTAGAGCTAACTCTGTAATCACAAGATCAGGGGCAGGATGGGCAGCGAGAAAATCTAAAGCCTCTTCTTTATTACTAGCTTCAGCTACATTAAATCCCCAAGACTGGGCGTAGGTAGAAACTAACCATCGAGTTGTAGTATGGCTATCGACCACTAGCAGGGTTTGCCCAGAAAACCTAAATTCTTGGCTCTGGTGATCAGAATCCGCATGATTGGTATCGTATGGCAGAGAAACCCAAAATCTGGAGCCTTCACCCACTTTGCTTTCTACCCCGATTTTGCCATCCATCAACTGAGTTAACTGCTTACAAATTGCTAAACCTAGCCCTGTACCACCATACTTACGAGTTGTGGAGTTATCGGCTTGAGTAAACGGTGTAAATAGTTTATTGATAGTTTCAGCCGAAATGCCAATGCCCTGATCGATTACGGAAAAATTGATGCCAGTTTCAGGATCGGGTTCTACCAAAACTATAATTTCGCCTACAGCGGTGAACTTGATGGCATTACTTAAAAAATTAGTGAGAATCTGTCCCAACTTTGCTCTATCTCCCCAGATGGCGATCGGTAAATTGGGGTTAATCATACAGGTTAGTTCTAGGTTTTTGCCATGTGCCAAAGGTGCTAATAAATCCACAACATCTTCTACACAATCGCGTAGATCGAATTCATATTCCTCGGCTTGGACTTGCCCTGCTTCTAGTTTAGATAGGTCTAAGATTTCATTAATAATCGTCAATAAATTTCTACCACTGGTTCTAATCCCTTCGATAAATTCCCGTTGGACTGGTTCGAGAGTAGTTCCAGCTAAAAGCTCTGTTAAACCCAATACTCCATTCATCGGCGTGCGAATTTCATGACTCATATTTGCCAGAAATAAGCTTTTGGTTTGCGAAGCCTCTTCAGCTTTGGTGCGAGCTAGATTCAGATTCTCTTGAATTTGGAGTTGTTCAGTCATATCTCTACCGATATAGACTAAATCATCAATTCCCGCTACTTCGGTTTGAATTATTGAGCAGGAAAAGGCAACGGTAAGGATGGAAGTATCTTTTTTCTGGCAATTAACTTCGATGGTTTGGGGATAGGTATCGGGAAAAATGTGGGAACTAGTAATCAAAGAAATCGGTTGATTAATTAATTCATCCTCTCGATAGCCAAATAATTCCTGAGCGGCGGGATTAATAGTTTTGATCGCTCCTGACTTCGTGACAACTATTAAAGCATCGGCGATCGCTGTCACAATTTTTTGGAGGTAGTCTTTGGTGGCAGTCAGGGAGCTTAATAACAGGGCGGCTTCATGCGATCGCTGGGCTAGAGATTGTTCTAATAGCATTCGATCGGTCACATCTTCAAAAAATATGAGTAAGTTATGATTAATGAGATTTGGTTGTTCCTGTCCACCTAGGATATAGAGGTCAATGTAAAGTGGTTGTTTTTGATTGGTACGGGATATGCCTTTAAGTTCGAGGCTAGAACTCCCCCCCCAAAGTATTTGCATCAGCATATTTTCCATGCCAATTAATTCGGGATACCCCAGGCGGCAGTCTTGACCAATTTCTACAGTATCTGCCAAGTCAGCAAACCGCTTGACCCCATAGGACATATCTTCAATCATCAAGTCCTTGGTAATAGATAGATATTCCATCCCTTTTGGTTCTAGGAGTTTTTTGATTAAGAAGTTCATAGTATGGCGATCGCTAACTTTGTAAAAATTTGATCTACGGAATCCCCAGTTTTGGCAGAAGTGGGATAAACTCCTAAGATTTTAGTCGGGTCATTTAGTTCTGGCATTTTCTGAACTTGGGCGATCGCCTCGGTCGTTACTAAATCAGTTTTATTTAAGGCAACAATAATCATACCTTTAGGATTAATCGTTAAAAAAGTATGGATGTGATCCTCTAAATGTTTAACGGTTTCGGCGCGACTCAGATCGGCAACAATAATTGCTCCACTGGCTCCTTGGAGGTGTGTGGCGGAGATCGCTTTAAATTTAGAACTACCTTCTAAGTCCCAGATCAGTAATTGTAAAGATTGAGGATTAATTTCCACCAACTTTCGAGATATTTTTACGCCAACCGTAGTTAGATATTGATCGCTAAAGGATCGATCCACAAAGCGGCGGACTAAGCTGGTTTTACCCACGCCGAAGTCACCAACTAAGCAGATTTTTTTTGATACCTTATGATCGACCATGCCATCTTCGAGATTAGTTACTCGATAAGCTTAATGCAAATCCTACATATCTACTTAATTCTGGAATATTTTGTGGTGATTGAGGAGACCCGATCGCTTCCAATCGCTCTGGAGATAATCCTGCTTTAATTAAATAATCTCTAACTGCTTCGGCACGGCTTAGGGCTATGCGGCGATTATCCTCAATACTACCAAGGCGATCGCTATGTCCAAGTATTTTAAGCCGATAATCAGGATACTGATCCATGATTAATTTTATTTGGGTAAGTTTAGATGCTTCTGTGGCTGAAATTTGATCGGAGTTAAAGGCAAAATAAATCCTAATGGAAATCTGAGGCGGTTGCACTTGAATAGTATTAGTCACGATCGCCACTCCCGGAATTTGGGCAAAGGCGTTACTAATGGTTTGATAATGAGTTTGATTAAGTACCCGTCCTGATATTGTAATTTTATTTAAGCTGAGATTAGCCAAATTCGGTTTGTAGTTGGTGCTAATTTTAATTCCATCAATTTGATTTAATAGTTTGGTAATACGGTTCACTTCTGCTGTAGTTTGAATGGGGTCGGGCGGGATCTGTACGGCAATAATTTGGTTGTTAATAGTAGCAGTGGGAGCAGAGGCGATCGCAACTTGGCTGGCTAAATCCTTCAGATAAGTGTTGGGAACTCTACCTTTTAGTTCAACTTGCTGCATATCCTTAACTTGTACCTGAAGTCCATAAACTGATAATTGGGGTGAGGTAAAGATGGCTGAGACTACCTGCGCTTGGAGTTGGGATACTAAATGTTGGCGATAACTGAAAATCCCCCAAGGAATAGCGATCGCTGTCACTATTAGACCAATCAGAACTACTAAAGTATAGGGATTACTAGATTTCGGTTCAGCGATCATTTTGATAAAAATACTCTCTAGAGCAGGTTTGATAGGTGGTGGCACTGCTTCTAAATCTCCATTAAAATTTTCAACATCCTTACTGTGATCGGACACGATCGTCTCTAAAGTTTTGCGAATTGTCTGAATCAAAATTGGGGTAGTCACTCCATCCACAACCACAGCCAGATAACAATGCCCCGCCGCTTCTAGCATAATTTTGGAACCGCCATAGTCAATTTCACTAAGTTCCGCATCAAATCCAGACTGCGTAATACAATCATTCACAAAACTACGAATTGCGGTCAGCATTCCCGCTACCATGTCTGATTCTAAAATCTCCGCCGAGTTAGGGTTTTGGACTTCACTAATAATTAAACCCGAAGCTTTATGAATCAAAAAAATGGCACGGATTGTGATCGGAATTGATTCTTTTAAGATTAACTCTGCTTCTGAAACTCCTTGCAATCTGGCACGAATCTTGCGTAAAATCCCTTCTTTACTAAAGGTATTTTCAACTTTTTCGTTAATCGCCTTAATCGCCTCTGCCATATACTTAGTAATGGTATTGCCAATAATCGGATATAGGGCATCAACCATTGCTCCTTTATTAATTCGTAGTTGCTCTTGAATTGCCGTTCCCATTTCGGGTGCAATCACATTGGCAAATTCCCCAGGAGAAGTATAGATATTTTGAGCGATCGCACTGGACATCACAGGCGCTAAAGCTGCACTCATTTGAATCTGATCTTGCCTGATATTTACAGTGATCATCTCATCAATCACGGGGGCGATCGCTTCTGTAATTTCGGCACTAGCTTGGGAGACTTTAATGCCTAAAATTTCTGTAATCACTGGTAACAATAGCTGAATTAGTTCCTCTGGATCATAGATTTGATGTTCAAGATCATGGATTTTGTGATCAAGCTGATTAACGGATGCCTTCAAAATTTGCAAATCAGAACCTAATAATAAACTCTGCAAAGAGGCGATCGCCCCATCTGTATTTTGATCGTCAGGTTGAAGTTCAAGACTGGAGGCATTAGGACTAACTGTTACTAGTTTAGAACTAACATCATCCTCATTTATATCCTCATCTACATAATCAAAGGGATCAGAAAAATGCTCAGACTCAACTAATCCATTTTTTTCTTGGATAGGTTCACTCTCAATCAAGACTGCATTTAATCCTTGATTAGAACTTGAGGCAGAATCATTTAATCCATCTGAGTCTAGATTTCCCAAGTTAAACAACAACTCAAATAGCCCTTGTAATGCCTGAGAATTGTCCGCTTCATTATTATCCATATTGACAAATTACAGAATAGAAATCGCCAGTTAGCTAAATAAAGATCATAGGTTTATCTTTAAATGGTGCAAAGGCTTGAGCATTAAACCGATATAAGCTAGCAGGTCGTCCTGCCCCACGGGAGGTTTTATCACCAGTTTCTTGAAGAAATCCTAATTTTAATAAGCGTGACCGAAAATTGGAATAATCAGAGAAATTCTCACCTAAAACCGTGGTGTAAAGTTGATAAAGATCGCCAAGGGTAAACAATTCGGGCAGTACATCAAAGGCAACGGGACTATATTGAAGTTTATTGCACAGCCGTCGATGCCCGTATTCTAAAATTTGATTGTGATTAAATGCTAACGACGGAACTTGATTGACGGGATACCAAGCAATGCCACTTACGCCATCGGCAATTAGTTCGGCTTCAGCCAAATGCGCTAGGGCAAAGTAACTTACGGACAAATACCTCAAATCTTCTGTGCTGGATGGGTCGAAGGTAAATAACTGTTCGAGATAGAGGTTTTGGACACGAATTTTTTCCGCTAATATTCGATAGGCTGCTGATTCAAGGGATTCGCCTTGGCGCACTAAAGTTCCAGGAAGGCACCAGCGATCTCGAAATGGTTCTGCATCTCGCATAACTAAAAGCACTAGGAGCCGATTTTGATCGGTATCTACAGAAAAAATTACATTGTCAACACCCACCTTAAATTGAGCAAGGGGTTGAGGTGGAATTAGGGGGCTGCGGGGTTTATTTCCTCCCATTGGTACAAATTATTGGTGTGAATGTATGCTTGGATTGAGGATATTATGCCTGAGCGATCGCCATGTTGACGATAGTTTGAAGAAGAGGTATCAGGAATTACGATATCAGCGATCGCCACTTTAGCTCCACTAGCATACAGTTTTTCCAGACTCTGCTCTGAAATTTGATAACCCTGACGAACAATTACTAAAAGCTTAACTTGGTGAAATAGAGTCTGAGCTTGATACCAAGAGGGCAATTGCGAGACTAAATCGCCACCTACAACTAAGGTAAACTCAGCATTTTGCCAGATTTGTTGTGCCAGAGCTACCGTAATTACACTGCGAGGATTACTAATTTCTGGATGTAGTTCTAAATTGGGTAGGTTTAGCTCAGAAATTAAAAGCTCCATCATGCCTAGGCGATCGCTTAAAGCCGTAGGATGAGATTTAAACGGATTATTCGATACCCACACCACACATAGATCATAGCGATCGCTCAACCATTGCAAAATTTCCTGATGCCCTATGGTTGGAGGATCACCACTTGTGCCAAATAAAGCAATATTCATAATCTGTTTGCTATGATTAACCGTTGGCAAGGTTTTACCCTTCGAGACATTTCCACAAAAATTAAAATATGAATCGTTCTGGGCGATCGCTCATAAATTACATTACATCAATATTTTTACAAGTAATGCAATTAGCGATCGCAATCATCAGTACACCCTTACTACTGCATTGGTTAGGAGACGATCGCTTCGGCGCATTTCGAGCAGCTAATGACTGGGCAAATTATATTGGGCTATTAGAATTTGGCGTTGGCGGAGCATTGTCGGCACTGGTGGCAAAGGCATTAGGCTCTGGCGATCGGTCACAAGTACGTTCCATCCTAGCTACAGGTATGCGAACCTATTTACAAATTTTTGGGGTAATGATCGTTGCCTCTGTAATTTTAGGATGGTTTATTCCAGATTTGGTACAAATAAAACCCGAATTGCGCCAAGAATTACGAGTTGGCTACTGGATTGGTTGTTTGGGTTTAATATTTGTGCCCTTAACGCCTTTTCAGTTTTTGGTATCTGCCAGTCAACGCTCCTATTTGATCAATCTATTACTGATGGTGCAAAGCTTTTTAATTACTGGCAGCACTTTACTCTTGGCGAAATTAGGGCTAGGAATTCCTGGGCAATATATAGGGATATTAATTGGGGCAGCAGTTTTTCAAATTAGTTTATGTTGGCGTGAACTTCGTGCTTACCCCGATTTATTTTCAACAATTTTAAAACGCAACCCTGAGGTAGAGAAAGAGTTATGGCAATTAAATATCCCAACTTTTCTTCTAAAGCTATCGGGACAAATCGCTTTATTTACAGACAATATTCTGATTGCCAGTAATTTAGGGGCAGCGATGGTCGTACCTTTTTTTGTTACCCAGAGGTTGGCAGCGATCGCCCAGTCCCAAATTCAAGGGGTTGGTAATGCGGCTTGGGCATCTTTAGCAGAGCTTTATTTTCATCAAGAATTAGCTAAGTTTAATGCTCGTTTAATTGAATTAACTAGATTAGTAACAATTATGGCGATCGCGCTTTTGGTACCGATTGCCTGCTATAACCCCTATTTTCTATCTTTATGGGTAGGTTCAAGTCGGTATGCAGGCGAAGCCGTTAATTTATTGGTGGTGATCAACGCTTTTCTACTCGGATTATTATCTCTGTGGGGATGGGTATTTAGTGGTACAGCCAAGATTGGGCAAATTGTGCCTTTAACATTTATCTCTTCAAGCATAAACCTAGCGGCTAGCTTTGGACTTACCCGATCGCTAGGACTACCTGGTCCTTTAGTGGGCACCCTAATTGGTTTTTCAATTTCCCTTTGTGGTTTACCAATTCTGCTCAAACGCAATTTTGATACTCCATTGCGGTTACTATTTGGCGCAGTTATCAAACCTCTGGGCTTTGGGATTCCCTACGGTGGCTTTTTGTGGTGGTTTTCTCGAACCCATACTCCTTGGGGATGGCTAGGCTTGGGGATGGAAATGATCGGTGCCAGTTTAGGCTATGGAGCGATCGCTTGGCTGCTGATTTTAGAACCTGAAGAACGGGATCAGTGGTATGGGAGAATTAAACAAATTATGCCTCAGAAATTTCGCAAGCCCTGAAGATTGCAAAAAACTATGACTTCTATTGCCTACCTTGGACCAACGGGAACCTATGCCGAGTTAGCAGCCCTAAGTTACTGCCAACTTCATCATTTATCTGACTCCCCACTCTGTTCCTATCCAACGATTCCCCAAGCACTCCAAGCAGTCGCCACTCAGGAAGTTGACTTGGCGATCGTCCCTGTGGAAAACTCGACTCAAGGGAGTGTAACTATGACATTGGATAGTTTGTGGCAATGGGATCAGTTACAAATTCAAGAGGCTTTAGTCCTACCTGTGCAGCACGCCCTCATTAGCCATGCCCCATCCCTAGAGCAAATCCAAGCTGTCTATTCCCATCCTCAATCCTTAGCTCAGTGTCAGCAATGGCTAGAGCAGTTTTTGCCCCATACCCAACTAATTCCTGTGAATTCCAATACGGAAAAAATGCAGGATATTAGTCAAAATTCTCATCTTGCGGCGATCGCTTCACCAAGAGCTGCCAGAGTTTACGATTTACCGATTCTCAGATTTCCCATTAATGATTTTCCTGATAATTGCACTAGATTTTGGGTTTTAAGTTTAACTACGAACCTTACCTATAGCTCTAATCAAGATCAAAGTTGTCATACTTCTCTAGCATTTAGTACTAAATCCAATGAGCCTGGTTCTTTATTTAATCCCCTATCTGTATTTGCCAAACGGCATATTAACCTAACTCGGATTGAGTCTCGTCCTTCAAAGCGATCGCATAATCCCTATATTTTTTTTATCGATGTGGAAGCATCCATCAATGAGGTGACTGAAGCGATCGCTGAGTTAAGAGAATTTACTGAAACCTTAAAAATATTTGGTAGCTATGATATTCATCAAATTATTCATTAAACTTGAAATCAAATAATGGTAATCAGAATTAAAGTTAATCGGTCAGAATATAGAGCGGCTGCATCAAATGGTGCGGTTTACGGTAAAGTTCTTAGCCTTCCTATCATCTATGTTTATGTGGAATTAGGAATAGAAAAAACCTACATCCTGAACCCAAATGATGACTTAAATACTGAATATCGATTATTTATAGCTTGTGACATCTATGCAGCCAGCACACAGGAGCAGTCAGATGATGGTGATTTCTATGCTGAGTCATTTGATGAGGTTGTAATTATTTACACTTAATCAGAGAAACGACGACGACGTGGAGTAAGTTTTTGCAATTGGATCGTATCGGCATTAATTTCAAAATAACTACCTAATTCAAAGAGCCTAGCTTTATCAGTAGAGCCGTCTTTGAGATGAATCGTAAATTGAGGATTGGAATCAATTAAATTAATTAAATCGATCACTTCATTCTTAATTAATTCAGGCATAGCTAAAATTTTATAACTTAGATATCTAATTTAGCACTGCTTAGAGAGATAGTGATCGCCCAAACCAAAAACACTTTTGGTGAATTATCGTAAAACCCCGATCTTCAAAGCGATCGCCTAAAATAGCTTCTATCCTCCCTTAAAATTAGTGGTTTCATGACTCTTACAAAAGTTAACCAAGAAATATGGACAACTACAGATCTAGAGCTACTCCCTTCCAGTAGTAACCGTTATGAGACGATTAATGGAGAACTTTTTGTGACTAGAGCGCCCAACTGGAGACACCAAGCGATCTGTGATGCTATTTGTTCGGAACTCAGAATTTGGTCACAGCAATCTGGTTTGGGTAGATCGATTAGTGGCGTTGGCGTAATTTTTAGTGATGTTGATAATGTCATCCCTGATGTCATCTGGATTAGCCATGATCGCCTCCAAGCCTGTGAAGATCCTCAAGGACATTTGACAGCAGCCCCAGAACTGGTGGTAGAGGTGATTTCTGCCCACGGGGAAAAAAGAGATGCGGAGATTAAGCTCAAGCTGTATTCAATGGTGGGTGTAAGTGAATATTGGCTAGTTGATAGATTTTTAGAACAGGTGCAAGTCTATCGGCGACTAGAAGCAAAGTTATCTTTAGTTACAACTTTACTAAAAACTGATCATCTCACTTCTCCCCTTCTTCCAAATTTTGGCTGTAGCGTGGCGGAGATTTTTAGTTAGATTGCCGTGAATCATCACCAAGCCCCGATCCTTGAAGCGATCGCCCAGTATTTAGAATTAGATCATGCGCCTTTTTATATGCCTGGACATAAACGGGGAGTGGGCATTGATCCAGAATTTATGGCACTTTTGGGTGAGAATCTATTTCGCTTAGACTTGCCAGAATTACCAAATTTAGACGAATCAATTACCAAAGCTGAAGAACTTGCGGCTGATGCCTACGGGAGCGATTGCACTTGGTTTTTAGTAAATGGTTCGACCTCTGGCATTGCCGCCATGATGTTGGCTGTAGTTGGGATCGGAGACAAAATTTTAATGGGGCGAAATTGTCATAAAGCGGCGATCGCTGGGCTAGTTCTATGCGGAGCCACTCCCATATATTTAGAGACAGATTACAATTCCGAGTTTGATTTAGACTGTGGTGTTACCCCTAGCACTTTACAAGCAGTCCTAGAAGCAAATCCTGATGTCAAAGCAGTGATGTTAGTTAGCCCAAATTATTTTGGCGTATGTGGTGAACTAAAAGAATTAGTAGCGATCGCTCACTCTTTTAATATCCCTATACTCATAGATGCAGCCCACGGTGGACATTTACGCTTTCATCCCGATTTACCTATAGATGCTTTAACGGCTGGAGCAGATGTGGTCGTACATTCTATTCATAAAATGGGATCAAGCCTGACTCAGACAGCAATGTTACATATTCAAGGTACTAGAGTTAGTAGCGATCGCCTAGATCAAGCTGTGCAAATGCTCCAGTCTACAAGTCCCAATATTTTACTTCTAGCTTCTTTGGATGTGGCACGGCGGCAGATGGTATTGCAGGGGCAGGAATTACTCCAAACAACGATCGCTCTTAGTAATTATGGGCGATCGCAAATTAATCAAATTTCCAACCTCCACTGCCTAGACCATATCCCAAATCTCGATCCCACCCGACTAACGGTGATGGTCAACCAATTGGGAAAAACAGGTTTTGATGTGGATGAGATTTTTTACCAAGATTTGGGTGTGATGGCAGAGTTGCCGACCCTAAGCCAATTAGTGTTTGTGGTTTCCATTGGTAATACTGCCGCCGATGTGGATAGGTTAATTCTTGCCTTTCAGAACTTAGCAAATCAGAAGAGAAAGAAAACTCTACCAATTCCCCCAATTCCAAAAATGCCTAAAGCGAACTTAAAACTAACGCCAAGGGAAGCATTTTTTAGTCCTAATTGTGCCATGTCCTTAGAATCAGCATCGGGAAGAATCTGCACGGAATTAATCTCACCCTATCCGCCCGGAATTCCCATAATCTGCCCTGGTGAAGAAATTAGTCTAGAAGTGATAGATTTTTTGAAATTAATTAAAGATGCAGGTGGTGTTATTAATGGCTGTAGCGATCGCACTATGGCAACAATTAAAGTCGTAATCTAGGTATGGTTAGGGTTATAGGAAAATTGCACTCGATGGATTTGGGTTGTATAGGTACCATCGTCGGCTAGGGAAATCAGGCGAAATGCAGGTAATTTCAGTTCTTGATTGTTCTCCATATCTATATCTGGATGAATAAACTGGACACAGGTGGAAGGACAACCATAGTAATCAACTTGACCTCGACGGTGATAAAGATCGTGGTGAATATGCCCAAATACAACTAAACGGACTTGGGGAAATGGGGCGATCGCTTCATAAAATTTTTCTGGTGACTGCAATCCTAATAGATCGAGCCACGGTATGCCCGTAGGGACTGGGGGATGATGGAGAGCAATTAAAGTGGGCTGATGGGCATGGGTTTGGAGTTCAGATTTTAGCCATTCTAAAGTTTGAGAACTTAGTTCCCCTTTGGCTGTGCATTGATCGGTAATTACAGAACTTAGTAAAATAATGCGCCATCCTCCAAGTTCCAAAGATTTACGAGGATCAAAAGGTGGGCGATCGAGCATTACCGCCAAGCGCTCAATGAGATCATGGTTTCCGCCAATGTGCAAACTCGGAATATTTAAAGGTGAAACTAATTCCACTAACTTTTGGTAAGCCGATTCATCGCCCGCATCCGCCAAATCTCCAGTCAACAATAAATAATCAGGAGCTAACCTGTTCACTTCTGCTAAAACTGCTGCTAAAGATGTATCGGTCGGAAATCCATAGAGATGCGATCGCTCGTAAGGCACTAAATGAGTATCAGTAATTTGGGCAATCGTGACTGCCATAATTATGATTGACGCTCAATGGGAGCAAAGTTAGGATCAATAATTCTTCTGCCCATGCCAGCAAAGGTAACAACAAGAGAACTCTTTTCGCCACTACCAAGAATGCCAAATATCACTCCTTCACCAAATTTTTTATGAATTAAGCGATCGCCCACTTGCCAATTTTCGGTAATAACTGGAATATCCACTGGTTTACCCTCGGTTTTGCGTTGCGAAGATCTATCAGGCTTGATATCGACTTTCCCGCTAGCTTTTTCGTTGATTTTTAGGATGCCGATCGCATTTTTAGTAGTAGTAGTGAATTTAGTTGAGGATTTAACATTTTTGGACGAAAGCAGTTCCTTGGGTAACTCTGCTAAAAACTGGGAGGGCATTGCTTTTTCATAATTACCATACAAACGCCGTTCATCAGCATGGGTTAAGTGCAGTTGCTCTTGGGCACGGGTAATACCCACATATAAAAGTCGGCGTTCTTCTTCCAGAGCCATGGGGTCATTAAGGGAACGGAAGCCCGGAAACAAACCCTGCTCTAAACCGACTAAAAACACCACAGGAAATTCTAAGCCCTTAGCAGCGTGCAAAGTCATTAGCGTTACTTTTTGCGACTCGTCAGGCGATTCATCCATACTAGAGGCAAGGGCAGCATTGGCAATAAAAGAGTTTAAGGAAATATCTTCATTTTCTTCGGCATATTGCAGAGCGGCGTTATTTAATTCAGCAAGGTTGGCTAGGCGATCGCTAGCTTCATCAGTACCTTGGAGCTTCAAATCATCTGCATATCCAGAGTCTTTAATTATCCCTTTAATAATTTCACTAGCGGGTAAGTCATCAACTTGAGATCGCCACTTATTAATTAATTTCACAAACTCTACAACTGGTTTAGCAGAACGCCCCGTCACTTCTTTCACCGTATTTTCATCGTTAAGTAAGTCCCAGATTGTTACCCCTGCACTTACTGCCAATTGGGTTAATTTATCAGTGGTGGCATTACCAATCCCTCGTTTCGGAACATTAATTACCCGCATTAAACTAACAGTATCATTGGGATTAGATAGCAATCTTAAATAGGCAAGAATATCTTTGATTTCCTTGCGATCGTAAAACCTTAAACCGCCCACAATCTTGTAAGGAATATTCATCCGCACTAATAATTCTTCTAATGGTCGCGACTGAGCATTTGTCCGATACAAAATAGCAAAATGTCCAAAGGTTGAATTAGGAATCTTAGATTTTGTCGCTTGAATTTGCGTAATTACATAGGTCGATTCATCAACTTCATCGTGTGCCTTATATAAATTAATCAACTCACCATCGCCACGAGTTGCTACCAAACTTTTATCAATGCGTTGGGTATTATTCCCAATTAATTCATTAGCCACCGTGAGAATATTGGCACAGGAGCGATAGTTTTCCTCCAGCTTAATCATGGTTTGGGTTTGCTCATCAGGCAAGCGATCGCCAAAGGTTTCTTGAAATTCCATCAAAATCGTAAAGTCAGCCAATCTAAAGGAATAAATCGACTGGTCAGCATCACCAACCACAAATACAGAGCGTTTTTGCCATAGATTACTATTACTAGAAATGCTTTGATTATTAGTAACTAAAAGGCGAATTAAATCATATTGAGTGCGATTGGTATCTTGATATTCATCAACCAAAATATGTTCAAAGCGTCTATGCCAAGATGTTAAAATCTCTGGGCTTTGTTTGAATAACTGCACAGGCACAAAAATCAAATCATCAAAATCCAAAGCATTATTTTCAGATAGCTTAGATTGATAAATTTCATAAATTTCAGCAATTTGACGATTACGAAAACTCGGATCACTAAATAATAATTCCTGAGGAGTTAGCCCTTTATTTTTAGCGTTACTAATGGCATAGCGCACAGATTTTGGTTCAAACTTTTTCTCATCTAAATTTAATTGCTTGACCACAATTTCTTTAACTAAAGACTGCACATCGGATTCATCAAAAATCGAGAAATTCTTTGACCATTTGCGCCCTTGACTATCAGTATATTTATCAATATCAAACCGTAAAATCCTGCCACACAGACTATGAAATGTGCCAATCCACAGATTTTTTGTGTATTTTCTATAGACCTGCGATCGCAACTCATTTTGTTCTAGCTCTGATAACTGGGAAAGCATTACGCCCCGTTCCTCTAAGCTTATCTCTTGGGCAAATAATATTTGAATCCGATCCTTCATTTCCTTCGCCGCCTTATTGGTAAAGGTTACCGCCAAAATATGGTAGGGATCAACGTCTTCATGCAAGATTAAATTGGCAATACGGTAGGTAAGGGTGCGAGTTTTGCCCGATCCTGCTCCTGCCACCACTAAAAGTGGACCTGCACTGTGACTAGCGGCTTTTTGCTGAGAAGGATTGAGATGGTTGAGGAATTTAGCAGTCATTACTTCGCTAAGATGGTTGGATAATTGTAAGCTTAGATGTTGATACTTTTATGATACTCCCAATATTGATACACCCATGACTACTGGTACCAAACATAAAGATACTGATAAAGATACCGTACGCAATTACTTTAATTCCGTAGGCTTTGATCGCTGGAAACGCATCTATGGCAGTGGTGATGTCAGTAAAGTCCAAAAAGATATTCGCATAGGACATCAGCAAACCGTAGATAAAGTTGTAGATTGGCTCAAAGGTAATGGGGATATAGCTAATTCTAAAATCTGTGATGCGGGCTGTGGAGTGGGCAGTTTAAGTTTTCCCTTGGCGATCGCTGGTGCCGAAGTCTATGGCAGTGATATTTCTGAAAAAATGGTACAAGAGGCAAAAAGCCGTGCCACCGATCAAAGTAATCCTAGATTTAGTGTTAGCGATTTAGAAACTCTTGCGGGTGATTATGACACCGTAATTTGTTTAGATGTGTTAATTCACTATCCCCTAGTAGAAGTGGAGGCAATGATTAAACATCTAGCATCTCTGGCAAAATCAAAATTCATTCTCAGCTTTGCCCCATCAACTCCTTACCTAGATTGGCTAAAAAAAGTGGGAGAATTTTTCCCTGGTGCTAGTAAAGCAACCCGTGCCTATTTGCATTCTGAAGCTGAGATTAGAAATATGCTTGCCCGTGCCGACTTTTTAGTGAATTACGAGACTATGACCAGCACAAGGTTCTATTTTTCTAAACTCTTGGTAGCAACACGCCGTAAATAGAAACCTGCTCATTGCACTACAAAAACCCTAAACCTGATCCTCAAGATACAGAAGTTTACAAAGCCAGTTATATGGCAACGCTAAGAAAATCCTAAAGGAGTTTAAATACCAAAATTATTGTATTAAATGTGGTTGGGATGGTTCTGTATCTGATTATATTCGCCAAATTATGGTTTAGTTGATGTAAGTTTAGTTTGGGCATAGTCATGAAAAAGTATGCGATCGCTTTTATAGTTACCTTCTTTCTAGCTTTAACAACAGCCATATTATCGGCACCTTCTGCCATTACCCAATCTCGTTTTGTCAATGTTCAAATACTGGCAATTAATGATTTTCATGGCAATTTAGAGACTGGGAATTTAAGCATTAAGCTGCCCAATCAAACCACAATTCCCGCAGGTGGGGCGGAGTATTTAGCCAGTCACATTCAAAAATTACGCTCGACTAACCCCAATACAATCGTGGTTTCGGCAGGAGATACCATCGGAGCTAGTCCCTTACTTTCGGCTTTGTTTCATGATGAGCCAGCGATCGCCGCCTTAGATCAAATTGGCTTAGATTTAAATGCTGTGGGTAATCACGAATTTGATCAAGGATATTTAGAATTATTGCGGATGCAAAAAGGTGGATGTCATCCCATTGATGGCTGTCGAGTAGAACCGTTTAAGGGTGCAAAGTTTAAGTTTTTAGCAGCAAATGTCATAGATAAAAGTACTGGTAAAACCATCTTTCCTGCCTATGCAATTAAAGAGTTTGATGGGATCAAAATGGCTTTTATCGGTATGACCTTAGAAGGAACTCCCAGAATTGTTTCACCCGCAGGGGTGGCAGGACTGGATTTTATGAATGAAGCCAATACTGTTAATGCCTTAGTGCCAGAATTAAAAAAAATGGGCATTAAAGCGATCGCGGTATTAATTCATGAAGGTGGCGCACAAACGGGAATCTATAACGAATGCAAGGATATTTCAGGGGCGATCGTGAATATTGTCAAACGTACTAATCCAGAGGTGGATCTATTTATTACAGGGCATACTCACCAAGCTTATACCTGTGTCATAGATAACCGCTATGTTACCAGTGCTGCCTCCTTTGGACGCTTAGTAACTGATATTGATATTACCCTTGATCGCACAACACAGGATTTTTCTACGATTAAAGCTAATAATGTGGTAGTTAGTCATGATTTACCAAAAACCGCGGCATTAACTAACCTTATCAATAAATATAAAGCTGTAGCTTTCCCCATATCAAACCGAATTATTGGTTCAATCAGTCCAAATAGTCAGCCAAATATTAGCCGAACTATTAATAAGGTGGGAGAATCGGAGTTAGGACAAATAATTGCCGATGCCCAATTAGCAGCAACTAAATCTCCAACTAAATCTCAAGACGGGGCAGCGATCGCCTTTATGAATTCTGGGGGTATTCGTTCTGATTTAATCTCTACCGATGGCAATGTTACCTATGGACAAGCATTTACAGTGCAACCTTTTGGCAATAATTTAGTCACTATGACGGTAACAGGTGCTGAAATTAAGCAATTATTAGAAGAGCAATTTGATAATCCAATGGTGGGGCAGAAGCGAATTTTACAGATTTCCCAAGGGTTTAGCTATACTTGGACTCCCAATGCCCTCACTGGCAATAAGGTTAGTAATATAAAGCTAAATAATATGCCAATTAATCCCAATCTTGATTATAGAATTACCGTGAATAGCTTCTTAGCGGATGGTGGAGATAACTTTACAGTCTTAAGAGCAGGTCGAGATCGGTTAGTGGGAGTAGTTGATATGGCTGCCTTTGAATCATACTTACGCGATCGCTCACCTCTAAAACCAAATCCTATGCCCCGTATTACTGTCAATTAATCGCAATTTATTATGAAATGGATCAAGTCGTTAGTTTTTATTTGTTCAGGTTTAGCGATCGCTTTATTACTCAATCTTGGCTTAAATCTGCCAATGATGGGGCAGCCAGTAATCCCCAATGAATTAAGAGGGGTATGGATGACCAATGTCGATAGTGATGTATTGTTATCCCGTGCCAATCTGGAAAAGGCAATCGATCGCCTGCAACGACTAAACTTTAATACAATTTATCCGACTATTTGGCATGAGGGCTATACCCTTTATCCAAGTGCCGTAGCTGCAAATTCCTTTGGGCAAGCAATTCGTCCTGATCCCCAACTGCAAGGGCGAGATATGTTAGCAGAAACCGTAGAAATGGGACACAAGGCAGGTTTATCCGTAATTCCGTGGTTTGAATTTGGCTTGATGTCAGAAGAAGTTGCCAGTTTATCGAAAAAATATCCCCAATGGCTAACAACTCGGAAAGATGGTTCTAGTGTGTTTGTCTATGGCGATCGCGGTCAACATCGCTTTGTCTGGCTCAATCCTTTACGTCCTGAAGTCCAAAATTTAATTGTAGATTTAATAGTTGAAGTAGTTACTAAATATGATGTTGATGGCATTCAATTAGATGATCACTTTGGCTTGCCCGCCGAATTGGGCTATGACGATTACACGATCGCGCTCTATCAAAAAGATCATAATGGCAAACTTCCACCTGATAATCCTAAAGATGCCGAATGGACAAAGTGGCGATCGCAATTCATTACAGATTTAATGGTAAAAGTTGCCAATGGCGTGCGAGCAGTTAAACCCAAATGTATAATTTCGCTTTCGCCCAATCCTAGGGACTTCGCCTACGAAAACTATCTTCAAGATTGGCATCAGTGGGTAAAAATGGGACTGCTAGACGAATTAGTGATTCAGGTTTATCGTTCTGATTTGGCAGGATTTCAAAAGGAATTAATGAGACCAGAATTATTAGAGATTCGGAAAACTGTACCTGTAAATATTGGGATTTTAACTGGACTACGCACCCAAAATGTAGAAATGTCGCAAATTGAAGCTCAGGTTCAAGTAACTCGCAATACTGGCTTTCAAGGATTCTCATTCTTCTTTTATGAGACTTTAGGAAACCGAGATCAGGCATTTCAAGCTTTACTGACTGCCAAAAGCGATCGCCCTACCAGAAAAGCACAATTACCCTAGAAATCCTGATTATTAATTATTGATATCTTCCAAAAGATTTAGATAGTTCTCATGCGTAAAAAATGGGTTGAACCTCCCCATAGCTAAAATTAGGGGCTTGCGGCTCGTTTTTTGGTCAATCTTAAACTACAGCTAAAACCCTAACGCATTGATAGGTGACTCCTATTAATTTTCCGACTATCTTGATTTCATAGGAAAATTTTTTAATAAAGTCTTAAATAAAGCGATCGGGAGCAGCAGTTATGAAAACTCACTTAGCATTAATCAATAAATCTGAGCAAGAATCTAATTGCCCTCCAAAAACAAAAGAATTCACCACTGCCGATAAACAGCAAACCCTTGAAATCTTGAAATCATATCGAAAGGCTCCCTGCGCCCACTTGCGTAACCAACTTGTGCAGTTAAATATTGGCTTAGTAAAAAAAGAAGTAAGCTACTGGCTCCGTCAAAGTTCTGAAGGGTATGAAGATCTATTGCAAGTTGGTTGTATGGGCTTAATTGGAGCGATCGAGCGGTTTGAACTCAGTCGGGGCTATGCCTTTAGTTCGTTTGCTACTCGCTATGTGCGGGGTGAAATTCAGCATTACTTACGAGATAAATGCTCGACTTTAAGAGTGCCAAGACGGTGGCTAGAGCTATACAATCAAGCTGCTCGTAAATCTTCTGAGCTTCGTAGTCAACTAGATCGAGAACCTAGTGAGTCGGAACTAGCCCAAGCTTTGGGGGTAACTGCTAGGGAATGGCAGGAAATAAAGTTAGCTAATCGCAACCGATCGCCTTTAAGCCTAGATGCGCCAATTGTGTCTTTAGAAGATGGATCAGTGGCTTTAGCAGATATTGTTCCTGATCCTAATCAGAACTCAATTGTCCAACAAGAGGATGAGACTATCCTATACCAAGCTTTAAATATTTTAGAACAGCGCACCCGTGAAATTTTAGAGTATGTATTTTTAGAGGATATTACCCAACGTGAAGTGGCAAAACTTTTAGGTATAAGTCCTGTAACTGTGTCAAGACAAGTAAAAAAAGGCTTATCTACTCTGCGCAGTAATTTGGCATTGCAAGCATAGATACGATTAGGGGTTATTAGTTGCTAGGATGAGTATAATCCCTTCTAAATTTATATCTGCATCTATGTCTAGAAAAATCGCCTACTTTGACTGCACTGTGGGAATTGCAGGAGATATGTGCCTTGGGGCATTGGTTAGTGCGGGTGTCCCCCTAGATTTTTTTATCGAAATCTTAAAGCGATTAGGTATAGAGCATGAGGTAAAGCTGCGCTCTGAGCTTGTGAGTCGGTGTGGGCAGGAAGCAGTAAAAGTACATGTAGATATTGCCAATCACGGACATCATCATCGGCATTTACCCGAAATTGAAAAGATTATTAAATCAGCGCAACTAGACTCAGAAGTGGAAACCCATTGTTTAGAGGTCTTTCAACAATTAGCGATCGCCGAGGGTAAAGTTCATGGTATTCCGCCTGAAAAAGTCCATTTCCATGAGGTTGGAGCATTAGATGCGATCGCTGATATCGTCTGTACCTGTGCAGGGCTAGGATGGTTAGGAATAGAACAAGTATTCTGCTCGGCGATGCCTACGGGTGGAGGATTTGTGAAATGCGAACATGGACAGCTACCAGTTCCAGTGCCTGCGGTGTTGAAATTATGGGAAATGCATAATGTGCCTGTGTTTAGTAATGGCATTGATCGGGAATTGGTAACTCCAACGGGAGCCGCGATCGCAGTTACTTTGAGTGGCAAGTTTGGAGCGATTCCAGCTATGCATATTCACAAAATTGGACTGGGCGCAGGTACAAGAGAGTTGGAAATTCCCAATATTTTTCGACTGTGGATTGGCGAATCTGCTGAAACTGCGAATGTACAGGATAAAAAAAAACAGAACTGACGACTGAAGTAATTGGCATCTTAGAAACGCAGGTTGATGATCTAAGTGGTCAAGTGATTGGCTATGTTATGGATTTACTGTTTAGGCATGGGGCTGTAGATGTATTTACCCAAGCGATCGGGATGAAGAAGTCTCGCCCAGCAATTTTGATTACAGTAATTTGCCCATGCGATCGCCTAGAAATTTGCGAAGAAATTTTATTTAATGAAACCACAACCCTAGGGATTCGGCGCAGGTACCAAGAACGGAGGATAATCCCTAGAGATATTATTACTATCCAAACAAAGCTGGGAACTGCGAGGGTCAAAGTAGCACATCGCCCAAACCACAAGACTATTCAACCTGAGTATGAAGACTGTATAAATCTAGCAAAAACTCACCAAATGTCGTTATCTCAAGTACAAGAAATTGTTTTGCAAACTGCTCTGGACTTAGGTTTAAACTTATAGATTAAATTTTTTACGACTTAGAATTCATTATCAAAACCAGAAAATCTTCTCCCTCTTCGTTCTCGCCAATTTCGCCTAGCATCTCTTACCGCCTTAGATAATTGCGATCGCTGTTGTGGGGTTAAGACTTCTCGCATTGCTAACATTTGTCCAAACCGTTTTTGTTCATTTTGCCTTCTCAGGTTTTGAATCTGATTAAACTTTTCGGTTAAGACCTCCCTCGGCGTATTCCCATCCATCATAGTCCGCAGCTCTTGCTGTCTAGTTCTTAGCTCTTGGCTAGATGCACGACGAGAATCTTTGCCTTTTTCTAAGATTGCCTGAATTTGACGTTTCTGAACATCGGAAAGATTAAGAGATCTCAGAACATTTGTAGAAGGAGAAGAGGGGGGAACGGCTGGCTGAGAATTGGCGGGAAGAGATGGAATTAAGTTAATGGCGATCGCTCCAATCCCAGCACAGATCAAATATAAAAATTTAGGTTTCATGATTTTAGTGATTTTGAGTATTTGTGACATCTTTCTGAAATCATCTCAAGCTAATTAGGGTCTTAAAGCAGGGTTCTCTGTTATGGTTTTTAGGAAATCTACTAATTAACTGAATTCTTAACTGGACTTTAGTACTTCTGCTTACTCATAGTTAGAATTACTAAGAACCGAATAACTGCTAGTAAATTCCTCGTCAGCAATCTGCCAATTACTGAGTAAAGATTTCTCAATCGTCAAGTTCTCGGCTTCATTAAAAGCTGTTTGCATAGATCGAGTCTGGTTAAAAACTATCAGACTTAAAGCTGTGACAATTACTGCACCTACTAACCCAATTTTTTTAATACCAATTTTGGGCAGAATAGAGGACTTAGCGATCGGAATATTAATCACTTGCTCCATAATTACCGCTTGTAAATTTGGCGAGGGAGGGGGAGCGATCGGTTGATTTTGCTTGAGAAAAGCTACAAGATCATGATCATCATTAAAATTAGAATTATTCATATTTCGACTCCTTGTGATTCTAAAAATTTTCGTAAAGCCCCACGGGCGTGGAACAGACGGGATTTAACTGTGCCGATGGGAATATCAACGATTTCAGCAATTTCCTTTTGTGAAAGTTCTTCCAAATCATGCATTACCAACACCGCCCGATGTTCTAAACTCAGAGCAGTTAATCCTCTTTGCACCAAATCTCGATAATGCATGTTATTAAGTTCTGAAACTTTTTCGGAGCCAGATATACTTAAATCCGCCAATTGCGTTAGATCTTCAACATCAACATTACGAGAACGAGATTTGGCAAAGTTGCGGCGGCGATCGCAGGCGACATTCCAAGTTATACGATAAAGCCAAGTGGAAAACTGCGCTGTTTGCTTGAACTTAGCTAATCCTTTCCAAGCACGGATAAAGACTTCCTGTACCAAATCATCGAGTCCATCGTTACCACACAACTGATAAAGCGTCGATCGCACTTTGGATTGATGCCGTTGATAGAGTTGATTAAAAATCTGGCTATGTCCTTGCAAACATAAACTTACAAGATAATTATCTGATTCTGGTTTTTCTAATAAAAATTCACCTGAAACCACACTAACCATTCTTATCTGTAATTATTAAACCCAACTAATGGATAAGACTTAATAATTTAGGCTTTGGTTCAATTACTTAAAACTCTATCCCCAGTTGGGCAGGAATTTTTTGAGAAACATGATGTTTAACCAATGTTAATTCTGAAACCAGATCCGCAGCTTCTATTAAAGCGATCGGGGCATATCGCCCTGTGCTAACGACATGACAATGACTAGGGCGGCTTTGAATTCCTACTAAAACTGTCTCTACTTCCAGTTGTTGATATTTTAGAGCTATATGTAATTCATCTAATACCACTAGCGAAATTTCAGGATCAACAATGGCGTTTAGGGCAGTTTGCCAAGCGGATGCGGACATGGCTCGATCTTGATCTGGGTTTTGCGTTTCCCATGTAAAGCCCCCGCCTAGGGTATAAATTTCTACGGGAAAGCCTAGGGTTTTTAATTTTGTCAGCATCAGGCGATCGCCATCGGGATAAGCATCAGAATTTTTAACAAATTGCACTACAACCACTTTTAAATCATGGGCTAAATGTCGATAAACCATATTCATCGCCCCACTAGTTTTACCTTTGCCCAAACCTGTAAAAAGCATATAAAGCCCTTTTTCATTACCTTGTCTGATTTGGCTAGCTTTGGCTTTTGCTAATTTGATTTTTTGAAGTTGTTCTGATTCTCTATCCATAAAAGTTTTAAAAATATTAATGTTGAAAAATTAACTGATAACTGAAACTAACTATTTATGATCTGGCAAATCAAAAATGGTAAAAGATGAAACCTAAGGATTAGTTAGCCTAAAGAGTCATGATAAGCTAGGAGCATACTTGACATTGCAAAATTTATTGCAAAAGTGAATGAGATTACTGGGATTAATTGTCAGCGTAGCCATAGTTTTGTACCTAGTGTCGTCGGTAATTACCAAACAAAGCAAGCCCGATGCATCTAACCAAAATCTTTTAGACAAACCCTCTGAAGTCAGGAATGAAGTTAATAAAGCCCTAGAAACCACAGAAAAAGCTCGCCAAGATGCTATTAATAAATCAAAATAGGGTTTATTTATTTGGTAGTTATTTCCAGATTTTCAAGGGTTTTAAATTTATCTAATCCAGCGATAGTAATATACACTTGATCATCAATCAAGTCACCTTATCCAGTCATACGAGCAGTAAATGGCAGCGTTTTTATTAGAAGTAGGCACCGAAGAGTTACCAGCAAGTTTTGTCACCGATGCTCTTAAGCAATGGCAGCAACGCATTCCCCTCAGCCTTACGGAAAATTACTTAACCTCCACAAAAATCAGTTTTTATGGTACACCCCGCCGTTTAGCTGTTTTAATCGAAGGTTTACCCCGCCATCAACCCGATCAAGTTCTAGAAATTAAAGGTCCTGCCCTCGCCTCCGCTTACAATAATGGTGCACCGACAAAAGCGTTACTGGGTTTTGCTCGTTCCAAAGGTATAGATATTGCTGATTTGGTGGTAAAGGAAACAGAAAAGGGTAGCTTTGTCTTTGCGTCTCAAGAAGTACGAGGACGAGAAACTGATCAGGTGTTAGCTGAAATTGCTCCCCGTTGGATTACAGGTTTGGAAGGCAAAAGATTGATGCGCTGGGGAACAGGTGAGTTGAAGTTTCCCCGTCCGATTCGCTGGTTAGTAGCATTATTGGATCAAAAAATTCTGCCCATTACTCTAGAAAATATCAAGAGCGATCGCCGTAGTCGAGGACATCGAGTTATGCACCCACGTCCAGTAATTATTGATATAGCTAAGGATTATGTGGCTGCCCTCAAAGAAGCATTTGTCGTAGTTGATGGAGCAGAGCGCAAGCATAGAATTTCTAGCCAGATTAAAGGTGTATCAGAGTTAATGCGCGCAACGCCAGAAATTTCTGAAGCACTCTTAGAAGAGGTGACACAGTTAGTAGAATATCCCACCGCAATTGTGGGCGAGTTTGATCGGGAATTTTTGCAATTACCACCTGTAGTAATTAAAACTGAGATGGTTAGCCATCAACGTTATTTCCCTCTATACGATCAAAATGGCAACCTTCTTAATAAGTTTATTACGATTTCCAACGGCGATCCAGATAAGTCCAAATTAATCGCTGCAGGCAATGGTAGGGTAATTCGGGCAAGGTTATCTGATGGGAAGTTTTTCTATGATAGCGATCGCTCTGTCAG
>CASBQR010000062.1 GCA_949127865.1 Synechococcales cyanobacterium PMM_0082
CTCTTGCTGTAATTTCTCCAGTTCTTCTCGTGTTCTTTGTAGCTCACCCCATAACTCCATGATTAGCTCATGTGTTTCTTCGTTGCTTAATTTCTCTAGTTGGGGTAACTCTTTCATCTTTCCATTTTAAACTTTTTCATACTTTCCTGTGGGGGTAGTCGAGCAATTACGATTATTGTTTGAGTTTGTCAAAAACCCTGAATCTGATTTAGATTCTATTTTATTGCTCAATATTGGCTCTCATGATGAGGTTTATTAGAAGCGATCGCTAATGGGATAAACGTAAAAGGCGATCGCTTTAAATGATGTTAAGCAAGTGCTTAGTTTGAGCTAAATTGCATTTGCAGCATAATAACAATTTAGATTTCACTTGCTCAGGAGATTATATTTAACTAAACTTCATGTCTAAACCAAAATCTATTTATTCAAGATACGATTAATGTTGTCAAATAATTATCCTTCCAACATTTCTAATATGGTTATGACCAAGGCAATGATCTATAAAAATCGGCGACTTTTTGAAATAACTCATTAAAGTCTGGAAGCTCACCCTCTATCTCATCTTCAAGTGTTTGATAGTCTTGTTGAGCTCTAGATTTCAACTCTGGGTTCTCAAATGAATTTATATCTGGATTAATTTCTCTTGCTTTCGATTTAATAATTAAGGAATTCAAGATATTGATTCTTTCAAAACTATCAATATCTACTAATCTTTCGATTAGCAAGTTTAAGTCATAAACATCTTGCCTACGATTTCTATTTCTTGAAACTTGCTGTAATAATGAGCGATATTTTTCGGCTATTAAGTCTATTAATGAATAAGTCAAAATGCCATCTTCAAGATTTAGCTTTAAATCCTCAATATTAGGAGTTACTTCATTCAAACTATAATCAATTGATACGATATCTGGTGATCGCAAAGATAATAATCGCCTATGCTGAGGTGTCCCTTTATATGCATATCCTACTGTTATCTTAATTGATGGATGGGTAGAGTTAGGATCACTTGGCTGTAACTTACTACTTTGTACATGGCAATCTAAATCGTAATCTAATTCCTCAACCATCTGGGCTAGGCAACTATCCAAAGATTTACGAATGCCATCTTCAGTAATCTCACCACCGAGTTGTCTCTCAGTAGAAAAGTCGATATCTTTTGTATAGCGATGACTTTTATATCTTATCGCTAACAGAATACCTCCTTTCAAAATCATGTTTGCTTTTAAATTACTATCTGAAGCAATTGCCGACAAGATCGTATGTACAGCCTGACGAAACTCCTTATTACTTGTAGTTGATGCGGCTTCAACCCAGTCTTCGATATCATATTCTTCGATTTCATTCATCAAGCACTATTCCTAAAAATATTCAAAGAAATTTTCCATTTATCTGACCATTCGGGAAAGTATTCTGAGCTTGAATCAAGCTTTCTCGATCCACCCCTTTGAGCAAGTGAAGACCAACCATTAATAACCTCATTATTAATACCTAAACGCTCATTCAAAATATAGCCTGCCCTAACCTTATCGATAGGCTCTCCATTTTTATCAATATCGTCAGTTATCAATCTGAGATATTTCTCTCCATATTGATGAAATACATCCAATATATGATTGATACCCCCGCATAGCTCTGGATTTTTTAACATATCGAGAAATGTTCTTCCTATAGTTGAAACTCTAAGGGGTCTCCCCCTAACATTCTTGTATGCTCCCAAATGATTAGAACTCAGACAATGAAGGTCTGTCTTATTGATCTTATTCATGTTCGTTCTAACTAGTCTTGGCAACCCATGCTCATAATAACTTTCAAAATCATTGCCCAGATCTTTCTGCATTTTCTCTTTTGCAAAAGAGCTCCAAGTATTAACCGAAGGGGAAGATATAAATAGTTTTTCTGGTATCCGATCTGTTAAACCATGATATGACATAGCACTTAAATGAGAGATATAGCAAAAAGGGTCAACTGTACAGGCTATATCCTCAGGATCACCGTCAGATCGACCAAGAAGAGTAAAAATATTGGAGAGATTCTTATGAGGAAACAAAACTCCTTCACCTAGTAATGAATTTAAGTATTTAGCAATGTCCGCTTTTTCCACAAATTCCTTGTGGAGATTTACAGGTTCACCACTATAAACCTTGGCTCCGTATATTTTGTTTACAGTTAATCCAAACTGATATTTAGAGATGACGGGCTGATCTAAATTACCAAGTGATAATGTGATTGCTTTGACGGCATTCATAATTAGCGGGCACTCGAATGGCTAAAACCTATAGCTTGATGTTAGGATATACATCCTAAGGATGTATATCCTAACATCATATAAAAGCTTTGTCAAGAAGAGCTTGGACTCGACTCAATCAATTTTCTATCCTTGATCTCAAGGACGAAGGTACGTGATGTTTCATTGTGGTCTAGCTGTGCAAGTTTCAACGTTTTGGTCTGTCTCTGAATGATCGGATAATGAAATTGGTAGGATGATCGCTCTTGATCCAGCAGTCAAAATACATCTCACTGGCGATAAACTTAAAAATGACTTTTCGTTTCCAAACTGCGCAAGTCAAACTACTGTTGGCAACAGAACGGAAGTTAACCCGATCAGTTATGATTGAAAGTGCAAAGCTATTCTCTCAATTGTGCCGTTATACCGAACCAATCGCACATTATTGAGTGCCTTACCTCTTCATAGGAGTCGCCTTCACCAATCAATTACAACCCCTTGAATACCTAACGGATAAGTAACATAACCATCTGGGTGCTTTTCCATAATAATTTTGATATGTTTCATAATTGATTTGCGAGGCAGTATATACTGTCGGCTCAATTCTAGCTATTGGATCGTGCTTAATGATGAAAATATTGCTAGATTTGTAAAGCTAAATTTATTATCTAAGTGATTATGAGTGATTACTTTTTTGAATTTTAGTTTAAGGTTCTGGGATAGGAGATCGCCACTTTGAGTTAATGAGAGATGAGAATAGGCGATCGTTGATTAGGGTATTTTTATTTGAGTAAACGAACAAACCCAGCCTACTCGAAATGGCGATCGGTCGTCAAAGCATCCCGAATATCTAAATGTTGCATCACCACAAAAGAAGAGCAACCAGCCAAAGACCAAGCCTTATTCAATCTGCTTTTATATAATTCTCACGACAAAGCATCAGTCTCCCCATCAATGTGAATAACCTCAATATATGGAGCTGTTTTGATCGCATCTACAACTTCAAAAATCTGCGATCGCAAAACCCTCAATGAACTATTTAGCAGCGCCACCAACTCAGCAATCACATAATTTGCCGTGTAAATTTTCTACTTCTGTTGGATCGCTAAACGAAAATACTGCTCTGCCTATGGATAATAATTTTGAGTATGGATAAAAAGACTTACCCATCCTGACCTATCAACAAACTATCCATCCACCCTTAACTCCTGATAAAGCTCCTGACCAATATAGCGATCGTGATTTTCTACCAAATCGGGAACGTCCACAGTAATAGAACCAATTAAACGTAAAAGTGGATCTGATTCTGAACCATTTTGCAGCAAAGTCATCAACTGTCTTGTTAAAACCTGCAACATAACTTCTTCTGGCGCTTGATTTAGTCTCTCCGCCTGAGCCGTCAGAACCTTCTCCAAATTATCTAGAAGGGTAATCGTAAACGTTTTAACCATAGCTTTTCTCAGATTGAGTTGTCACTATTTTAGATGCAATTTAGCCTGTAATGGTTAGGCGACAGAGAAATTTATCTTGGGTATATGTGGGACATTTAACGATCGCACTTTGATTTGATGAGGGTTGAAAAGGGGCGATCCATTAATACTTCTGTAGATTTATGAGTTAAAATCGAATGAGGATCGATAGTAAGTTAGGTATATGTATGCAAGTCACACTAACAGTCGAACAAAAAATCATCGAACTTTTAAGGGATTTACCAGTAGCTAAGCAAAAACAAATCTTAGATTTTGCTCAGTTTATTTACAGCCAAACTAAGTCCAAAGAAATTTCGCATTCTAACGGCAAGACATTATCAGCATTAGATCTAGCGGGCGATCTTATTGGCTCCTTAGATATTGGCGGCGATCTTTCCCTCAAGAAACACGATCTCAAAAATCAAAATCTGGCATGAGCAAACCAATCATTCTTGACGCTAGTGTATTTGTGTCTCTAATTGATCGCGGCGATCGCTGGCATAAATGGGCTATTAGCGAACTTGCCAAAATTTCCCCACCCTTGTTAACCTGCGAAGCAGCAATTACTGAGACCCGTTTTCTATTGCAAAGGATATCTTCTAGCAAAGAGATAGTCCTCTCTTTTATTCGTAAAGGCGTTGTGCAAATCCCTTTTGATTTAGATGATGAAGTAGAGAGAATTGAACAGCTAATAGTTCACTATCAAAATGTACCAATGTCCTTAGCCAATGCCTGTTTGGTGAGAATGGCAGAAATATATAATGATAGTCCAGTCTTCACCTTAGACAAGGATTTTAGAATTTATCGTAAGCATCGTAACACAGAGATTCCAGTGATTATGCCTGATTAAACAGGTAAGCGATCGCGCTTTGTTTTGTGAGGTTGAGAAAGTGGCGATCGTTGATTAGGGTATTTTTATTTGAGTAAACGAACAAGCCCAGACTGCTCAAAATGGCGATCGGTCGTCAAAGCATCCCGAATATCTAACTGTTGCATCACCACAAAAGAAGAGCAACCAACCAAAGACTAAGCCTTATCCAGTCTGCTTTTACATAATTCCCACGCCAAAGCATCAGTCTCCCCGTCAATATGAATAACCTCAACATAGGGTGCTGTTTTGATCATATCTACAACTTCAAAAATCTGCGATCGCGAAACTCTCGAATTGGGTGCTGCCCAAAAACTCTACGACCAGATGTTACAACTCTGATAGTAGTAGAAGAAAATATGATACTCCCTTCCCAGTTAAAAACTAGACCATCAAAAAACAGGCTTTGACTATATCTTAGGCTTGGCTAATATCCAATTTGACGGTAGGAAGGGAGTAGAAAAGCTCCAAGCTTCTATCACCTATTTTAGAAATCATCTGTCGCAAATGAAGTATGCTCAATTTCGAGAAAAAACTATCCGATTGGCTCTGGGGTAACAGAAGCAGCTTGTAAGACTTTAATAAAGCAAAGACTATATTGTTCTGGTATGCGTTAGAAGGAAAAAGGAGCAAGCATTATTCTGAGTTTAAGAGCTTTAATTTTAACTTCGACTCGTTGGGATCAATTCTGGGACAAGCTCAATCAGTATGGTTTTCCCGTTACTACTTAATAAACGTATCATATTAAGGTCGCACCGTTATTCAGAGGTTGAAAGAAGGTTTTAGCCTATGATTAAAATCTAACTGCATTTGAAACCATGACTACTACCACAATTACCGTTGACTTTCCTGCAAAGCAAACTAAGGGCTATGAAATTGCGATCGCCCCGCATAGTCTGGAGGGCTTAGGTGAGAAATTAATTACTTTAGGTTTAGGTCAAAAAAGCAATAGGGTTTTAGTAGTTTCTAATCCCATTATTTTTAAGCACTACGGCGATCGCACTGTAAATTCTCTAAAATCCGCAGGGTTTGAGGTGGCAAGTTTAATTTTGCCTGCAGGAGAACGGTTTAAGACCGCAGCATCTTTACAAAAAATCTATGACGCAGCTTTACTCAATCGGCTAGAGCGATCTTCAGTAATTGTGGCTTTGGGTGGTGGGGTCATTGGTGATATGGCAGGATATGCGGCGGCGACTTGGCTACGGGGGCTAGATTTTGTGCAGGTTCCGACTACGCTTTTGGCAATGGTAGATTCGGCGATCGGTGGTAAAACAGGAATTAATCATCCCCAAGGTAAAAACTTAATTGGGGCATTTCATCAACCTCGATTGGTTTGGACTGATCCCGAAGTCTTAAAAACCCTTCCTGTCCGAGAGTTTAGAGCAGCAATGGCGGAGGTAATTAAGTATGGGGTAATTTGGGATCAAGAATTATTTGAGCAATTATCAGCTTGCGATCGCCTTGATCAAATGCGCTATCTCAAATCTGAAACTTTAAATCTAATTTTGTCCCACTGTGCCAGAGCCAAGGCGGAAATTGTCAGTAAAGATGAAAAAGAGGGCAATCTGAGGGCAATTCTCAATTATGGACACACAGTCGGTCATGCGATCGAAATGGTCACAAATTATCGCCTCTTTAATCATGGTGAGGCTGTGGGCTTGGGCATGGTAATTGCAGGAGCGATCGCTGTAGAATTAGGTTTCTGGCAAATAAGCGATCAAAACGCTCAACTTCAGTTAATTAATAAAGCCAAATTACCCATAAATTTACCCAAAGATATAGACCCAAATCAAATCATTACCGCTATGTCCCAAGATAAAAAAGTCGAAAGCGGAAAAGTAATATTTGTCATGCCCAAAGCGATCGGTAAGTCTATAGTTACAGATCAAGTGGATTTAGGTACCGTACTGAAGGTATTAAAAAAACTTTAGCTAAAAATACACTTAGATCACAAGCATCTAGCTTAGCCCCAGACGAAATCCAGAGAAAATTGAATGAAGAAAACCAAATCTGCTCGTTTCTATGCATTTCTTTCCATCGGTGCCGCAGTTTTTACGATCGCTCTCAAATATAGTGCATATTTATTAACTGGTTCCGTTGGACTTTTATCAGATGCTATGGAGTCTGGTGTAAATTTAGCTGCTGCCATAGTTGCCGTTTGCGCATTGACCTATGCAGCTAAACCTCCTGATCAAGAACATGTATACGGACATTCCAAGGCGGAATATTTTTCCAGTGGCGTAGAAGGCGCTTTAATTTTAGTGGCAGCAGTTAGTATTGCGATCGCCGCCGTGGAGAGAATAATTAACCCTCAACCCTTGGCACAATTTGGGCTAGGTTTACTTCTATCCTTACTAGCTTCAGCGATTAATGGCGGACTAGCAGTTATCCTTTTAAAGGCGGGAAAACGACTGCGATCTATTACCTTGCGTGCCGATGCCCATCACTTACTCACAGATGTTTGGACTTCCTTTGGCGTAGCTTTAGGCTTGTTGTTAGTGCCTTTAACGGGTTGGCTGATTCTAGATCCGATAATTGCGTTTTTAGTTGCTATAAATATTGTTTGGACTGGCATCAAACTGATTAAAGAAAGTGGCTCTGCGCTTTTAGATGCTTCGATTCCGTTAGCTGATCAAAGGATTATTAGTGACATTCTTTTAAACTACGATCGCCAAGGAATTCAGTTTCACTGTATGCGAACCCGAAGCGCAGGCGCAAAGCGATTTGTCTCATTTCATATTTTAGTGCCTGGCGAATGGACAGTGCAGCGTGGTCATGATATCTGTGAGGAGATCGAAAAAGCGATCGCCCATGCCCTCCCAGATACCAATGTATTAACCCATTTAGAGCCATTGGAAGACCCTGCTTCTTGGGATGATCAAGAATTAGCAAAAGATTAAAGATCTAATCTTGGGAAACAAAACTGCGATCGCTAGCCAAAAAAGCTACAGGTTCAGTTAATGTAAATTCTCCTGCTAAAATCCATGATTTCAATGTTTCTGCCACCTGTAGCGAACGATAAATACTAGAAATAGGAGCAGTTCTGACCTTAACTCCATCTATTTTAATCATTCCTGATTTTAGCTCAGCATAACTAACAGCCCCAAAGGAAGGTTTGACCCGACGCGCGATCGCAAAGTCAAATACCGAAGTCATAATTTCTGCATCCGATACCGAGGCTTTAGCCACCACCTCTTCGTCAATTACAGGTAAGGGAATTCCCACTCCGATCATAAGCGAAGCTCCATAATTCCGAAAATAGCACCCCTTCACCCATTGCGGCTGCATTTGCTTGGCATCTCCAATTAAAGCCAAAGTTGCAGCAGGAGCAACAGGTGTCCGATTGGGGAGTCTTTTTTGGAGCGGAAAATGTTGCGTACCCTCCCAAGCAACATAGCCAATCCCTCCACCCATAAAAATTTTAGTGCCAATTCCAATTAACCTCAAGTCAGGATCGTTCCACAGAGGAGCGATCGCCCCTGGATTAGCATAGACAGCATTACCTAAACAGGGTTTTAACTCGCCCAGATAGGTATAAAGAGTCTGATCACTGCTATTTACGCCCACAATAAAGTTTTGATGCAGATTCCGAGGATTAAATAAATAAAATTGGTTGATACTATCTTTTGTAATTATCGTGTCAAAACTAGGGCGAGGATAACAATCATTAGGTTTACCAATCATTTTTAGGTTTATGGATTTACCCGCAATCAAGTCCGCAATCACATGACCGCCGCCACGATTCATTGCCGTCTCCCCTTCAGGTTCTTGGCTCGCCCCAAGGTATAAATCTACTGCGCCCAAACCGCCATAAACCGATACGCCATCTAACCAACAGTTACGAATTTTAATGGGTGGATCGGTCTGCCCTAAATTAATCATTGCCCCAGAGGATTCCATGGGTTCAAATGTCCCAGTCGTAATCACATCAACTTGGGCAGTTGCCTTTTTGACTCCTACTGCTTGAACTAATTGTTTGAGTTCACTAACTGTAAGTACCTTAGCTGTAAGGTTTTTAATTTTTTCGTTGATATCAGAAATTGATTGAGCCATAAAAATAACTCTTGATATTTTTTAACAAAATTTCTGTATCAAATGCTACCGTTCATGATATATTAAATTTGTAGCAATACATACAGAAGTTTATACTATTAAAGAGTTTATTATGAACGATACACAAAAACAAAGAAAGGTTGAAGCCTCTTTAAATCACAAGGCTAACATTGCTGCTTCTCTCAAACACCGCATTGAAGTAGCCAAGGTCAATAAAGATAAAAATCTTTTAAGCCTATTGGAACAAGAATTGAACCAAGTGGGTCTATAGTTATTCCTAGTTTCGTAGTTGGTACTAGTGAAGAGAAGCCGTCCTAAGTTGACGGTTTTTTTGGTTTTAAAACGAATAAGGTTCTAGCCGATTTGAATGTATCAATGCTAATTAAAAAATTTTCAAAATTGGTTTAAGCATAGGTTTACTAATCATCAATATTAAAAGTCCAAATCAAACAAACTTTATCCTTAGGTTAGACTAGAGCCATCCCGTAAATATTCTTAGCTCTAACTGTATATCTGTAAATTAAATATCCGTAAATTAAAGTGAACTATCTTAATCTAGTTAGTCGTGATTTCCATGAAGTAGGAGCAAGTTTTACTTCTGTGTTAAAAGTACCCAAAATTTACTTAATTCAATAGATAAGCTTCGTCGTCTTTAAAAATTAAAGTTAAAAATTAAAGTTAAAAACGTA
>CASBQR010000063.1 GCA_949127865.1 Synechococcales cyanobacterium PMM_0082
AATATACAAATTACATATCTTCCGATAGGATGATGACGTAGGTAATCCTACTAACTACAAATTTTTCTTTTTGGAGATTCAATAATGCGTTTATCAACACTAGGCTTGGTTAGTGTGCTTGCTGGCACTATCGCTGTAGCACCTGCCTTTGCTGAAACCCCTGGTTCTATTTCTGGTTCCGCAACTTTGGTAACACCTGCTGGATTTACCTCTACCGTAAGTGGTGAGGCTATTCTACCTACAGGTTTCTTTTATAACACTGGTTCAGCAGCTATTACTCAACCCATCACACCTCCCCTTGCTGACCCTAATGCGACATTAACAAATGCTGCTGTTATCGTAGTACCTACTTACACCGTAGCTGGTAGCGCCACCTTTGTTACCAACACATTGTCCGTAGGCTCCAGTGCTGCACCTGAAGCTGTCCCTGCTGGTACTAGTTTCTCTGCTACTGCTGCTTCAATCTTGGCTAACTCTGCTGCTGCGGCTGCTGGTCCTGGTGGTTCTATTGTTAGTGTTGATGGTGATGTTGTATTTAACTCATCCAACATTGAGTTCATTACTGCCATCATCAGTGCTGGGGCTGGGGTAAACGGTTTAGACTAATTTCTATTAGCTGTTAATTCTTCTAAGCGATCGCATATTGATAACTGTGAAGATGGAGATATGGTTAACTCCGTGTCTCCAATTTTTTTGAATTTATCCCATATTGTCTTTTCAAGTTTATTTAAAAAATCTCTAAAAATCTGATATTAGGAAATCTTGCCCATGTTATCAAAATACTTTTTTAGCAAGTTAAAACCCTCAATTTTACTCAGTCTCGCTTCTATAGTTTCCATTTTTAATTACAGCTCAGCCTCTGCCCAAACAGCCAGTATTTCAGGCTCAGCCACTTTAACCATTAATCCTACTATTACAACCGTTGAGACTCGAAATAATTTAGGACTAATTACAGGAAGAACTACCACTGAAGTTGGTGGTTTTACAAGCTCAGTTGCTGGTGAATCAGTTCTTCCTACTGGTATGTTTTATGGTGGACCAGTAGTCGTTACTCCAACTTATGCTAATTCTCTAGTCTCAACCCTATCTGTAGCTGGTGGAACTATTGGAGTCGTACCTGCAAATACAACTTTTAATAGGGCAACAGCAGAAATTTTGACTAATGCTGCTACTGGAAATATATCTTTAGAAAATATTGAACTAGTCTCTACCATCATCCGTGCTGGTGCGGGTATAAATGGCTTAGATTGAGTCAGATAATTGCTTATTGCCCCCCAAATTAGCTATGCCCGCAATACCGCTAAACTGGGTCAGAGTGAGATCTGGAATCATCTTTTGGATTTTATCTAGTTTTGTATCTACCAATGTCCAAGCACAGCCCTCAAGCATTCCCCTCAACCCTGGTAGAATTCCTGAACAAATACTAGAACAGACGAATCCAATTAGACCACCAGAGGAAACCCTACCAAAGTTAAATGATGAAAAACTAGATAGCGAGCAAATTGAGCAAATCATTCGCTTTGCTATTAGTAATACTGCTGTTCGGTATCCGTTCTTAGTAAATCCCACTGATAAGCTTACATTTACCCCAAATATTTTCGATCCAAGTCAAGCCCAAAATTACTTTGACTCGGATATTCGGTTTGCTAATGAGAACCCAGCGATCGCTAAACTGACCTATGGATTTTTCCCACGTGCCGATCAATTTTACTGGGTATTACCCGATAACCGCATCATATTTGAAACCAATGGTTGGCAAGGGGGCGTTATTCAGCAGGGTTCAGGTAGAGATATAACTATCAGGCAAACTGTAAGATTTACTCGAGCTCTTTCAGGTACTCAGACCCTAACTACTCTACCTGAAAATTTTGCGAAACTCACCCAAGGTATAGATCCGTCCACATTTACGATTCGTTCCACTTCTGCTCAAGCTATTAATCCGCCTGGTGTCCCTGCGGCACCAATTATTTTAAATACTGGGATTGACCGCAATAGCCCTAATGTCACTATTATTAGCACTAGTAATGGCACAACTAATAGCCCTCAAGGTGGCGGCTCAAACTTTGGTTCTCTGGAGCCAGATAATACACCGCAAATTCTCCAAGGTTTTCCTACTAATAATATTCAGTCTTTGTTTAGTAATGGCACAATTCCCTTAAGGGAGGGGGCAATTTTGCCCGAGTTAAATCTAGTGGCACTGGGGTTATCTTTTAATAATCCTAGTACGTCAACTAATAATTTAGGCGGCTCAACTTCAAGACCTGGACTCAAGATTTTGCAACCTCGGCAATTTGATAACCGTGATCTTTTGCAAATGATGACTAATCCATTTTTGAATAAAACCCAAAGAGAATTTCATTACCTTAATTCGCTTTTTTGGTCTGATTTGGGAGTTAGACAGCCTATAGTCAGTTTGCGACGTACTGAAACAAGTAGCTCATGGCAAAGGTTGTATATTAGCCATCCTGTGAATCAAACTATGATTAGCTATGATCCCAAGGAAATTAAAGCTACCTACAATAATCGGTTTATTAATCTAGGCGCATCTCTTAGCTATTCTGAAAATACAGGGCGATTTAACTGGTCGCAAACGGTGAACGGTACAGTCGGTATGCTTTTAGGTGGTATTTTCTCCCTAGTAGATCCACAAAATCTGCAAGATCGAGTTACTGAAGCTAAGCAATTACGGGATGAGCAAGCTAAATTTACACCTTTGATTACGAATTCTACTTCGCAGCAGAGACAGCAGATTAACCAACGATTAAATACCAGTCTTTTTTATAGCTCTTTGGCAAGTGGGCTAGAGCAAGTATCGGGTAATTTAACTTTTTCCAGTAATATTACCCCTACTAGTTCTGATCTATTGCAAGTACGAACGGGTCTATATCGCCGCACGGTTCAGTTTATAGGTAGTGAAATTGCACCTATAGTTGCGGGTGATAATGTGGTTTCTTTATTACGCAGTTCTGTTAATGGTTTTGGCCCCTTAACTTTTATTGGCACTCAAATTCCTCGCAGTCTAACTGGACTACCTGCCAACGAATCTTTTGCCAGTGAGGTAGTGCTTACGGCTCCTGATGGGCGGCAATTTGTCCAAAGTTTTAATTCTAGCGATCCCAATTTTGTGACTGTGCCTATAGGCATTAAACGGGCGGAAATAGCTTTTGATCGCATAGAAATTAGCCGTACCGATCGCCAACGGAGTAAATTTTTTACCTATTTTGGTTATGTGTCTTTGCCCAGTGTGGAGTTAGGCTGGACTGGTTCTAGTGAAGGGTTTAACTATGCTGTTACATCGGGCTTATGGTTAAATACTGCCCCTAACACTGTTGCCAATGTCGCTAGTAATAATCTTGGCACTTCAGAGCCAGCGATCGGGGTATATGCAAATGCTTTTTTAGTTTGGAGTTCTAGTCAGGTTGAACGGGATGAAAAGAATAATCTGATCGCTATAACTACTAATTCTCCTTTAATCCGTTTAGCATGGAACAGTGCTACTAATTCTAATAATTCTTCTTTTGCTAATTTCTCCTATACATTTTCTCGGCAGGGACAGGGACTAAGTTTTTCGATTACCCCTGGAGTTGTGGTGTCCTATGAAAGCTCAAGAACTAGAACCGTAGGTTTCATCCAAGGAAGTTTGGATTTAGGGGGAGGATTACGATTTCGCTCTAGTTTAGAATTGGATCAAAATACCTATTGGAGTCTTGAAGGAAGTCAGCAATTAGATCCAAGCTTTACGGTGGGAGCATTTATTAAAAATTTTAGGGAGTTTACCCAAGGAGTTGATACCCGTGAACCCGCATCAAGCTATGGACTCAGTTTGCGTTATCAAGTTCCTGCCAGCCCTGCATCGATTGAAACCCAAGTCGGTATAAGCGATGGTAATATTGAAGTAAGAATTAAAGGCAATATTCGTTTTCAAATATAGTTACTTTTTTAGTAGTTATAGATGAGTTTAATTTTTGTCTAGCCCATATTTTTTAGCTGAGTCAAGGAGATGAGAATGCTGTCCAAGATAGTTATTGCTACTTTTACAATTTTAGGGATCTCTGGTTTTGAGTTTATGAATAAAGCGATCGCTCAGGTACCTCCTCCTCCTCCTTTATCTCAGCAAAGTTTGCAAGAGTTTCAGCAACCTGCTCAATCTAATTTTTCCTTTGGCAATAGCAACAGTGGAGTTAATCTTTTACAACTACTGCAAAATGCCAACTTACTTAATGGCAGATCTTCTGAGGATGTAAGCGCAGGCCAAAAAGAAACTATTGAAGAAGCAAGTGTGCAATTTCGGAAACAACAACGGCAACAATTAGGTGTGACTAACCCCGTTTTAGTTGATAACCCTACCCCAATCAAGTAAAAAGTAACTAATGTTACGAATTACAGTGAGCTTTTTGGTACTAGAAGTAGTAAATTGATTACTCTAAGATAATTTTTTTACTATGCAAGATTGGCTGAAGCCCGCTCAAAGATTGCGAAACCTACCTCCATACGTTTTTGCTCGATTAGATGAATTAAAAGTTAAAGCAAAAGCGCAGGGTATAGATTTAATTGATTTAGGTATGGGGAATCCCGATGGGGCTACACCTGAGCCTGTGGTTAAGAGTGCGATCGCTGCGCTTCAAGATCCTCGTAATCATGGCTATCCACCCTTTGAGGGGACTCCAAGTTTTCGCCGTGCCATCACAGAATGGTATCACCGCCGTTATAACGTCAATCTTGATTCTGAGGGCGAAGCTTTACCTCTAATTGGCTCTAAGGAAGGATTAACCCATTTAGCACTGGCATTTATCGATCCAGGGGATTTAGTAATTGTGCCAAGTCCTGCTTATCCCGCCCATTTTCGCGGACCTTTAATTGCTGGAGCAGAAATTTATGAGCTCATCCTTAAGCCTGAAGATAATTGGGTAATTGATTTAAATACTATTCCTGAAGATGTAGCTAGACGGGCTAAGGTCATGTACTTTAACTATCCTAGTAATCCGACAGCAGCGATCGCTCCTCGGAAATTATTTGAGGACATGGTTGCCTTTGCTCAAGAATACAAGATTTTATTAGTGCACGACTTGTGTTATGCCGAACTTGCCTTTGATGGCTATCAACCCACCAGCCTTTTAGAAATTTCAGGCGGAAAGGATGTGGGAGTTGAGTTTCATACCCTTTCTAAGACTTATAATATGGCAGGTTGGCGGGTAGGCTTTGTGGTGGGCAATCGTCATGTAATTCAATGTTTACGCACCTTAAAAACAAATTTAGATTACGGCATTTTCTCAGCGATTCAAACTGCGGCAGAAACTGCACTCAACCTACCTGATGCCTATTTAGAAACTGTCCGAAATCGCTATATAGAACGACGAGATTTCTTAATTGATGGTTTAGCTAAATTGGGTTGGGATATTCCCAAAACCTACGCCACTATGTATTTGTGGGTTCCCTGTCCCCAAGGGATTGGCTCTACGGATTTTGCCTTAGATATTTTACAAAGGACGGGAATTGTAATTACACCTGGAAATGCCTTTGGTCGGGGTGGTGAGGGGTATGTCAGAGTTAGTTTGATTGCTGATTGCGATCGCCTAGGTAAAGCATTACAACTCTTAAAAGATGCAGGTATTAGATACAACTAACTAACTTTTAGCCCTGATCCCCTCGGCAAACCCCTAATTGATAAAAGGATTATTTAGATCCAGAGGATCTACAACGCGAGTAGGTCTGTAACGAAAAAAGTTGCTGAATTGTAATTGCCGTTCGGTATTGATTTCTGGTCCATATCCCCAAAGACTACCAAAATAAAAGAATGATATACCTAAGTTGCGGTCTCTGACTGCTTGTACTTGGGGTTGAATTTGCCTTAAAGGCGCAGGATTAGATTTTAAGCCAGATAGGATCGCCACTGCAGTTAGAACTTTTTTCTGGACTTCAGCCATTTCGGGACGATTGATTAACCCCAGAAAGCTCTGTAAATCTTGGCGGTAGACTTGAACAATGATTTCATCAACTATGTCTAGACGTACCCAATTTAGCCAATCTTGCAGTTGTTCTTTATAGGCAAAGTCATAATAGTTAGGCGAAACTGAAAATATGGCTTGAGGTTTGCGGGCTTTTACCGCTTTATTTAACCTTCCCATAAATTGCGTAATTTTATCAGCACGCCATTTTACCCATTGGGGATTATCAGGATTGCTAGATGGCTCAAGGGGCATAAGAGTGCATCTTGCTGATACGGGTTGAGTAGAGGGTTTAGCTTTGGATTTAGAAGCTCTTTTCGGAGCGGGACGACCTCTTCTTGCTCTACAGGTTCGATTATTAAGTGCTGCTTCCCTTCTATATAAATTCATAGTGAAGTTATCATAACCAAACTCATTGGGCAGACTCATATGATCGTCAAACTGAACCCCATCAATATCGTAATTATTTACAGCTTCTAGCACTAAGTTAGTAAGAAATTCTTGCACCTCGGGATGAAAAGGATTAAGCCATACCACCTCTCCTGCTACGGAAATAGAAGTCAAACTGCGATTGCGTCTTTGAGTGAGCCAACTTTTATGATTAACTGCCAACTCAGACGTGGGCGGAGCCATAAACCCAAATTCAAACCAAGGAATGACTAATAAGCCTTGACGATGCCCCTGATTTATGATTTCGCGAAGAATATCTTCACCATTCGTGCCTCTAAATATAAAGGGTTGAATCCCCGCTTTTTGGGCGGTAACACTGGGATAATTTACATAGCCGCCATTCCAGACTACAGGATAGATCGTATTAAAGTTTAATTGTTTGAGTTGAGTTAGAGCCGCAGAAAGTTTAGCCCGATCTCTCATGACATGGAAATCATTATTAGTCAGCCATACTCCTCGAATTTCTGAACGCGTATTCTGGGCGATCGCCTGATAACTATGGGTTAGAGTAGGCAGATTAGTAATCATCAAAAAGGTCATCACTGACAGTAGGAGTATTCCTGTATGTTTTAGGATTTTTCTTGCCTTTCTGAAATAATCTACCATCGGTTAAAGTCCTGATTTTATGGTTAAAATGTGAAGTCAAAGAGAGGATTGAAACTAAAAATTTTGGCTCAAGATTACTAAAAACTTTGCAGGTTCTTTGTCTTACCAACATTTCTGTCGGCATTTGTAATTATTACAAGCCTTGAGAATTACAAAATAACTTAAAACGATTACTTAAGGGTCTCAATAACAAATTAAGAGATTAACTATAATACTAAATACAATTTATCACCAAAACTGTGGACGCTCTAAATTCAAAAAAGTTCCAATTTAGAATTAGGTGATATCCAATCCAAATATAAGTTAAGCAAAATTACCTCTACAGATAGAGTAATCCTAGTATAAAAGGGTCTATTTTTAGGACTTGAACGTAGATAAACTCATAAGTGATGGAAAGTCGGTCAATCAATTTTGGAGAAAAATATGAATTGGCACAATAATTCACGCCGTCAATTACTTAATGCAGGAATGTTTGGGGCAGCCGCGATCGCAGCATCCGCTATAGTTCCGACCGTGCTATCCGCTCAAAACCCAAATGCAGCAAACGATCTTAAAATATTAAATGGCGCTCTTTTTTATGAGCATCAGGCAATTTGGGCATACGGGTTTGCGGCAGTTAAACTTAGTAAAACTACTGTTGGAAAATCTCTCTTAGAAATAGTCCTAGCCAACCAAGCCGATCACAAAAGTCACAGAGATACTTTATCTAAGGTGATTAAAGATTTGGGGGGAACGTCAATCCCAGCACAAGCTGACTATTTAGGCACTATTACCCCTTATATTCATAATGGTGATGGCAATTTAGATACTGATGCGAATATTGCTAGATTAGCTTTGGCTTTAGAAGTTGATGCGGCGATCGCCTATGGTCAAGAAGCTGCTAAGCTTAAAACCCCTGCCATAGTTACGGCTGCCACTAGTATTGGCTCCACTGAGGCTTGCCATGCTACTATAATTCGCTCTGCTTTTAAGGGGTTAGGGGGAGATATCAAAGTTGTTCCTGCTGCTTTTTTTAGTGCCGATACCCGTAAGGACTGGATTATTAAAGTCTAAAATCTCAATTAGCAGGTCTGAAAATTAGTATAGGATTAAAATACAATATCGACCGCATACTATGATTGAACCTTTGATTGATATAGAAGATGAAGTAAGTACCGAAGTAACCGATGATCTGGAAATGCCCTTACTAGATCATTTAGATGAACTACGGAAAAGGATTTTTTATGCGATCGCTGTGGTCTTAGTAGGCATTATCGGCTGTTTTGTATTTGTTAACAAAATCGTCTATTTTTTAGAAGTGCCTGCCCATGGTGTTAAGTTTCTGCAACTTTCTCCTGGAGAGTACTTTTTTGTATCAATTAAAGTTGCAGGCTATAGCGGGTTAGTGGTAGCTGCGCCGATGATCTTGTATCAAATTGTTAGATTTGTTTTACCAGGTCTGACGAAAAAAGAAAAAAAACTAGTAGCTCCCATTGTCTTTGGCTCTAGTATTTTATTTATTGCTGGTATTGCCTTTGCCTATGTTGCTTTAATTCCTGCTGCTTTAAATTTCTTCATTGCCTATGGCGGCGATGTGGTAGAGCAATTATGGTCAATTGATCGCTATTTTGAATTTGTTTTATTATTATTATTTAGTACAGGATTAGCTTTTCAAATTCCCATCGTCCAAGCTTTATTGGGGCTAGTTGGCATTGTCTCATCTCAGCAAATGTTGGCTGGGTGGCGTTATGTAATTTTGGGAGCTTTGGTGGTAGGTGGAGTTTTGACCCCATCCACAGATCCTCTGACCCAGAGCCTTTTAGCTGGTGCGGTGGGCGGTTTATACTTTGGTGGAATTGGTTTAGTTAAGCTCATGGGTCGTTAATCGTATTTTATGAAAATTTTGACCTGAACTATTCCTAAGTAATTCCTATGATTCGATTAATGTGCGGCGGTATTTAACTCTATTTCTGAAAAAACTAGTGACAACTTCGATCCAAGCCTAAAGGACTACTGAGTTTGGTGATGCCATGATCGGAATTGATTTCAATTACTAAATCTGCCGACTGTCTCTGTGGGGCAATAAAAATTTCTGGGGGGAGCGATCGCCAAAAATAGTGAACAAACTTAGTAATTTCCCCATCACTCATACCGTTTGTAAGCTTATGTTCCGCTGACCGCCGCCATTGCAAGCTATCTCGATAATCTTCAGGCAGTAAGAGCCACAGACTATCTAATTTTTGCCAGAGAGGTAAATAATCCTGTAATTTAGTATTCATTTTTAAGACAAATTGCCGATCGCTTTCTTCGGTAAAGTCATAACTATTAATCAAATCTGGATCAACGGGGCGGATTCCCACAAACCAACCTTCAAACAAAATAATTTGGGGTTTAGTAAAGATAATTTCAGGATTAGTGCGATCGCCAGCTCCAGAATGGGCAGATTTATCAAAACGGGGAATTTCCCAAAATGAGCGATCGCTACACAGTTGATCGAGGGTATCTATGCCTAATTGCAGATCATGGGTACTGGGTACACCTCGCCATTGAATTTCAGGATCAAGTTTTTTAATCTCTTCTCGTTCCTTGTAGGTTTTGTAAAGATCATCAAGGGAGAGGTTCACACATACATAACCCATTTCTATCAAAATTAACTTGAGAAATTTGGTCATTGTGGTCTTACCCGTGCCTTGACCGCCTAAAATTCCTTGAATAATTGGCTGCCATTGATATTGCTCGGCTAAATGCATTGCCAAAGGAATCCATATATACCAGAGCGTTGGAATTAGAGAATTAGCAATTTGCGAACTGGCTTGAACTTCTAAGACTTGGGGATAGATTGCCCTGAGGATTTGAGATCGCCGAGCTATGACCTCATCAACATTGGCTGGAGTTACCTTAAAAATTGGAGGAGAATCCCTGAGCAATTCCGCCTTGAGGATTTCAGATTCTGCATAGCTATCTACAATAGCAAGATTTTCCAGAATTTTTAAGATCTGAGAATTTACAGGAGCACTCATAGAAGGCGTTTAATTATTTGCGATTGGCATTAAGTATTGTTAAGATAGACATGTAGTTCTTAATATTTTCAATTAAAAAAACCATGGAAGATAAAAAACCAAATTTTGGATTTAACCCCTTTGCGGAAACTTGGAACGGTCGCCTCGCTATGATCGGATTTGCCGCTGCCCTGATTAATGAATATGTGACTGGTCATGGCATTTTGTCCCAACTAGGCTTGATGTAGTCAAATTCAAAGAAATTAGGAATGAAGAAAGATAGAGATAAAAGGCAAACAAGTTAGCCCCAGCCAAGACCAACTATGGATGGGAGTCTTTAGTTCCTCTTGGGTTTCTGTGAGTAAAGTCTCTATTCTTTCTTCTAAGCGATCGCTAAATTGCCCTAGAGCAGCAGAAACCGTAGGTGAAAATCCCATATTCCCAACTGTCCATAGTAAAGATTCTGCCAAAATTAATGGATCGATAGATTTTGCTGCCCATTGATCGGCTCTAATTTCTCTAAGTAAAAGTAACTCTTGCCATAGAGATGTTGTATAGGGCAACCAAGAGGTAATCTGGCGGCAGCAACCTAGGCAAAAGAACCAAAAAGTATCTCTGTAAAGCAAATGTGCCTGTTCGTGTTTAATCACAGCTTCCAGATGCAGATGATCGAATTTTTGGATTAATCCCGAACTAACTACTAACTGCGGCTGCCAAAACCCAATCTGGGCGGCAAAAATATTTTGGGATTCCCAAATCCGTAGAGTTTGATCTGCTAATTTTGTTTGAGGTAAGGCGGAAATTTGATTTACTGTTTGCCATCCTTGCCAAAATGAAGTTATAAGGATGCAGACGCTATATCCACAGAAACCTAAGCCAATGCCATAGCTTAGCCACCCTGATTTTAGTCCCATCATTACCCCTTGACTCCCCATACACACCAAGGCGATCGCTGTGGAAAGTAGTAATAAGGTCGGAAATAAAAACCTAAATAGAGCCGTTTGCCAGCGCTCTTGCCAAGTTAGTTTAGGTAACGCTTCATGCCACCGAACGCCGTAGGCTGTAGCAATAGCCATTAAAATCATGAGTAAATGCATTATTTCTGCTCCTTGACTTGGCGTAGTTCTTTGAGTTTTTGGGCGATCGCTTCTAATCGAGTTTGGGAGGCTAAATCAAGGTCATCGGCAAAGGCAGCGACAATATCAGCATTGCCAACTTGTAAAAAGCTATGTAACTGATTGTAGGCATTTAGAACATGAAATTCTTCACGGGAAATTAAAGCTTGCCAATACAGTAACTTATCTTTTTTGCTAGAGCGCAGCCAACCTTTTTTTGTTAGCCGATTCAGAACTGTCATGACCGAACCAGTAGCTAACTCGCGATCGGGATTGGCTAAGATTTGGTTAAGGATCTCTTTAGCGGTGGCTAATCCCAAATCCCAAATAATATTGAGAATTTCAGATTCTAATGAACCTAGGGCTAATTTTTGCGGACGATGATGGGGAAGAGGTACCATGCTAATTCACAAAACTAGGAAATACTAAAGGCTCACTAAAACTTTGGTTATTACTAGACTCTAGCAGCTTTAGATAGGAACTTAGAGTCTGAGTATAGGCTGGATTAGGGGTATATAAATTTGGAGCTAGGCTTGTAAAAAGGCTATTGGTTAATAGGGTTTGATTGAGGGCAGGATCGGCAAGAATCAGAGATTTTTCGGGTTCCTGCCAAGGAAGGATGCCTGCGGGTAATTTTAAGAGAATTTTAGTTAGGCGATCGCTACAGGTTTTATTTACGCCTCGACTTTGTAATTTTTTCACTAGCTCTTCTAAGCTCAAAGGCTCTTGCAAATTTAAGGCACAAACTTCACTAAGTAAAAAGTAATCAGAATATTGATGTCTGCTGATATTTAGGTATTGTGCATACAGAGGAGCGATCGCCAAACTTTGAGCTAGATAGGTACAAGGTAATTCTGAAACTTGAGCATTCGCAAATTTAGATTCTAACCATTGCCGAATCGAAGGTAGTTGGGAGGTGCCACCAGAGATAGCAATATTGAGAATATCTTCGGGTAAAGTTCCAGCTATCAGTAAATCTATGGCATCATTCAAACATTGAATATAAGGCTGAATCACCTTAACTTCTAGGTCTAAACTACTAATTTTTATAGACTTCCCGCCCAGATGTCCCTGCCAAATTGATGCCTCTGGGTTTTGTGAGAAAAATAGTTTAATTTGTTCTGCTATCGCTAAAGCTTCGATGCCGATCGCCGATTTGTTTAAGAAATGCTGTAAGTCAATCCGATGAGGGCTAGGGATACCAGATTTGATGAATTTAGTGGCGGGAAACTTACCTTTAGTTTGGGGATATAGGAGTTGTAAAACGATATCTTGATTTATTCCTAGTCCTGCATATTCAAGATCGTTAAACCGATTTTCTTCATAGAAGCTAAAGCTCAAAGTTGTGGTGAATCCTCCTGCATCTATAAATAATTGCTGGTCAGGAAGAGATGAAGCGGAACTAAGTACGGGATTAAATAAAGTGTTAAAAAAAGAAGCGATCGCTTGATCAATTACCAAAACTTGCTCGACAGAACTCACCAAACCACTCGCTAGAACTACTTCCCTGAGGTTGAAAATATAGGCATCTGACCAAGAATGGGGATGAGCTAAAATTACGGTTTCAAGGTTGTCGAAAACTTCGGCAATTTCTAGGTCAGGATGAGTAGCACTTTCTTTAATTTGCGCTAAAAGTGATTGAACGGGTGTTAATAAATCTTTTAAGCTTAGCTTTTGTTTATTTGCCCATTCCAGTTGCGGTTGCCATTGATCTTGGTATTGCTTTTGGTATTGATCTTGGTGCTGAAAGGGAATTCCTAGTCTCAGAAATTGCTTGACACCCTGAATGTTTATCTCTTCCTTTTCTCTTTTAATTACGATATTTGCACTAATTTGTTCTTCTTCATTAATCAATAATGGATAAATTTGCTTAGTTCGTTGATTAAATAAACAGGCTCGAATTGCTGTATAGCCAAAATCAATCCCTAGGTGCCAAATATTAGTTATAGCTAGGTTAGATGGAGATTCTGAGCGATCGCCTTGCCAAAATTCGTCCTCTTCTAAATCAGCAAAGTTTGATAATTCTTCATCTTCAATTTCTGGAATCAGATTTGCAATGTTTATTGGCGGAAGTTCTGCGATATCTAGTTCTCTTTCTAGTTCTATACTCAGGCGATCGCTTTCAGCTAATTCGGCAATTTGTGCTAATGCTTGAATATTTAAGTTTCTTTGCAGCGCTTCATTTAATTCCAAAGTAAACTGATCTTCTTCACCTTCATAAACTATTTCTGGAGACTCATCAAAATCGGTAAAGGGATCGTAAGTATCAGAAGTTTCTATTCCTTCTATATTATCTGCCAATATGCTATCAAACTCATCAATTCCTGAATCAAAAGTATCATCAAAATTAATTAGAGGATTACCAATAGAGGTCATTTCTACAAACTCGTTGGATTGATTATCATCTCCTTGATTGAGAATATCTTGATCAAGATTAGGAGAGTCTTCCAATGCGTCAAAATCCCACTCTAGTGAATCACTATTATCTTGAATCTGCTTAGTTGACTCTATAAGGAACGCAAATGGATCAACTTCTGACTCCTCCACATCTTCCCTTGAGCTAAGTACATTTTGATCTTCCTTCGCCATCAATTCTAAATCAAATTCATTGAATTCAGAGGTAGCATCATCACTGAAATCAAATACAGATTCATTTTCAGCAAATTCGTTAAGTTGATCATCAAAAGTTAGGACTTGATTACCTGCTTCTGGTTCAATCTCATTAAATTGCAGTTCCTGATTAGTTTCTATTTCTGATTGAGCGATCGCTTCTAAAAATTCGACAGAATATTGTAAGGAGCTTAAATTCTCTTCTAAGATCATCTGCTCTGCAAATTCATTAAATTCAGGACTAATAACTTGCTGATCAATGCGATCGGAGGAATCAAAGACTTCTTGAGAAAAGGGATGATTCTCTACACTATCATCAGGTGCTATGGTATTTTCTAAAGTCTCCAAATTCAAACTATCGCTCAAATCATCTAGGGCAGCACTTTCCATAAATAGATCGGATTCTGTACTTATGGTTCCACTATCATCAAATCCAGCATCAAATTCAGGTTGATTTAACAAATTTAACTCTGCTTCTAAACTTAAATCATCATTAAGATCAAAACCTAGATTTATTAAGCTTAGATCATCAGGAATTTCTGATTTTTCAGGTTCCAAATAATCCAATTCATCTTCAATGGTCTCTTCGTTGGCAAAACTGCTAATCTGATCGTTATTAAGAATCGCAAAAGGATCGGAAGTCTCCAAAATATCTTGGGCTTGGTTAGGAGGCAGTTGAGAATCAAATTCACTGGCGTTATTTTCTAGGTTAAGATCATCATTTAATTTTTCTACAGAAGTTCTATCTGCAAAAAGATTTGATTCTTGATCCAAATTTAGATCGGTCTCAGATTCTAAACTTTCTACAATTTCATCACTTGATAGCGGCTCTGATTCATTATGAGCAAATAAATTAAGTTCTGATTCTAAGGGTTCAGAAGTCTCTAAATTGTCTGCAATTCCTAGTTCATGCAGGACTTGATTCTTAAAAAGTTCTAGCTCCTGATCGACCTCATCATAACTTTCATCTGTAATTTCATCTGTAATTTCATCTGTAATTTCATCTGTATTGTCAACGGAGATCTCATTAACAGGTTGTAAAGTCATTACCTGCTCTACGGCTTGTCCTAATCGCTCTAATTGTTGATAGTGCTGGAATTTAAGCTCATCAATTTCTGCTTGCAGTTCCACTTCAAATTCCCGTCTTTGCTTAGCTAATTGCTCCTGAAGATGGGATTTTAGAGTTTCCGTAAGTTGGGAATTGATTTGATTAAAAAAGATAGATTGCTCTTCTTGGAAAACTTGTCTAATTGTATCCTTGATACTTTGGGTAACTAAGGTCGCAATTAGGGCAGCAATCTGTTCTTGTTCAGTTCTTTCCATAGGACTTTAGGAGAAATTTAAAATGAAGGTAATTTGACTAATCGAAATTATAGATTGGCTAGACCTGCTTCTCGGGCGCATTGGGTCACAGCCGCAGCAACAGCACTGGCAACCCTAGGATCGAAAACTGACGGAATGATAAAGTCGGGAGCTAAATCGTTAGGACTGACCAAAGAGGCGATCGCTTTGGCGGCTTCTAAATACATATCAGTCGTAATCTTTGATACACGGCTATCTAAAGCACCACGGAATACTCCTGGGAATGCTAATACATTGTTAATTTGATTTGGATAATCACTCCGACCTGTGGCAATAACAGCAACATCATCTTCTACTAATTCTGGTTGAATCTCAGGAATAGGATTCGCCATTGCAAACACAATCCGTTGATCCGCCATTGTCCGCACCATAGTTGGCGTTAGCGCATTGCCCACACTTAAACCGACAAAAACATCTGCGCCCACAAGCACATCGGCTAAACTGCCAGATTTGGAAGTCGCAAATTCTAGTTTCTCTCCTGTTAAATCGGTGCGATCGCTACTGAGACAACCTTTAGAATCACACATTACAATATTCGCCACACCAGCTTTGCGTAAAAGCCGAGCCACAGAAATTCCTGATGCCCCCGCCCCGTTCATCACTACCCGAATTTTATCTATGGGTTTACCAACCACCTTAACGGCATTAAGCATAGCGGCAACGACCACGATCGCTGTACCATGCTGATCATCGTGGAACACAGGAATATTTAATTCTTCTTGCAGTCTTCTTTCAATTTCAAAACAGCGAGGCGCACTGATATCTTCCAAATTAACGCCACCAAAGGTTGGAGCTAGGTACTTAACAGTGTTTACAATCTCATCCACATCTTGAGTTGCTAAACAAATCGGGAAAGCATCTAAGTCCCCAAATTTCTTGAATAGCATTGCTTTACCTTCCATTACTGGTAGGGCTGCTTCTGGTCCAATATTGCCCAAACCTAGTACGGCACTACCGTCGGTAACGATCGCAATCATATTACCTTTGACTGTGAGATCGTACGCCCGATTTATATCCTCAGCGATCGCCATGCATACTCGACCGACCCCTGGGGTATAGACCATTGCTAGATCGTCTTGCCCATTTACTTCAACCTTGGAATGAACGCTGATTTTCCCGTGGTGGTGGACTTCAAAGGTGCGATCGCTCACACTTAAAAACCGAATTTCTGGCAAATTCTTAACTACGTTTACCAACTCTTCGGCATGAATTTCGCTGTAAGCATTGACGATGACATCACGGATTATACTTTTACGAGTTTGCTGAATTAAGTTAATCTGTCCTAAAGTGCCGCCTGCTTCTGCTAATGCTGTTAAAACCGAAGCTAACATTCCTGCCCGATGGGGTAATTGCACTCTAATAGTCAGGCTGTAACTAGGATTAGGCGTAAGTTGTTGCATTGATTAGGATTCATAATTTTGATAGCAGTACTTTACCATAATCAAAAACTAGGTTTATAGCTTATGCCACTTTATTCAGGAGAAATTCAGGGGAAATTCATACCAACTAGTAATTTTAGTTGCGATCGCCTATTTCCAATATTAAGCCAAATATCAATCAGAAAGCGATCGCATCATGTTAATCTCTTGAGTTTTTTGTAAATCTCATCATCATTCCGTTTGTCAATTAACAGTATTTCTAGTATTTCAGGTTCAACATAGTAAACGGCTCTATATTCTCCTATATCTACTCTGTGATAAGGATAACCTTTTAATTTGATAGAGTCTTGAGGATAGGGTGTTTGAATTAACTCTGTCAGCATCACCTATCATCACAGTTACAATAGCAATCAAAATTATGCTGCTAGAGTTTCAAATGAAAATTTTAGGTTTGATGTTTTTTGCAAACTGTAATTAAGTTTTTCAAAACCGATGACTGTACCAGATTTATTTTTCATGAGGATCACTTCATCGCCTGTTTCTTCGCAGATATATTCTTCATCTGGATCACCAAACCAGACAGTGAGTGTGTTTCCCACTTTGTCATAGTAAACTTTTACTTCTTCCATAGTTGTTCTCCTTCTTTGATTGCATCGGTGGGATAGGTGGTAATCAGAAATCCATTTCCGTTAAGTCTGCGGGTGACTGCACAAACCCAGCGTTTTTCATTTCTGGCTCGATAAAATAGGTAAACATCATGATCGCTTTTACTGCGACGGATTTCATCAGGTTGTGCGAGAGTTTCACGGACTTCAGCTTCACAGTTAATCATAATCCGATGTTTGATGGTGGTAATGATTCTCCAATAGTCAGTAGTGACTCGAACTGTGAATTTAAGCGGTGTAAGCACTTCAAATAGTAGTTCCTCCATTTTTATCAATCATACAAATTCAAACTGATTATCTCACAACTGTAAAGTGCGATCGCCAATTGCAAATATCAAGGTCGGTGAATCTATGGCGATCGGGCTGGCGGTTAAATAGGTTATCGATCGGTAGAGATATATATATTTATCGAAACGGTAGCGAAGTTTTATGAAGATGTATGTAGTATCCTAAAAGAGAGAGAACAGCAGTTAGCTAACAACTTCGAGAATGAAACTAATCTTTTATGATCGTGACTCAAGGACATCAAAAACTTTTCACCCTACTTGCACCTCTGCGAGAATATTTTCAGCAGGAATATGAAACTCGTCTTGATCGCCTTATTTTGTTTGGTTCTCAAGCTAGAGGAGAAGCGTTACCTACATCAGATATCGATATCTTGATTGTTCTGCAAGATCCTGTTAATTCCAGCGCGGAGCTACGCCGCACCAGTCATTTCATTGCCCAATTTTGTCTAGAACATAATTTACTGGTTTCGCGTCTCTTCCTACCGCGATCTAGGTTTGAAACTGAAAATTCTCCTCTATTACGCAATATTCGCCAAGATGGAATTGTGCTATGACTCCCGAACAAAAAGCTCTGCTAGACAAAGCTAAACGTAGTATAGAGGCAGCCCAAAGTTTAACCGAGCAGGGGTTTCATGATTTTGCAATTTCCCGTGGTTACTATGCGATGTTCTATATTGCTGAGGCACTGCTAGATAATGAAGGACTTTCTTTTTCGAGTCATGCTGCTGTCATCAGTGCTTTTGGACGTTATCTCGCTCATGCTGGCAAGGTTCCAATGGAGTTTCATCGTTATCTGATTGATGCTCAAGCCCAACGTACTCTTGCGGACTATGACACTAATTCAATTGCTTCGGAGAAAGATGTGGAGGAGATTCTTGATCAAGCTCAAGCACTTTTAGCGATCGCTCTGCAAAACTTGACGGTTGATTAAAAAATGCGATCGCTTCTCGTCAAACCTAAACAAATAATCTCGCTGTTACTAAACAATCGCCTATCATCACAGCTACAATGCGGTCGCCATTCTAAAAATCAATCAAATAGCGATTATGTAATTCACCTAAATAATTCGTATTTAATATATTGTGTCACTGCGATATTGTTGTTCCTAGTTGTCCCTGAAGCTATTGACAAATGAAATTCGATAATGCTAGATTTGGTAAATCATTTTTTGGGAACAACTAGGGACAACTTCATGGCTACTCCTCGCTATACTGCATCCAAAAGTAGAACTCAAGGTCGTTTAGGCTGGACTATTACTTTCAGGCATCCTTTACGAGTAGATGCTCGGACACAGCAAGGATTAAAAGTTCGGCGAGGTTTAGGCACATCTGACGAGGCAGAAGCTGATAGATTAGTGTTTGAGATGAATAAATTACTTGCAGAAGAAACTTATCATCGAGTATCAATGCGACAAGAGGCATCACGCAAGTTTGCTCTCGTTGTTGTAGAAGCTTTTTATGATGGTATGGAAAATCCTGTTGTTGATCCTTGGGAACTTAGGGAGAAGTATCTTCCTTTACCTCAAGGCTACTCAAAAATATTGCTTGTTGGTACTACAGGTGCAGGTAAAACTTCGTTATTACGTCATTTAATTGGTTCTGATCCAAAAAAACATCGGTTCCCATCTACTTCAACAGCAAAAACAACGATTTCAGATATTGAGATTATCACACAAGGTCAAGGTTACGAAGCAGTTGTTACTTTTTTAGCAGAGTCTTCCGTCCGCACAAATATACGCGAATGTGTTGCAGACGCTTGTTTAGCAGCTAAGGAGAAAGTTTCTGATGAAAAACTAGTAAATCGCTTACTTAATCATCGAGATCAAAAATTTAGACTTGGCTACATACTTGGAAACTGGCAAGCTTCTAAAAATGATGGCAATATTGAAGATAATTGGGAAGATGAAAAAGACACAACTGTACTGAATGACAGCGAAAGTGAAGAGCAAGAAAAATCTGACGCTACTGCACAGGAAGACAAGAAAATACAGCTTGTTTTGAATAATTACATACAACGTATTCGTCAAATTACAGATCAAGCTGTTCAAGAACTAGATCAGGAGTTAGGAGAATCCGTTAGTGGTTTTGAAGGCAAAGATCTTGAGGCTGTGGAGGAACTATTTGATGAGAAAGTTCAGTCGGCAGATGATTTCGATAACTTAGTCAACGATATAGTTGATGAAATTCAAAAACGTTTTGATGATCTAAAAGTTGGACAATTAGATCGAAAATCTAATGGTTGGGCAAAAGTTTGGATGTATGAATCTCAAGACAAGGAAACATTCCTTGCTGATATTAGGCAATTTTCTAGTAATTATGCACGTTCATTTGGAAGACTGTTAACTCCCATTGTTCAAGGGATAAGAGTTAGAGGAGATTTCGATCCAGTTTTTACAGAAAATAAGTATCAACTAGTTCTTATGGATGGGCAAGGTCTTGGGCATACACCTGATCTATCTTCATGTGTGACAACTCATATTACGAATCGGTTTGATGACGTAGATGTTATTTTGTTAGTTGATAATGCACAACAACCTATACAAGCAGCATCTTTATCTGTAATTAAATCTGTTGCTAGTAGTGGCTATCAACAAAAATTAGCTATTGCCTTTACACACTTTGATAATGTCAAAGGTGATAATCTACCATTTTTTGAGGACAAAAAAAATCATATTTTGGGATCTGTAATAAATGGACTTAATGAGATTGGCAATATTGTAGGTCACTCTGCTATTAAGACAGTCGAACAAGATTTGAATCGGCATTGCTTTATGTTAGGCGGATTAGATAAGCCTCTTGAAGAAGTCAAAAAACGCAAGAAAAATAGTGATGAGTTGGAGCGTCTTTTGGATTTTTGTAAGAATTCTAGCAATTCCAAAAACTTAATCACAATTGCACCAGTTTATGACCCTGATGGCTTGTTATTTGCAGTTCAACAGGCAACAAATAGTTTTCAGAAAAGATGGGATACCATTTTAGGCTTTGGACAATCATCGGGAGTTCAAAAGGAGCATTGGAGACGTATTAAAGCCCTGAATAAGAGGTTTGCAGACAGTGTAGATGTTGAGTATGATAATCTCCGACCTGTAGCAGATCTACTGACGCTACTTAATGAATCAATCTCACAATTTTTAGATAATCCAATAAGCTGGACTGAGCAACCTAAATCAGATGAAGAGGCTCAACAATCATCTATCAATTCAATTCGTCAAAAAGTCTTTACATCTTTACATGATCTTATTAACTCACGTATTGCTAGAGAGGCTATTAGCTCTTGGATAGAAGCCTACAGAGATTCTGGGCGTGGGGAGTCTATGAAAAGGGCAAACAAAATTAAGTTGATCTTTGACGAGGCTGCCCCAGAAATTTCTCCAGTAATAAATCAATATTCACAAGATTTTCTTCGCAAAGTACGACAATTAGTTCATGAAGCTATAAAAGATATAGGTGGAAAACTCAGCTCTGATTGATACAGAGATAATTAGCACATCAAATTTTCTCGAAGATACCTGCGTCATTCACACTGGATTTTAATGACGTATGGTCGTTTTTGTTCTGTATCAATTACCGCAAATCTACTGAATCATGAAACAATTTGCTTTTGTTAACAATGCCGCCGAGAGAGAATACAAAGACTTCCCAAAAGAAATTCAACAACAATTTGGGACTAGCCTAAGAGCCGTCCAAGATGACAAAAAGCCATTCTTACCAATCCAAACTCTGGAAAGTATTAGCGCTGGCGTAATCGAACTTAAAATAAATGGTAGCCCAGCCTTTAGATGTGTTTACATAGCAAAATTCCTAGATACCGTTGTCGTCTTACATTCATTTGAGAAGACAACAAACGGCGTAGATCGACAAGCCATGAAAACTGTCGAGAAAAGATATAAAGAACTAAAAGCTGAGATTGAAAAAATGAAAAGGCAAAAATAACTAAGCAGCTTTAGCTAAATCCTTCGATTGAATCTGAATAGAAGCACTTTCTAAACTGCTAAAAGTAAACTCAGTCTTAAATCCCAGCTTATCAAGCATCGAAAAAAGCATATCTAAAGTAAATTTATTAATTTTTCCATTCACAATATCCGATACACGAGGCTGAGTAACCACCAACTTTTCCGCCGCTTCTTTCTGAGTCCAACCTCTATTCTCAATTATGTCCCGAATCATGATCGTCAAGTCAGCCTTCAAAACCAACTTACTAGCCACATCAGGCTCCGCAATCGCATGAAAAGGACTCTCGTAAAATTTGATTGCCATAATTGCTTACTATTTATCCCTAAATGTCTACAGATTATATAAAATTTTATATAACTAGTCAAATATTGATTTGAGCGATTATTCTTTCAAACTTTGCCGTAGGAATATTGCGATCGCCATTCCCAGTAATTTGTAGACAGGCGAGTCAGACTTAATAGGATTTCGTGAACTATTTGGCAAGTAAAGCGGTCGCTAATTTTGTTAGAGCTTGAGAGATGTGGCGATCGCTTTTACTACCTGCGTGACTTATCGACCTAATGTTAGAATTGTCCACAATAGAACTTAGAAGCTTCTACTAACTGGAGTAAACCTATGTTGTTGCAAGAACTTAAAGATCAAGCAAATCAATTACCCCTAAGCGATCGCCTAGAACTAATACGCTCTATTATTGAGTCCATCCAAACAACTCCAAACCCAAGCGATCAATCCAAATCAATAAAACGAATGAAAGGCTTATTAAAAAATAGCCAACCCGCTCCAACTGATGCCTAAGTAACCACTATGTTAGAACAACATCGCATGGAGAAATATCTTTAGTGAAAGTTCTAATTGATACCAATATCACGCTAGATTTTTTGTTAGAAAGAGAACCTTTTCACCAAGATGCGGAAAAATTATTTGAAGCGATCGATTCAGGAAAATATTTGGCTACGTAACCGCAACAACCCTTACCGACATTTTCTACATTGCCCGAAAATATACCCGCAGTTTAGAACTAGCGAGAGAAGCAGTTTCCAGTATCTTAGCCACAATGATAATCTGTCCTGTTAACCGCACTGTTTTAGAATCAGCCTTTGCCTCTGGGTTAACTGATTTTGAAGATGCCGTGCAGATTTATAGTGCGATCGCTCAAAATCTAGATGTTATCGTTACCCGTGACGCTACAGGCTTCTTAAGTTCGAGCATTCCCGTCTTGTCTATTCGCCAATTACTAGAAAAAGCAAATTAAATCCGATTTTCTTCATCATTAGCAAGATATTTGGGAAGAGTTAAAGGAAATGGGAAAACAGGCGATCGCTTTTATTATTTGCGAGATTTACCAATTTAGAATGACAGTCTATGCCAAACATTGAAGAAATTCGCAATAAAATCACCAGTGAACAATTTGAGCTTTCCAAACACGCTGTCGATCAATCCATTATTAGGAAGATTCGGTTATATGAGATTATAGAGGCGATCGGCAATGGTCAAATTATTGAAGACTATCCTAACGACAAATATGTCCCAAGTTGCCTGATTTGCGGATTAACCCACAGTGGGCGGACAGTTCACATCCAAAGCAGCTATCCTATCCGACCATTAGTTAAAATAATTACAGTATACGAACCCGATCCCCAAAAATGGAATAACGAATTTACCATAAGGAAAACTAACAATGAATAATTATCAAGAACAGCTTGTAGAAAAGCGCGTAACCTACTTCTTAGAATTAAATGGGAAATTCTTCCTAATTGAGAATGTTCCCGCCCGTGTCAATGAAGAAACAGGAGAGCAATTTTTCTCTCCATCAACTATGATGTTTTTGCAGCAAATTATTTTAGATGGTCAGGAACCCCAGCGCGTAATTCAAACGCCCGTTTATAGCTATGCCGACTAAGAACAGGATATTTGGGAAGAGTTAAAGGAGATGGGAAAACAGGCGATCGCTTTTATCAAATACCAAACTAGCGATCGCCAGGAAAAAGAATAGTAAAACCTTCTTGAATAAAATGATGATCGCGAGTCAATATTTGCTCAATACCCATTTGCTTCATAATCACCATTGAAATACAATCCGTAAGGCTATAACCCTTGTCCAGCCTTTGTCCGTACAACTCCAATCCATTCAAAAATATTTTGCGAGATTGAGATCATACAGTTACTTTTTCCGAGTCTGCATTGAGCAACTGCTGAACCGTATTTACTGCTCGTTCTCGTAAATTTACCCCACCACCAGACAGAAAATTGAGAACCTCCGTAAGCACTTCATCAATTGCAATGATTTTGCTCTTACCTAAATTTACTGTGATGGCGATCGCTTGACTGCTCACTTTGTCTAAGGGAATAGGATTCGAGTAATTCAAAATAGGATTCAGTAAGTACGGAATGATTCAGTAGTTGGCTCTGATAGGTTTTCTGTTGGATAAACATTAGCCCCAGAATTAGAAATAAGCCAACGGGAATTAGGATTGCTTTAAATATTGGAATAAGTGTATTGATAATTCTGATGACACTTCCCTCAAAAAGTATTGATAAAAAGGGAGCGTTCACCCTAAGTTCGGGAATTGGTGGCAACTCTCGCATTGCTTTTTGCAACTGGACAGGAATTTGGATTTGCATAGCCCACTTATTTTGATTGAAGCCATTTTACAGATATTCAGGTAGATCGATATAACCAGAGGCAAGGATATAAATTAGTTTTTGGGTAATTTTGAGAATTGATGTACTTAAAACTTTTGCAGAGCGATCGCTAAGTTCTAAAATATTAATGGAATATCCCCAAGTACGAAGTTTATATTTATCGGTGAGTGTGGAGATCGCCTTATTTGAACCTATAAGACAGTTAAAAATCCAATCCCATATTATTGATTTGCGATCCCTTAGAGTAGAGGTTCAGGTTCACAGGATAATTCTTGAATTAAATTAGTAATTGCCTGCGCGCACTGATCGGGCTGATCTAAAACCTCATTCGGATTAAGGTTAGCCACAATCCAGCCTGATTTGAGTAAGAATGTATGGCAGATATTTTGTTGTTCCTTAATATTTTTGTCTGAATTTTTATCTAATTGTTCAGAAATGGCGATCGCTAGGTGGAGATTAGTATCGGGATTTGTATAGGTAAAATCAGGGCTAAATATGTAATTGAATCCTGGGATTTGAATGGTAATACCTTCGTGCAGATTATATTTTAGGCTTTTCTTCAAGCTCTTAGAAAATATAAATGGTTCATTTTTAATCTTATCTGTAATTACTAATTCCGATTCTATGTTATCTCCAACTGGAATTTTTTGAATGATTTCTGTATTTGTAGATCTTAAAATTTTTAGGATTTTAGGGGAGCGAAATTCTCGAAGGCGATCGCTGGTCTGGGAGAGAAAAATCTTCTGCTCATACTCACTTTGCTTAAGGGAATAGGATTCGAGTAATTCAAAATAGGATTTAGTAAGTGCAGAATGATTCTGTAGTCGGCTCTGATAGATTTTGTATATTGGTCCCAGAATTAGAAATAAGCCAGCGAGAAGTAGGATTTTAAATCCTAAAATAAGAAAGTTGATAAGTGGTAAAAAAAGCATTACAAGTAATGATAAAAGATCGTTCACCATAGGTTGGGGAAGTGGTTGCAACTTAATGTAGATATATCCCACAAGAATCATTAATCCAGTGATAACGATCGCATCTCGAATCAGATTTAATGGCTTTGGCGGTATAGGAAGAGATTCGTTAAATGGGGGAATTGGTGGCAACTCTCGCATTGCTTTTTGCAACTGGACAGGAATTTGGATTTGCAT
>CASBQR010000064.1 GCA_949127865.1 Synechococcales cyanobacterium PMM_0082
ACTACAGTATTAAAATGCATAGCGTAATATAAATATTTAGAAAGCGCCAGTGCAAAAAATAGCTTTAGATATTCCTAATTAAAGCTGAGACTCTAAGTAATTATCCTATTTATTAAAGCGGAGAAATCTAGATGATAGCAACACCGAAACAGACTACTTCGATCAGTAGCTATGGCAAGGCAAGATCTACAGTAGAAGGAATGCCTTTAACCCCTGAAGAACTTCAGAAAATTCATGCCTACTGGCGAGCTTGTAATTACTTAGCGATCGGAATGATTTATCTACGGGATAATCCTCTACTCAAAATTCCTCTCAATCCTGAACATATTAAAAAACGCCTATTAGGACATTGGGGATCAAGTCCTGGATTATCTTTTAGCTATATTCATCTAAATCGGGCAATTAAAAAATACGATCTAAATATGATCTTTTTGGCAGGACCTGGACATGGTGCGCCTGGAGTCCTAGCTCCAGTTTATCTTGAAGGTACTTATTCAGAAGTTTATCCCGATAAAAGTGAAGATGAAGAAGGAATGCAGGCATTCTTTAAACAATTTTCCTTCCCAGGCGGGATTGGTAGTCACTGCACCCCAGAAACCCCCGGTTCTATCCATGAAGGAGGAGAATTAGGCTATAGTCTTTCCCATGCCTATGGTGCTGCTTTTGATAATCCTGATCTAATTGTGGCAGTAGTTGTGGGTGATGGTGAAGCAGAAACTGGTCCTTTAGCGACATCTTGGCATGGAAATAAGTTTATCAATCCCCTGCGTGACGGGGCAGTTCTGCCGATTCTGCACTTAAACGGATATAAAATTAACAACCCGACTTTGCTGGCACGCATTAGCCATGAAGAGCTTGAAGCTTTATTTAAAGGGTATGGATATATTCCATATTTTGTCGAAGGCTCTGACCACGAAACCATGCACCAGTCTATGGCAGCTACGGTTGATCACTGTATTACGGAAATCAAAAAAATTCAACAGGAAGCCCGCACAACTGGAATTGCCAAGCGTTCCTTCTATCCAGTAATCATTTTGCGATCGCCAAAGGGATGGACTGGACCCAAAGAAGTTGATGGACATAAAGTAGAAGGTTTCTGGCGAGCGCACCAAGTTCCCATCACAGGCATCATAAATAATCCCGAACACTTAAAATTGCTAGAAGAATGGCTACACAGCTATAAGCCAGAGGAACTATTTGATCATAACGGCACCTTGATCCCTGAACTAAAGGCGCTGGCTCCAAAGGGTAACCAAAGAATGAGTGCTAATCCCATTGCTAATGGTGGACTGGTCAAAAAAGCATTACGAATGCCAGATTTCCGCAACTATGCGATCGCTATTGAAAAACCTGCACAAATTGAAGCAGAGAATACCTATCCTTTAGGTGAATTCCTGCGGGATATTATGCGAATAAATCCTGATAATTTCCGTGTATTTGGCCCCGATGAAACCACCTCTAACAAGCTCAATGCCATCTACGAAGTCAGTAAAAAATTCTGGATCGCCGAATACATGCCCGAAGATGCCGATGGTGGAGAACTTGCCACCGATGGACGAGTAATTGAAATATTAAGCGAGCATATCTTGGAAGGGATGTTAGAGGGCTATCTCTTAACTGGACGGCATGGACTTCTATCTTCCTACGAGGCATTTATCCATGTTATTGACTCCATGTTTAACCAGCATGCCAAGTGGTTAGATATTTGTAATCATATTTCTTGGCGGAAAGAAATTGCTTCCCTCAATCTTTTGATTACTTCCACAGTGTGGCGACAAGATCATAATGGATTTACCCACCAAGATCCAGGCTTTCTTGATGTAGTAGTCAACAAAAGTGCTTCAGTCACTCGGATTTATCTACCGCCCGATGTCAACTGTCTTCTTTCTGTGGCTAACCATTGCTTGCAAAGTGAAAACTATGTCAATGTCATTGTTTCTGATAAACAAATGCACCTTCAATATTTAGATATGGATGCCGCGATCGCTCATTGCACAAAGGGAATTAGTATTTGGGATTGGGCAAGTAACGATCAAGGCTATGAACCTGACTTAGTGATGGTAAGTGCTGGAGATATTCCCACCCAAGAAGCGTTAGCGGCAATTCAGTTACTACGGGCAGAATTTCCCGATCTAAAAATCCGCTTTATCAATGTCGTGGACTTATTCAAGCTACAACCTAAGAGTGAGCATCCCCATGGACTTAGCGACTCGGATTTTGATAGTCTATTTACCTTGAATAAGCCAATTATCTTCAACTTTCATGGCTATCCTTGGCTAATTCATCGTCTCACCTATCGTCGCCACAATCACCATAATTTGCACGTTAGAGGATACAAAGAAAAAGGTAATATCAATACCCCCATGGAATTAGCAATTAATAATGAAATTGACCGTTATAGCTTAGCGATCGATGCCATTAATCGAATTCCAGATCTTTTAGTAGCAGGGGCTTATGCCAAAGAGAAATTCCGTAATCTCCAAATTAATGCTCGCCAATATGCTTATGAATACGGGATTGATAATCCAGAAGTAACTGAATGGAGGTGGAGTTAATAGCTCTAAATTATCGCTAGTGATCTAGATAGACATGATATTTAAAGTAGGGGCAAAACCCCCTTCTAGATCACTATTAAAAATTGATTTAGAGTAGTGCGATTGATGATTGTGGGATTTTCTTGACTGCCTCGTCAATCAGTTCGATTGAAAAAGGTGAGCAAAAAGGAAAATTTGAAAATGCCCGTCAGATTGCCAAAAACATGATTGACTCAGATATCTCAGTAGAGCAAGTTGTAAAATTTACTAGTACAACAGGGCAAAAGTAAGGTTACTCTAAAAGCCTATTTTGTTAAAACTATAGCAGACTAGAACGAGTGTCTAAACCTCAGCAGCCTTGTACTAGTTTGATTAGTTAATTTTATCGGAAAAATGGGTTAAAAACCCTGTCCTTCTAGAACGGCTTTATATTAGAATATATTAATACCGCAGGGCATACGGAAATTCACGCTTGAGAAGCTAGTTGCAAGACTAGGTATCACTAAGTAAGACCATGCTAGGGTAAGTCCTACAGGCTACAGTGAGTCCAAGAATCTTCGTTCAGCACGAGGAATGTCAATAAATTTGCCTTTTGTCTTGATAAATTCTATAGGTAGATGCTAACCTAATAAAGTGCAAAAAACAGCCGGGATAGCTCAGTTGGTAGAGCAGAGGATTGAAAATCCTCGTGTCCCCAGTTCAAGTCTGGGTTCTGGCATAACAAAAACTAGATATAGCGTAGGTTTAAGCCAAATTAACGGTTTAGATACTACGCTTTTTTAAGTTTCAAGTCTGCCACTCTAGCTTTTTCATTTCATTAGGGTAGTGTCTACCTTAATGAAGGTATTAACTAGGCATATCGCTCCCCTAGAAGATCGAAATTAATTCTAAATTAACCCCAAGTTTGTAAAAATTGCAATTAAGCCTAGTTGAGATTACTGTTGAAGATTTACCCCAAATTCAGGTGATTGATCGAGCCTGTTTAGGAGGTTTTTGGAGCTTAGAAGGTTACATTCAAGAAATTGAGCGTCCCCATAGTCACTTAATGGCGGTAATGAATAGGGAAAAGGTCATTTTAGGATTTGGCTGCCTTTGGGCAATTTTAGAAGAAGCTCATATTACGATGTTGGCGGTGCGCCCAGAATATCAAGGGCAGGGTCTAGGTAAGTATGTGGTTTGGGGATTATTGCAAAAGGCTTATATTCAAGGGTTAGAGTGGGCAACCTTAGAGGTAAGGGAGTCTAATCGGGCAGCGATCGCTTTGTATGAAAAATTTGATTTTAAGATTATTGGTAAAAGACCTAAATATTATGAAGTGACCCAAGAGGATGCCCTAGTGATGTGGCGTAAGGGTTTATATGATCCAGAATTTAAGGAAACCTTAGAACAATGGCATCGAGAAATTACCAAGGCGATCGCTCTGAAGGGATGGGAAATTACATAATTAGGCGTTGATCTTGAAGTAATAAGCTCTCTAACTCTATGGCAGGCAAGGCTTTACTAAATAAATACCCTTGGATTAGATCACAGTTGGACTCTACTAAAATATCTAATTCAGCTTTATGCTCTACGCCTTCAGCTAAGACTTTTAAGTTCATATTATGTCCTAGTTGAATCATGGCAATGGCGATCGCTTTATTTTTAGAATTAGTAGACATATCTCGAATAAAGCTTTGATCGATTTTTAAAGTATTTAAGGGAAATTGTTGGAGGTAGCTAAAAGATGAATAGCCTGTGCCGAAATCATCTAGGGAAATTTCCACGCCTAAGGACTTGAAGTAGTTAAGTCGAGAAATACTGGCTTCAACATCTTGGATAATTGTACTTTCGGTTAGCTCTAAGTTAAGGTAAGTGGGGTCTAAGGTGGTTTCTGTCAAAATGTCAGCTACTATTTGCCCAAGGTTTGATTGCTGAAACTGGCGGGCAGAGAGATTTACACCAACCTTAATTAAGTCTAAATTCTGCAAACTTAAGAGCCTATGCCAAGCTTTCATTTGTTTACAGGCTGTCCTAATTACCCATGTCCCGATCTCCATGATTGCGCCATTGCGCTCAGCTAGGGGAATAAACTTATACCAAGGCACGGAGCCGTAGTGGGGATGTTCCCATCTGAGTAGAGCTTCTACCCCTGTGATCTTTCCAGTTTTTAAACAGATTTGGGGTTGATAGTAAAGTTGAAGTTGATCTCGATCAATGGCTTTATATAAATCTATCTCTAATTCTAAGGAGTCTTCGGGTTCTTGAATATCAGTGGTATAGATATAATAAGCATCTCCGCCGCCCAGTTTGGCGTGTTGGAGAGCCGTATTAGCACTTCGCATTAAGGCATCTAAATTTTGCCCATGTTCAGGATAAAAGGCTATACCAATGCTGAGATTAACCCTAAGTTCTTGTTTATCAATCGTAAATGATTGGGATAAGGAGCTAAGAATATTACTTGCTACTGTGGCGGCGATCGCTTGGAGATTATTCCTCCCGATAATTATGGCGAACTCATCAGCATTAAGCCTTGCCAGACTATCTTTGGTGCCGATCACTTGCCCTAACCTTTGCGCGATTAGTTGGAGTAAAAGGTCAGCAAATATATAGCCTTTAGTTCTATTAATCCGCTTAAATCGATCAATATCAACGATCAAAACTGCTAAAGAGGTTTGGTTAGCGATCGCATTACTAAATCTTTGTCTGAAGGCATAGCGATTAAGTAAGCCTGTGAGCGTATCATTTTGACTGAGGTAATTTAATTTTTCTTCGGCAGTTTGGAGGCTGAGGATCAGGTCTTTGGTATTAGTTTGATATAAATTTTTATGCAGTCGAGTAGCGATCGCCTCTAATAAATCATTTTGACCAATGGGCTTTGTTAAATAGTCATCTGCGCCCAAATTCATCCCCAACCTTTGACTAGCACGATCTGCCTTAGCGGTCATAAACATAAACGGAGTTGTGGCAAATTGAGAGCTTAAGCGTAATTCTCGAAGCACCCCATAGCCATCTAGGTTAGGCATGGTGATATCACAAATGATTAAATCGGGATGATAGTTACGGGCTAGTTGCATACCCATCAATCCGTCTTCTGCGCCAACCGAATCAAACCCATGACTGGTCAGAATCTCTATAATGTCTTCTCTAATTAATTGTTCGTCTTCAATTACTAGAATTTTAGGCATTTGGCTCCATTTAATCTAGTGAAATTTGGATAACCCTGTCAGAGTTTAATCTAATATTACGATCGCCCAGAGAATTAGGCAAAAGTTTGATTCTTTCTCACCTATTGCTGTAATATATTATTCCTAAGCTTGCGGTCATGGCGGAATTGGTATACGCGCTACTTTGAGGTGGTAGTGGGAAACCGTGGGAGTTCGAGTCTCCCTGACCGCATTTAAGTTTTATTAGATTTATTCATTGGTTTTAGACTTATTTTTTAAATCTTGGGAAACAGTCTCAATTGCAGCTTGATGTTCTTCAAATGTGCGACTAAAAATATGACTACCATCATAGCGAGCCATAAAAAATAAATAGTCTGTTTCTTGAGGGTTTAAAGATGCTTTCAAACTTTTTAAGCCAGGTGAAGCGATCGCCCCTGGTGGTAAGCCTGTATTTAAGTAGGTATTGTAAGGTGATGGTGTTCTAACTTGTTTGAGGGTAAGGGGTTGATCTATGGTTTGCTTAATATTTAGGGCATATTCTACAGTTGGATCGGACTCTAGTCTCATGCCTCGTCTAAGCCTTAACCAAAAAACTCCAGCAATTAAAGCTCGCTCTTGATCTAAAACTGCTTCTTTTTCCACCATGCTGGCAAAGGTTACCCATTCTTGTAAGCTCAGGTCGGTCGATTTTGCTAAGGGTAACGCCACCTCTTCAAACCTGTTTAGCATCAACTCAATCACAGCATCAGGTGTAGCCAGATCAAGGGAAATTTGATAGGTATCAGGAAATAAAAAGCCTTCTAAGCTCACAATTTCTACGGGTAGCCAAGGCTTGCGGTCAAGGTTAGTTTTTGTGGCTTTAATAAAGTCAGTAGCAGTAAAGAATCCTTTTTGTTCAAAATATTCTGCCATTTGCGCGATCGACCAACCTTCAGGAACAGTGAAGACTATCTCCTGAGGAACTTGGGTCTGGATTTGCTCAACTACTGCCGCTAGGGATTGATTACCTGTAAATTCAAAAGTCCCTGCCTTTAATGATGAGCGATCGCCTTTAATTTCCTGATATTTAACCCATATTCTTAGAGCCAAGCCCGATCTAATAATTCCTGCACTTTCTAGCTTAGAAGCAATAGTTTGGGTAGATTCACCCTTATTAATTTCTAATTTAACTCTTTGATTTAGACTGTGATTTAGGCTTTGATTTGTAAAGTCCGAAGAAGGGGCAGCGATCGCCCATAGCCACCAAGCCCCTGCCCCAAATATTGCCAAAACCGTACCAAGTAATAAGAGATTAGTCTTCTTCTTCGTCATCAATCATATGCTCTTCGATATAGGGTTGAATCATTTCTAATTCTTCTTGAGACAGCAACTCGTAAGCACCACTGGGACTTAGTTTTGCAAAAAACATCAGTGGATCAAGGGCAGTAAATACGGAATAGGGTTGCTCTTCGTATAAAAATTTAGCTAGCTCTTGATATTCTTCAAAGCTCTCATCGTCCAAATCTACGGTAAATACTTCATCTTCATCAAACTCAGGCAGTTCTCCTTCGACGGTGAGGGCATAGGCAGTGCGTTTTAACTTGAGGTTCTGCTCTGATAATACCGCTTGAGCCGTACTAAAGACTGTTTCTAGTTCTTCTTCTTCAATATCTACCAAGATCTCATCATCTTCATCTTCGCCTTGTTCCCAAGCAAAGATCTGGACAGAGTTATCAACAGGTTGCAGCAAAAAGTATTCTACGTCATCAACAGCAATAGTTGCTTCTATGTTGCATGGTAGGGTTTTGCCCGTTTCGTCAGTGAGGATTATTGTCGATTCCATAGTGAGTTTAAAAGTTTTGATAACAACATTAACAGCTCTGTTAGCTTAAAAATTATGACAGTTTTGGGGACACTAAAATCAACTAATCCTAAATCTCTTTGGTAAGCATTGCTGTAAACTATTTTTGATTGAACCTCTAAGTATAAATACGAGATAAATATGGGTAATACAATTAAGTTATTGGTATTAGATATAGACGGTACTATCAGTGGCAGTGCTAATCAGGTCAATATGCCCGTGAAGCAAGCGGTAAAAGTTGCCCAAGCTCAAGGGGTTAAAGTTGCGATCGCCACAGGCAGGATGTATAAGTCAGCTTTACGGTTTCATGAAGATATTGGCGCAGATTGCCCTTTAATTTCCTACCAAGGCGCATATATTAAAGATCCCCAAACCCAAAAACTGGTGGGACATTGGCCCGTTGAGGTACCTTTAGCTTTAGCTCTAATTGCAAAATTTGCTCAGTTGGAATTTAGCGATCGCCTATCTGTGCATTTATATATGGATGATTGCCTATATATGAAAGAAGTTACCGCAGCATCTCTAATCTATGCCGAGCGATCGGGAGTTGAACCCATGCCCGTAGGTGATTTAACCGAATTTATAAAGGCAAATTCCCACAACCCACCCACCAAAATTCTGGCATTAACTGATAACCCCGCCCAAATTAACCAAATGTTTGAGACCTTAAGTAAGCAGTTCACTACCCAAGAACTTTATTTAACTAAATCCCAAGCCACTTTTTTTGAAGCTACTAATCCCGTTGCCAATAAAGGTACAGCCGTTAAGTATCTAGCAGAACAGGTTTTAGGACTTGACGCGACGCAGGTTATGACCATTGGCGATAATTTTAATGATGTGGAAATGATTCAGTATGCGGGTGTAGGTGTAGCGATGGGAAATGCTCCACTGGGCTTACAGGCGCTGGCGAATTGGGTGGCTCCAGATGTGGAAAATGATGGGGTTGTGGCAGCGATCGAACAATTTATTTTAAGGTAGCAGAAACAAATCTCTCCACGCCATCATAGTCAAGATGAATTTGGATATTTTGATAATTACCGTTAGTTTCTAGGAGCGATCGCACAGTTTTTGCCTGTCCCGCCATTAGTTCTATTAACCAATAGCCACCACTAATTAAATACTCTGGGGCAGTTTGAATTAAATTGCGAATGCAGTCTAAGCCATCGATCCCGCCATCTAGTGCCAAATGCGGCTCGTGATCCCTAACAACTGGATCGAGACAATTAACTTCAGAAGTTGGAATATAGGGGGGATTGGAAACCATACCTGTAATTTGCGATTTAAGGCTAGATAAAGGTTCAAACCAAAAACCTTGCCTAAACTTGATACGCTTGGTTAAATTATATTTCGCAGCATTTTTTTGAGCGATCGCCAATGCTTCAAAACTACAATCCACAGCATAAATTTGCGAATTTTTTATACCTAAAGCTAAGCCCATAGCGATCGCCCCACTACCCGTACCTAAATCCACCCAAATCGAGTCGGAATTAGGATCATTCATCCCTACAGCTAGATCGATTAAAATCTCTGTCTCAGGTCGAGGAATTAAGACGGCGGAACTGACATCTAGTTCTAAATCTCGCCAATGGGTCTTACCAATTAAATATTGGATCGGAGTTTTGTTCTTAATTCTTTGTTGCCACAGACCATCTAGCTCTAAAACTTGATCTCCGCTAAGGTTTATATCCCTCAACTTTAAGTGCAACCGTTCTACTTTAGCGATCGCCACAATTAACCAATCTAGTTCGGCTATGGAAATATTATGATCTTTTGCTTGATCCTGCGATCGCTTATACCAGTCCTCAAAATTCATCTAGCCTCTGCCCTTATCCACTGCCTAAAATTATTTAGTTTTCTGATGCTTAGGTAAATAAATCTGAAAAGAAGAATTGAACCATGGCATTTTCTTCAACAGTAAAGAAGTCTTGGGGCGTAACTCCATCGGTGTGGCGACTAAGCACATTAAACCCTTGACGAGTGCGTCGAGATTTCAGGACTAAGGGGCTATCAGGAGCTAAAGGTTGGCGTAACCATTGATCAAAACTTGATACGGTTTTCATTCGAGCAATCATGGCATTAATGATGATTTTAGATTGCTGATCGGGAATAGCCCGATTTTTGAGAATCCAAGCGGTTTGTAAAAATTTTAGCCGTTCAGATTCATCTTTACTAAGCCAAGCCGCGATCGCTAGTTTCGCAGGAGTGTCAGGGTTTGTAATCTGTGATTTATTTTCTAAAGCATCTGCCAAAGTGATAGCAGTTTTATTACCTGAATTTCGTAATTCAGCGATCGCTCCTTTTTCTCCAATCCACCACTTAACTGCCGCAATAGTTGTCTTTCTTTGCGCTAATTTAGGATCGGCGGCTTGCCATTGGGCTATGAGCTTAGGTAGCTGAGCTTGCCTTTCGGGATTCTGCCAAAAGGGACTTGTAACAAAAATAGGATCTAGCCTTAATTCTTCGGCGATCGCCCCAAAGCCTGCATCTAATTTATTTTGTTGCAAAAGGCTAATCCCTAAACCTAAATGGAGCGATCGCTTAGTTGGCACTAATTCTAAAGCTTTACGAAAATTAGCTTCAGCTTTTTGTGGTAATTTATTTCCTAAACTCAGCCACGCCGCATTGTTATAACCAAACTCTTGATAGGGGTTAAACGCAATGCCCTTTTCGATCCATTCTAGTCCTCGTGTTTGCAGAGGGATCAGCCGATTTTGAATGCCGATTTCTGCCATACTCCAACCTAGCTGGTAGGGATAATAAGACTCCCAAGGTGCGAGTTGATTAGATATTTGCAACCGTTCGGTAAATTTATTAAAATTCTCTTGAGCAGTTTGGGGATTTGCTTTTAATCGATCTAAATATATAAATCCCACTCCCGAAGACTGCCATGCAATATTTATAGGAGTAAGCCAAGCGATCGCCGCAAATATGCTTAATGTCCCGACCAGTGCTACCCATAACCTTAACCTTCCATTGACTTGAGGAACATCAGATTTTTTCTCTATATGTTCTATAAGTTCTTGCGGATTGTAAAGTTGAGGATTTTCTATATCTTCAATAACTTCTTGGGGGTTATAAGCCTGAGCTAGATAAGCCAAACTCGCAAAAGCGATCGCCAAACTGCCACTAATAGCAAATATATCTAGTTGAAAATCAGTCAAAGCCATAACGGTATAGCCCAGTAAGCCCCCAAATAATCCATAGGTGGTAACTCGATCAGCTCGGTGCGATCGCCATAATTCAGAACGATGAAATTTAATAAATAACCTGATTAAAAGACCCAAGGTTACAAGGGCAGCAATACTTCCTAAGATTCCCAACTCTGCCCAAATCTGTGCAGGGGTACTATGCAACTGAAACACCATCTCCGCCTCCCGATCTGCCCACTGCGGACGATATTTCTGATACAAAATTGGTACCGATCCTAATCCCGCCCCCCAAGGTAGGTGAGCCAGTCCCATTTGCCAACCCGTATAACTGGTAATTTGCCGAAAAAATAACTCACCACTACCACTTACCAATCCAGTAATTAGGCTTTGCAGACGGTTATTAAAATTAATGAGAATAATTAGAATAGCGATCGCTCCCACTCCCGATCCAAATACCCATAATTTAGAAATAGAAGTTTGCCAAAGTAACAACACCAATCCTGCGATCACGACCACAACTAAACCTAAAAATCCGCCACGGGAGCTAGTAGTATAAAGATTAATTAATCCTAAAACTATGCCACCGAACCAAACTTTGCGCCAAATTCCAGTTTGGTTAATAGCTTTCACGATTAATAGAGGAATTATTAACAGTAAATAACCTGCCACATAGTTTTGATGCCCAAAGGGTGCCCAATTTCTCAGTTCAATATTAGAAAAATCAAACCCTAAATTCACTCCCAATTTTGCAATTTGATTTAATCGATTTAACTCAGGTAATAGGGTTTGAAATATCCATAAGCTCAGGCTTTCAATAATTACGACTAATCCTAAAATTGCTTGGAAATTGATTAATCTATCTAAATCTTTACTAGCTTTTAGATAATTAAAAATCACATAAATAGAGCTAAAAAGCCCCAAAACAATCAAACCTTGCCAAACTGCTTGGGCGGGAAATGGGGCAAATATCGTGAGGCAAATAGATATAAAAAATAAAGCGATCGCCCAGTCCAAATAATTTCCTAATAAAAAAAATGGCTTTTCTTGCTGCCACAGATTTAACTGGCTGACGCTGGCGATACTAACTAAACCTGCTTGCCAAATTAATACCCAAGGCCACGCTAGCATTTGGGTGCTGCTATCAGGCAAAATGGTAAAAATAATATAGATTAACGCCCCAAGTAAACTAAGTAGTTTTCCCGATCCCATTTACGTTCTCACTCATTAGCTTTGTTAGGTTTACAGCTTGCTCTTGGCATTCATCCTACATGAAATCCCTTGGATCTGTAATTTTTCCAGTTAAAGCTGAAGCAGCAGCCGTAAACGGAGAAGCTAAATAAATTTGCCCCTGTTTATTACCCATCCGTCCTGGGAAATTGCGATTAGTAGTCGATACACACACTTCAGGCTCATTTAATCTACCAAAGGTATCTTGGGGACCACCCAAACAAGCTGCACAAGAAGGCGAAGCAGGTTCAATACAACCAGCCTGCAAGAATATCTCAGCCAAGGATAAGCCATCTATACTTTCGGTGAATAGATCGTTGTATACCTTTTGCGTGGCAGGAACTAGATAGGTTGGCACCTTAACTTGATTGCCTTTAATTAATTGAGCAGCATTGATAAAGTCGGTAATTTTTCCACCTGTGCAAGAGCCGATATAAACTCGATCAATTCGGACATCACTACATTCGCGAACTGTAGCACGGTTATCTGGCGAGTGGGGCTTGGCAACTACAGGCTCTAGCTTCGAGACATCATAGTGCTTGTGGTAGTAATATTCAGAATCAGGATCGGAATATAGAGGATAAAAAGGTTTAGTAGTTCGAGCTTGGACATAATCAAAGGTGGTTTGATCGGGAGCAATTACGCCATTTTTAGCACCTGCTTCGATCGCCATATTACAAAGCGTCATTCTCTCTTCCATACTCATTTGAGCGATCGCTTCACCGTCAATTTCTAACGCCCGATAGTTGGCACCCGCCACACCAATATCCCCAATTACCTGCAAAATTAAATCCTTAGCAAGCAAATAGGGCGGCATTTCCCCATCAAAGGTAAAGCGCATAGTCGCAGGAACCTTAAGTAATAGCTTTCCTGTTCCCATCACAAAGGCAGCATCGGTATTACCAATTCCTGTGGCAAATTCCCCAAAAGCTCCCGCATTACAGGTATGAGAATCAGTGCCGAATAGAACTTCCCCTGGGCGAGTATGTCCTTCTTGAGCAAGGGCAATATGACAAACACCTTTGTAATCTGGATTTGCTTTAAAGTTAGCTAAATCAGTAATGTCATAGAAATACTTAATATTTTGTTCTAGGGCAAATTCACGCAAAATATCGACATTGCGATTGGCTCTAGCATCTTTGGTAAAAATGTAATGATCGGGAATTAAAACTACTTTTTCTTGATCCCAAACTTTGGCATCACTTCCAAATTCCTTTTTAAATACGCCAATGGTACCTGGACCGCAAACATCATGGGTCATCAGCAGATCCGCATTCACCCAAATATTATCCCCCGGTAGTACTTTTGTCTGCTTGGACGCACGGGCTAAGATTTTTTCGGTGAGTGTCATTGCCATAATTGCCATACCCTGTAACAGTAATTAGAGTATTTATTCTACTAGAACTGAGACTAACTTTGGGTCAAAGTACATAGTTCGATCACTGCCGTTTGCAGAACTACGGTTTCATTCGCACCTCTTTTTAAGCCTAATTCCAGTTGCAGTAGCACCGATAGTGCCTTGATCAGATTGTGGCTAGTTAGATGTTGAACTTCTTGTTTGAAATAATAAATGCGCTTGGGATTACTAATTTCGGCGGCGGTAGCGATCGCTTTGTCGTCTCTTTCTCCAGATTCTTGCATAACTTTTACCCACAGCCAAGTCCGAAATTGGGTAGTTAGAGTTGCGGCAATCCTCAAACCTGCTTCATTATTATTTAGTAATTCTGCTAGTAATGAGAGAGCTTGACTAACTTGCCCTAAGCGAATAGCCGAGGCTAATTGAAAACTATTATGGGCAGTTTGATTAACTAATTGGGCGATCGCCTTCGCATCTACTTTAATATCTAAAACTTGACTAGAATCGGTCAGCAATTTCAGCTTTTGCAACTCCATCACCAAACGACGGGAGTCTCCTCCTACAGCTTCTACCAAAAAATCGACACCATCATTAGTGAGATTTACTCCTTCTAACTTCGCCGTATCTTTAACTAATTGATTGATTTCTCCTGTATTCCAACTGGGAATTAATGAAAACTCTTGAATTTTGGCAGCTTTCTGTAATAACTTTGTTGATTTAATCCTGCCATCGGGCTTACTGGAGCTAGTAAAAATCAAATGGGAGTTATCAGGTAGATGATTTAAGGTGCGTTCTAATTCTGCTAATAAACTTTCTGAACACTTTTGAGCGATCGTAGTATCAGATAGCCAAGTGAGGCGATCGCCTATACCAAAGGGTGAAGTCGATGCTTGATTTAAAGCTTCAATAACTTGCTGATCGCTAGCAGCATTGACTTTGATATAGTTAAAATCAATCCACATGGGATCTAACAATTCTGATTTTAGTTTTTTCAGAGTTGCGTTGATTTTATAGTCGTCTTCTCCCCAAAAAAAATACGTTGTCATTATATGGACTGTAATTGTATGATTGGGTGCATTATGTGGTGTGTGGGTACAAATAATGGTAACTAGAGGACAGACTGGCAGAATTATACCTGTAAGCCGACTGAAAGGTCACAGGTCAACGACAAAATATTTCTCTTGGAAACGGCTATTTGATATTGGGTTTTCTTTAAATGTGCTAGTACTGCTTTCTCCTCTTTACCTAGCGATCGCTATCCTCATTTATTTTAGTTCGTCAGGTTCAGTATTTTATAGCCAACAGCGAGTCGGGAAAAACGCTCGGATCTTTTCTTGCACTAAATTCCGAACTATGGTTCCTGGAGCCGATCAGGTCTTACAAGACTTACTTGATAGATGTCCTGAGTACAGAGCCGAATTTGAAGAAAATTACAAAATAAAAAACGATCCCCGCATTACCCCTATTGGTAAATGGTTAAGGTATACCAGTTTAGATGAGTTACCACAGTTTTGGCACGTACTCACAGGCGACATGAGTGTGGTTGGTCCCCGTCCTTTAGTGCCAGAAGAATTAATTAGATATGGAAATGCTATAGACCAAATACTTACGGTTAGACCTGGAATTACGGGACTATGGCAAGTTTCTGGGCGTAATAACATTTCCTATCAGCAAAGAGTGCTACTCGATCTACACTATTCTCGCCTTCACAACTTAGTTCTAGATCTTGTAATTATTTTTAAAACCATTGCCATAGTTTTCTTCCCTAAGGGTAATGGGGCATATTAATCAAAGCTCTTTTTGAATAATTCAGATAAACTTTTAATTTAGATTAAAGATAAGAATGTAGATTTTATTTTAATAAAACTAAATTTAGATTGTCCAGAAATATATGAGCAAATTCGTAGTATCTTAAAGGCGATCGCCATTCCAATCA
>CASBQR010000065.1 GCA_949127865.1 Synechococcales cyanobacterium PMM_0082
GCGCAAAGTCCGCAAAATAATTTCAAAAACTTAGATGTAGAAATTATTAAAAGCGATCTCAACGATCCAGAACTCTGGAAGCAAATGCAAAACTGTGATGTGCTGTTCCATGTTGCTGCTCACTATTCCCTATGGCAAAAAGATAAAGATCTCCTATATCAAAATAATGTTTTAGGCACACGCAATATTCTTGCCGCCGCTCGTAAAGCTCAAATTCCTCGCACAGTCTATACAAGTTCTGTCGCAGCGATCGGGGTTAAAAGTAATGGTGAACCTGCCGATGAAAATTACCAAAGTCCCGTAGAAAAATTAGTGGGAGATTATAAAAAATCTAAATATTTGGCTGAACAAGAGGCATACAAGGCTTTTCAAGCAGGACAAGATATTGTCATTGTTAACCCGAGTACACCGATTGGTGGATATGATATTAAGCCCACACCCACAGGAGATATTGTTTTACGCTTTCTACGTCGGCAAATGCCTGCCTATTTAAATACAGGGTTGAATTTAATTGATGTTAAGGATGTGGCTTTGGGGCATATTTTGGCATATGAAAAGGGAATTGCGGGCGATCGCTATATTCTGGGCAATCAAAACCTCACCCTTAAATCCATCCTCGATCAACTAGAGCAAATTACTGGACTTACTGCCCCAAAAATTCAAGTTCCCTACTGGCTGCCCTATACTGTGGCTTGGATAGATGAAAAAGTTTTACCTATATTTGGGCGATCGCCAACCATTCCCATTGATGGAGTTAAAATGTCGAAGCAAGTCATGTACTATAATCCTGCTAAAGCTATTAGAGACTTAGGTTTACCCCAAACAGCGATCGCCTCGGCTTTGACAGATGCTGTAGACTGGTTTAAATCTAATGGCTATGTCAAATAAGTATTCATTATCTAAATCTAAAGAAAATGTGAGCAGTTATGGGAATTGAACTAAAACAAGCTTTTGAAATCGGCAAGTACCTAGTCACCCAGAGGCTAAAGGGTAATAAAAAATATCCCTTAGTTCTAATGCTAGAGCCATTGTTTCGCTGCAACCTTGCCTGTAGTGGTTGTGGCAAAATCCAACATCCCGTAGAAATTCTGAAGCAAAATCTGACCCCAGAGCAATGCTTTAAAGCCGCCGAAGAATGTGGTGCACCTGTGGTCTCAATCCCAGGTGGCGAACCATTGTTACATCCACAAATTGATGAGATTGTCAAAGGCTTAATCAAACGCCGCAAGTTTATTTATCTTTGTACCAATGGCATTTTATTGGAAAAAAGCCTAGATAAATTTACCCCATCTCCATATTTGACTTTCATGATTCACCTCGACGGCATGAGGGAATGGCATGATAAATGTGTTGATCGCAAGGGTGTATTTGACATAGCCATTAAAGCCATCAAGGCAGCAAAGGCAAAGGGCTTCAGGGTTAATACCAATAGCACAATTTTCCAAGGCGCAAACCCCCAAGAAATGCAAGAATTTTTTGATTACCTGACTGAAATCGGGGTAGATGGCATGCAAATTTCCCCCGGCTACAGCTACGAATGGGCACCAGATCAAGACCACTTCCTGCAACGAGAACAAACCCGTGCTCTCTTCCGTGAAATTTTAGCTCCGTTCAAAGCAGGTAAGAAAAAATGGAATTTCTACCACAATCCTTTATTCCTTGACTTCTTGACAGGGGAAAAAGACTATGAATGTACTCCTTGGGGCAGTCCTAGTTACAGCGTTTTGGGCTGGCAGAAACCCTGCTACCTATTAAATGAAGGCTATTACACGACATTTAAAGAACTCTTAGAAGATACCGACTGGAGCAAATATGGACGGGCAAGTGGCAACCCTAAATGTGCAGATTGTATGGTGCATTGTGGTTATGAACCAACCGCAGCGATCGATGCCTTAGAACCAGCCAATATGGGACGAGCATTTAGTAGCCTGTTCTAAGCAAATTAATTATTTAAAATTAGTAAAGGCAAGTGCACTGAAGATAAACTTCTTATTACACTTGCCTACTTTTTAGATGTTGATTAAGTCTTAAAACTTAGCGTTGCATATTTAGAAGTTCTTGGGGAGAGGCGAGTAAATCAACAGCAAGATACCTAATCTCACCTTGAGGATTAAGAGCAAACCGCCAAGCAATATTCATACCGACATTGACACCAAACCAAGGAGTTTGAACTTTTCCTGTAATCTTAACTTGTTTAGAACCATCGGGCAAAGCTTCGGAGATACCTTGTTGAGGCAGCATCTTTAAACCTTGACACTCTTCATTCATGTAAGCAACGATCGCTTCACGTCCGATAATTGGCTTTTGGAAAGGTGGTTGAAGCGCAGGGGATTCAGTTACAAATAAACTAATAGCAGCCTTAAAGTCAAAGGCATTCATATTTTCAATGTAGCTGAGAACCGCATATTCAGAAACACCAGCGATTTCAGACTTGGTTCTAAGGGAAAATGCCACTGGTTTGGCAGATGGTTCTTCAGGTTTTTTATAGTCAGTTTGAGCAGGATCGAAGCCCATATTCAGGACTGTGTTTCGCAACACGGTGATCTGTTGTCCAGCATCTAGGCTTTTAATAGTCTCAAGGACTGCATTGGCATCACCAGTAATTTCATAGCCAGCAGGAATCCGCGCAACCACACCGCTTTGCATCATTTCTCCCAATTCATACCAAAAGCCTAGTTTGGTATTAACGCTAAAAGAACCGTAGGAACGGCTAATCGGGCTATCGGCACGGGCGGCTAGGTCACGCATGACTTGAGTTTGGGCAGCAGGAGACATTTGCTTAATTTGATCTAAAATGCCTTGAGCCAAAATTAATCGGGCAGCACCAGGAGCGGCAGGTGTAATGGAGCGACCCATCTCTGTATAGGCATACCATAACAAGGCTAATTGATCTTCAATATTTAGCTTGTCAAAGGCTGCAATAGTTGTGGGAACAGCACTAGCAATCAGGGTGCTAGGAAACATATTTTGGACGGACTCTAAGCTGGCAACCATAATAGTTTTTATAAGTTGTTATTTATCGTTTAAATTTTATCGCGAATCCCTACATTAAATTTGTAAATTAGAATTACGTAAACAACTTTGAAGTTTTACTCGGTAACTAAAGAAGATATTTATGTATACCTTTCCCAAGTAAGTTTTCCTAAATCTTCCTGCCAATACCAAGATAGGGTCGGCGGGGTCGGTGGTAGATTCAGTGCTAATCTTGGCGTTTCTGTGGCAAGAGCGATCGCTTCGATGGGAGTACAGATGCCCCAAAGTACAAGATTTTTTACACAATCTAATAAGGATAAGGTCGTACCAGATAGGGTACCGTCGGCTAGGCGAGCCGTAAAATCTTTGACCTCAATGGAGCGATCGTCCCACGGATAAGTGCCATCGGGTAAGCCCAAGGGTGCCAAGGCATCGCTTACCAATACAATCTTTTTACCTTTTAGCCGAAATAAAATATCAACCATTTGGGGATGGACATGAACACCATCAGCAATCAAACCACAGTACACATCTTTATTTAAAATTGCCGCCCCTAATAACCCAGGTTCCCGATGATGTAGAGACGGCATGGCATTAAAGGCATGGGTGATCATGGAAGCTCCAAGGGCAAAGGCAGACTGAGCTTGACCAGAGGTGGCTGTAGAATGTCCCAGACTAACGATAATGCCCCGTTCTGTTAAAAATGGAATTACAGAATCCGTAGAATCTAGCTCTGGGGCAAGGGTAACAAGCTTGATAATTTCTAAATGATCACCTACAAGTTTCTCTAACTCTTGGATATTTAAAGGTTTCAGATATTGTTTGGGATGCGCTCCTCGTTTTTCGGGATGGAAAAAGGCGCATTCTAGATGTACTCCTAAAATTTGGGCTGAGTTGGGAACTTCTTTAAGATTTGAGATCGCCTCATGAATATGACTTAAAGAGCTTAAAATTTTCTCTGGCGCATTCGTTACTAAAGTTGGTAAAAATCCATCAATGCCGCACGACCATAGATATTGACAAATTTTAGGTAAAAATTCTTTGTTATGGGTATTCAGTTCATTAAAAGCAACACCTAAAGCTCCATTAATTTGCAAATCAATTCCACCACTAGAGTTACAGATAAATTCAGGCGATCGCATATTTGTAAATTAAGACTTAACGCAATGTGCAACTACAGCCAACCCTCAGCCCTCATCCCCCCAGCCCCTTTTCCCAAAGCAGGAGAAGGGGAGTAAGAAATTATCAAAGTCGCTCTAGGAGAGGGATTTAGGATGAGGGCAATCAAAGAAGTCGCATATCGCATGACTTAATTGAGATTTTTATTTGCCAGTCTTAGTAGGGTTTTCGATGTTAATTCTATGGTATTCCTGATCGCTTTTGAGGAGAAGTTTGCCATCCCTATCGAGCTTTAAGTTACGTCCACGCCAGTTCATACTATTACTAAACCAGCTATAGATCCAAATACCAAAGCTGAGTAAATCTCGGATGGGTACTAGCCACAGAAATTTTAATGCAGTTTGATCCCTAAGTCCCCATACTGCCACAACCCAAGCTAGGATCATGCGACTTGTTAAGGCGATCGCTACTCCAATCCAACCCCACCTCGAACCACCAGATAGGACTAAAAATATGAGACTTGTAGCTATACCTTGGGTGAAAAATAAGCCTAAATAACCAAGGGGACGAGATACTTTTGTACAATATGCCCAACGTAATTGACGGTTGAGTAAGTCTTGCCAGCTATTAGTGGAAATTAAGTGATCAATAATGTAGCTAGACAAAATAACTTTATAACCAGCTTTTGCTGTTAAATAACCAATTTGATAGTCATCTGCTAGATATTCGGCGATCGCTTCAAATCCACCAATTTCCGTTAAAACCCGTTTAGGAATAGCAATAGTCGTACCAAGGGCAAATTTCAAACCCTCTAATTGATTTGCTACTAATACGCTGGCTAAATAATCTGTGGAAATTCCCACAGCCTCTAAAGTTGCTACCCATCCTTGCATAATTGGTCGATATAGGCAGGTAACAGCCCCAACTTCTGGATTAGCTAAAGGCTGCACTAAGCTCTTGAGATAGGCTGGATCGACTCTGACATCACTATCTGCTAACACCAAAATTTCATGCTTAGCATGGGGTAAAGCATTTGCCAGATTACTGATTTTATAATTATTCCCAATTAGGCGATCGCTCTGCACTAATTCAATATCTACGAGAGGAAAATCCTTAATTATTTGCTGAATTACAGTAATGACGGGATCATGGTGATCGCGTACTGCAAAAATCATTTGATACTGCGGATAAGCTTGAGTACAAAACGACGCAAAATTTTGATAAGTATCCTGATCTAAGCCGCACACTGGCTTGAGGATAGTGATCGGCGGATAAAAGGCTAATTTCAGGGGATTTTCATCTATGTCCTGTAGATTGGGGTTGGCAAAAAAAGCGATCGCCGCATAAATTCCATACCAGTAATAAATAATGGCTGGAACACACAAAATTAGCCCAAAAAGACATATCACTTAAATAAAAGCCTAATAAAAATTGGATTTTGCTAAAAATGTACTATTCTAAATCCACAAAACCACATAAAATTAGGCGGATTCGATTAGATATTTCAGACTCTCAGTTTATTTTACTGGAGCCCAATAGAGGAGTGAGCCAATGAATATACGTAAAGATGCCCTAGAAGTTCTTAAAGAGACCAGTCGAACTTTCTACATTCCAATTAGTCGATTACCCTCAGGTTTACAGGAAGCAGTAGCTTCAGCTTATCTATGTATGAGAGCAATTGACGAAATTGAAGATCATCCAAATTTAGATAATGCCATTAAATCCGACTTATTACAGAAAGTTAGTGTAATTTTACAATCGGGTCGAGATAGTTTTGCTCTAAATAGTTTTACTCAAGCCCTCAGCACCCACGATCACGTATTGCCAGAGGTTTCCCTTAGAATTGGGGAATGGGCAATGATGGCTCCACCTTCCATTGCTCCTAGGGTTTGGGATGCTACAGCCGCAATGTCCGATCGCATGGCATACTGGGCAAACCGTAATTGGCAAATTCATACCGAAATAGATTTAGATGGTTACACCTTTAGTGTTGCTGGAGCTGTGGGTTTATTATTATCAGATCTATGGGCTTGGTATGATGGCACTAAAACAAATCGCATCCAAGCGATCGGCTATGGTCGAGGCTTACAAACTGTAAATATTCTCAGAAATCGCCCAGAAGATCTGCTGCGGGGTGCGGATCTTGTCCCAGATGGTTGGACGAAAGAAGACCTAATTGCCTATGCCCGCCGTAATCTGGCTCTAGGTGATACCTACACCAAGGCTTTATCTCGTGGAGCGGTGTTGGATTTTTGTCAGATCCCTTTAACCTTAGCTCATGCTACTTTAGAGGCGATCGCCCACGGCGCAGACAAATTAACAAGGTCTAACGTTATGGCATTAATTGAGCGAGTATGTAGTTAAGTAAAATCAAATAAATATATTTAGCTAGACTAAGACCTAGAGCGAGACTTAAATACTGGGAGTAATTAAATGTCATCAAAAATCGAAGAATGGGCAGAATTTGAGCAAACAATACCTGAAAGTACTAGCGATCGGGTACCTTACACGCCCCAAAATCATCGGCGCATTCTTTGTGTATTTCCTAAATACAGTCGTTCCTTCGGCACATTTCATTATTCCTACCCACTTACAGGTCATGTCAAAGCTTTTATGCCGCCCCAAGGCATTTTAGTGGTGGCAGCCTATCTCCCTAAACAATGGGATATTCGGTTTATTGATGAAAATATTAAATCTCCCACCAGTAAGGATTATCAATGGGCTGATGCCGTAATTGTCAGTGGAATGCACATTCAGCGTCCTCAAATTAATTTAATTAATGAATTGGCTCATCGCCACGGCAAAATCACAGTTATTGGTGGACCTTCGGTTTCGGGTTGCCCTGAATACTATCCTGAATTTGATATTTTGAATTTGGGCGAGTTAGGAGATGGCAGCGATCGCATGATTGAATATATAGACCTGCACACAGACCGCCCCCAAACCCAAATTAGGTTTGAAGCCAAGGAACGCTTACCGCTAAATCAATTTCCTGTGCCTGCCTATCATTTACTGAATATTAATGATTACTTTTTGGCTAATATTCAATTTTCCAGCGGCTGCCCCTATCGCTGTGAATTTTGTGATATTCCTGAACTTTACGGACGCAATCCTCGCCTTAAGGAACCAGAACAAATTTTAGCAGAACTTGATGCCATGCTAGCTGGGGGGAATCCTGGTGCTGTATATTTTGTCGATGATAATTTTGTGGGCGATCGCCGCGCTGTGATGAAATTATTACCACATTTAATTGATTGGCAAAAACGTAATGGCTATCCTATCCAATTTGCCTGTGAAGCCACCTTAAATTTGGCTCAAACTCCCAAGCTACTGGAAATGATGCGAGAGGCATACTTTTGTACTGTATTTTGTGGGATTGAGACCCCTGAACCCGATGCTTTACTGGCGATCGCCAAGGATCAAAACCTAAGTATGCCCATTCTAGAGGCAATTAAAATTCTTAATAGCTATGGCATGGAGGTAGTTTCGGGGATTATTATTGGATTTGATACGGACACCCCAGAAACTGGCGATCGCATTATGGAATTTATTAAGCGATCGCAAATCCCCATGTTAACAATCAATTTACTCCATGCCCTCCCCCGCACTCCCCTCTGGCGACGTTTGGAACTAGAAAATAGATTAGTTTTAGATGAGGCTTTAGAATCTAATGTCAAATTCCTCATGCCCTACGATCAAGTTGTAGAAATGTGGAAACGTTGTGTATCTGCCGCTTACGATCCAGAATTTCTCTATGAACGCTTTGCCTACAACATGGAGCATACCTATCCTAATCGCTTTTCCGTTCCCAATAGTCCCGCCCGCACCTCTTGGGCAAATATTCGTAAAGGTTTAACAATTTTAAGCAATATTCTGATTCGGATTGGGTTGTTTAGTGATTATCGTCAAACTTTTTGGAAAATGGCAAAACCCGCACTCAAAACTGGCAATATTGAAGCCGTAATTCACGTTGGGCTTGTGGCACATCATCTAATTAGCTTCACCAAAGAATGTACCCAAGGGCAAGAGTCAGCGTCATTTTACTCCCAACGGCTCAAGGAAGAGTTAATCACTCCCCATAAGTGAGTTGCTGAATGCCCTCTACATGAAAATAGTTTGGCAATCAAAATGAAACCTTAGAAAGTACCTGCAAAGATTTTAAGGAGCCTTGGATTAACCTAAAAGCGGCTATGGGTTGTTTGCTAAAAGCGATCGCCATGGCTAAAGGTTTTAGATTGCCCTCTCGGTCAATAGCTTGGTCTAGGTTGGGTAAATCATAATTACTATCATCACTCACCACTCGAATCATGCCTACGGGGATATTTAACTTCTTAAAAAATTCCAAAATCACATATCCTTCCATATCCACAACATCGGTTTGGGTGGTTTGATGGAGATATTGCTTTTCACTAGCTAGATAGATCAGGCGATCGCTTGTTAGGGCTTTAACTAAGGTAAATTTATTTCTAATATCTGGCTTGAGGCAACATTCAAGGAATTCGTTTGCGGTTTGCAGTTTGGTTAAATCAAGGCATTCTGTATAAATTGCAATATCGCCAACTTTAAGATGCGGGTTTAAACTGCCACATAGTCCCATGGCGATCGCCTGTTGAAACTGTTGAGGCTCTTCCAAAGTTTCTAAATACTTGCTTACGGCTAGACAACCAATGGGAATCGGTAAAATTACTAAATTTTGATTAGTTTTAAGATTTTTTCTAACCGCCTGATATTCTGCTCCTTGGGGAACTAGAATCAGAGTTTTTGGGGAATTAGAGATGTGATTAGGCAAGGCTGACTGTCCAAACTGCGGTGAACTACTCCTACGCTGATCTTTTAGATACAGCGTAGGCATCTTCAGTCTTTCTCAAGATATGAAGGATTTCCTTCGTGGTACTGTTATCCATAGTTCCTACTACAGAAATATTCCCACTACGGCGTTTTATACTAGGGAAAAGTTCCAACCCTAGTCTTTTTAAGTTGATAGCAGCATTTACATCTCTATCAACCATCAAAGATTCTTGCTCATCCCAATATTCCCTGATACCGCAATCAGTAAAAATTATTTCGTTGCGATAACTGAGAATCATTGATGTGTAAGCAGGATGTTTAGCAATGACAACTGATCCAGCTTTTGCGGCTATGTATTCCAGTGTCTTAAAGAAATTACCAAACGCAGCATCGTTCCATGA
>CASBQR010000066.1 GCA_949127865.1 Synechococcales cyanobacterium PMM_0082
ACCCACAGGAATCATCATCCCCGAAGTCCCAGTCTTTGTCCAATCCAACTGCTCTCAAAGTAGTAGTTGGATTCTGGGCGAGAAAAACTTAGGCAATGAAAACCTGCAATTCTTTGTCCTTACCTTCCTATTCGGTCAAGAACTCAATCCCTACAAAGATATTGAAATTCCCACAGGTACAATCTTCTTCACCCCCATCGACAACACCACCCTAAAACCCCAACTCGTCTATGCCACCAAGATTAAAAATCAAGCCAGTGGCAGAAAAGGTAGCCTTGCCAACTTTGGAGCTAGAGTAGCCGAGTGCGTAGCCTCTGGAACCGACCCCAGAGAAGTGATCTGGACAGCCAAATTCGTCAACAAATCTGGTTTCCTCCCCGACGGAAAACCATATAACTGTGCAGTTATAGATTTCACTTACCGCCCAATTCAAGACGAAGAAGAGAGTAACCTACTCAACAACTGCGTTTTAGTGCTTGAAGACGATACAAAGCTCAATAAATTACAACTATCTACTCTACCTAAGTTTACCGAACTAGAAGCAGCCTAAATTTTCTAAATCAAATTCCTAAATTTTAGAAATAATCTTTAGGAAACCTGATCTAAAAAATTAGCGATCGCCTTAGGATAAATTAAATGCTCCTGCACCTGAATCCTTTGTTGTAGAGACGTAACTGTATCATTGGCTAAAATTGGAACCGCCGCTTGCTCTAAGATTTTGCCACTATCGACTTCAAGGCTGACAATATGCACAGTACAACCTGCAATTTTTACGCCATAATTCAAAGCCTGATCAATGGCATGGGTACCCCGAAAACTGGGTAAGAGGCTGGGATGGATATTTAAAATGCGATCGCTAAACGCGTCAATTAAGACCTGAGTTACCACTCGCATCCAGCCCGCCATAATTACTAAGTCAACTTGATAGGCATTCAAGGTTTGGATAATTGCCCGATCTAGATCCTCACGGGTTGGGTAGTCCCGATGATTTACTAATATCGCAGGAATCCCTAATCTTTTAGCCCGCTCTTTCACCTTGGCATCTGGATTGTTATAAATTACTACTCGAATTTGGGCATTAATGGCTTGATTACCAATGGCATGGGCGATCGCTTCCATATTGCTACCACTACCAGAAGCCAGAATACCAAGATGAGATAGGTTTTTAAGCATACGCCTGCGATAAGATATTAGAAATACGTTTCATTATCCAATATGCCTACGCCGCCCGATACATTAGAGTTAACTAAAAACAATCAAATTAACCTAGAAAGCAATCTAAGTATTAAGCAAATTGATGATGAACTATCAAAAAGATTTATAGCTCTTGATCCTGCTGGCTATTTCATTATTTATATCGATCCAGCCCAAAATCTAATTTGTGCCAAACATTTTACAAACGAAGTTAATGCCAAAGGCTTAGCAGTCGATCCAGAGACGGGCAAAGTTATTCCTGCTCGGGGTAAAGTTAATCGTGAACCCACTTATATTTTTCAGGCTCGCACTGCTAAAGAACTTTGTGTCAAAATTTTTGAAAATAGCGCAATTAATCTAGTCACAATGCTCGATCATGCGTCCTACATCGGTCGAGAAGCGCAAAAAGCGGAATGGGCTTTACATCAACAGCAGGAATATATTCAAGATTAGGAGAGATTGTGATTAATAACTGGTGGGAAATTCAAGTTTTAGCTGATCCAGCCCTAGATGAATTAGTATTTTGGCGGTTGCAAAGGTTTGGCTGTCAAGGTAGCTCAAGCCAAGTTAATGAAACCAAATCCCTGACTAAAGCCTATTTGCCCTCAGAAAAAGCTACCTTACTGGATTTAGCGGCTCTATCACTGTGGTTAAAACAAGATGCGATCGCCTCAGAATTAGAACAGCCTAAGGTGAAGTGGCAGCAGATTGACGAAGAAGATTGGTCGAGTAGCTGGAAGCAACATTGGGCTCCGCAGGAAATTGGCGATAAATTAATTGTGATCCCCGCTTGGCTAGAGCCACCTACGGATAATACTCGGCTGGTTTTACGCCTTGACCCTGGATCGGCTTTTGGGACAGGTAATCATCCCACCACCCAGCTATCTATGGAAGCTTTAGAGATGCGGATGTATGATGCTGAGGGCAAAAATCTCACCTTTGCGGATGTGGGCTGTGGGTCTGGAATCTTGGCGATTTCGGCAATTTTGCTGGGAGCTACCAAGGCATACGCCGTTGACACAGATATTATGTCGGTTAAAGCCACCAACGAAAATCGGGAGCTTAATCATATTCCTAGTGAGAAAATTTGGGTGGGCGAGGGTAGCCTTGATTATTTACTAGAAAATATTCCTGAGCCTGTGGATGGCTTTGCTTGTAATATTATCGCTGACGTGATCTTAGGCTTGGTTCCCAATTTTCAGCATTTGATCAAGCCCAATGGCTGGGGAATTTTAAGTGGAATTTTACTATCTCAAGTTCATCCCATTGTTGATGCCCTCGAAAACCACGGTTGGGTGGTGGGGACATTGTGGAAAATTAAAGATTGGACTTGTTTAACCATTAGGCGCAGCTAGAATTCTTGGGGAATTTTTTCAAAGCCTTGACAGTAGCCATCAAAGCTCACATTTAATCCTGATAGAGGAGATTCTCGGTTAAGGCAGCGTTGTCCATTGTAAAACCGACAGTTACTACAAATTGCTATACCTTTTTCGGGCGATCGCTCATTTAGTAACTCCCTTTGTGTAATTCCTCTAATTAGTAGATCTTCACCTTGCCATTTTGCCTCAATTAGCCCCGTATCGGAAAAATTGAACCAGCGCGGATCGCTCGTAACTTCTACAGGTAAAGTTAATATAATTGATGAATTCAGTTCCGCCAATTCACCTGTGTAGGGAGATAGTTGATTTTGGCGTTGATTGGGGATGTGGAAAGTATCGCCTACTGGTAGCTCTAGGGTCGTAGCGATCGCTGGACAATGGATATGATAACGATTACTCAATTCATCTAGGTTTGCCAAATCAGCTAAATAGTTAGAATTCCCATGCATAAAGACAACGTGCTGAGGTTTGAGGTTATGAATTAATTGAGTCGTTCCCGCTACATCACAGTGTTCTGCTAAAAGAAAGGTGGTAAAGGGAATATTTTGAGATAAAAGTTCGGTTTTTAATGCCGTGGCTTGATCGGGGAGAAATATGAGATAGGAATTACTACCTAAATTAGGATGATGAAGCCAGTCGGTATCTTGATCGATCAAAATAATGGAAGGCGATGGAGATTGATTAATTAAGTCTAGGCTTTGAATGCGTGGACTAATGCGATCGTCCCAAAACAGAGGTTGATGCTTTGCGAAGTTCTGGACAGATGAAGGTAAATCCGATAATAGTTCCATATATAAATCACAACCCACTCCGACCCCGTGATCGATCCAGATATCTAAATTCTTCCCCGTAAAAGCGTGATGACTGCGAAGAAGCATTAAAATTTCTTGTCCAATGCCCACATTAGGTACAGGAAATATAATTGAATATTCACTAGCGATCGCCTGATTAATTTGTTGAATTAAGTTATGTTCTTGGGTTCGACGATGGGGATGTTTAACGGTGCCAAAACTGCCTTCGGTAATCAGTACATCTAGTTTAGTACCACGATATTGTTCCAATCTTAAGCCCTGAACTAGCCTTGAATTGGAAATGAGAAAGTCCCCAGTATAAAGAACATTATAGTCTCGCTCCTCGCCGCAGTATGTCAACCAAATACTAGCAGCGCCTGGTAAATGTCCAGAAGGAAGAAGCTTAATCCATAAATTTGGTTCTATTTCTATACTTTCTCCCCAGTCCAAAGGAAAAATTGTGGCTGTTGAAGCTTCAGAACAGGTGAGAGGCAGTAAATGGGCAGTAACTTCTGTGGTAAAAATGCGAATATTGGGAGCGATCGCCTGTAATCCCGAAATCCCTCGACTATGATCGACGTGGGCATGACTACAAAACACCCCGACCCAGTTGTGATGTTGAGCTAAAGCTAACAAAGGGGATAAATCCTTTAAGCCACAGTCCAGCAAAAAATGATAATGCCCCAATCTTAAATCTAGGCAAACTCCTTCTCCATTTTGTCCTATGCCTAGAGATAGGCACTCTAACTCAGACATTGTAATTTTTTAGCAAGCTACCCATTCATAATTACATATTTTAGGATTGGACATGGCTTTTGACCATCTTAGCCATTTTATCAAGTGGGTATTTTACCTAAGCAATTTTAGAGTTAAATAGCTTTGAAATTAGCGATCTAAAGCTTAAACTAAACTGTATGACAAGAGACTTATTTCACAATGTTGTTAAAAATGCCCTCATCAAAGATGGATGGGAGATTACCGATGATCCACTTTTTCTCAAAGTAGGAGGTGTGGAACTTTTTATCGATCTTGGGGCAGAAAAATTGATTGCGGCGGAACGAAATAATGAAAAAATAGCAGTAGAGATTAAAAGTTTTATTAGTACCTCATCATTAGCCGACTTTCATTTAGAGATCGGACAATTTCTTAACTATCGAGTAGCATTAAAAGTAGCAGATTCAGAACGAAAACTATTTCTAGCAGTTCCAGATAATGCCTATAAAACCTTTTTCCAAAGAGAGTTTGCACGGATGGTCATTCAAGAATATCAGCTTGAAATTTTAGTCTACGACATTCAAAACGAGGTAATTGTTAGATGGAAAATCTAGAAAAAATTGATAAATATCGCTCTATCATCAAGCAGATTCTCAGTCAATATGCTACATATAAGCCCTCATATGGAGATATCAATATTCAAACTGCCTTTGATACTGAAAATGATCATTATCAAGTAATTGCCATCGGCTGGGATCAAAAAGAGCGAGTTTACGGTTGCTCAATTCATTTAGATATTAAAAATGATAAAATTTGGATTCAGATTAATAATACTGAACTAGATATCGGTCAAGTTTTAGTTGAAATGGGTGTTTCTAAAGAAGATATTGTTATTGGCTTTCAACCTGTTTATATGCGTCAATACTCAGGTTATGCGATCGCCTAGAATAGACCAATTTATTCATAATTAACCATAGATCCTATAAACTCCCAAAACCGTTGATGTAGTTGTTTATTTTTGTGGCGATCGCTCTTTATTTCTAATATTTGTGTACCCTTAGTTTGCAATGAATCTAGTACAGATTTTTTAAACTGTTGCCAATCTTTAATTTCTAGATAATCACAATTGTATGCCTGAACAATTGGCGCAAAATCTAAACCGTGGGCAGTACCAAAAAACTCTTCAAAGGGTGGATTAAATTTAGCGATGGGTAACATTTCAAAAATACCACCACCATCATTATTTAATAAAATCACTGTTAGATTAATATTGTATTTCTTTACAGCCATTAGACCGTTAAGATCATGATAAAAAGCTAAATCACCACAAATTAAAATCATTGGCTGATCACATCCCCAAGCTGCCCCCAAGGCTGAAGACAAAGTGCCATCAATGCCATTTGCCCCACGATTTACTAAGATTGGAATAGAGCGATCGCTATAAAAGAAACTATCTAAATCACGAATTGCTGTACTATTCGCCACATATAAATGGGTATATTCTGGGAGCCATTGTGCCAATTCACTATAAACTTTGCCATCAAATAAAGTATCAATAGAATTTAAGAATTGATTGATCGCATTTTTAGTAATTAGTTCAATATCTATAAATTTCTGTTGCCAACTTAAATTCCGTACATAATTATTAGTCTGTAAATATTTAGTTAATTGCTTACAAAAATCAATTGGATCGCTATTAATAAATTGAGCAAAGCTATGGGTGGGATCGGTGTTTTTACCATTGCCAATGATGATTTGCTGGGCACGATCTTTAGTCCACAATTGATAATGTTTAGAAGTTGGCATAGCTCCAAACCTGATTACTAAATCTGGAATATAGGAGTCTTGTGTAAATAATGGCGATCGCAAAAAACTATCATAATGACTAATTACCTTATTTTTCCGATCCATGCCCGTTGATTCTGTTAGTAGAGGAAACCCTGTAACTGCGGCTAAGGCTTTAACGGCTGCGGTAAATTCAACTCTAAAATTTAAGTCTAAAGTTTCTGCATAAATTCCTACAACAATTATGCCTTTAGAGCTATTCTTAATTTGGTTGGCAATTTGGGCGATCGCCTCATCTGATAAGATACTTTTCCCTTTAATAGTTTGAATTTGAGAAGCTCTATCTATTCCCTTTTTAACTAAAGAATAGGATTCTGAACTAGGAACAAGAGGATCAGCAAAAGCGAAGTTCAAATGTACTGCCCCTGCTAATGTATGTGCCTCACCTCTAGCTATAGAGACACTATGACTGATGAGCGATCGCAAATATCTAAGCTTAAAATCTGAAACATTAGGAGAACCTACTTCAAAAAAATAGCGAACGTGATTTCCATACAGTTGAATTTGATCGATGGTCTGCCCTGCGCCACAATCTCTTAATTCGGGCGGGCGATCGGCTGTCAAAACTATTAAGGGAATTTCACTATAAAATGCTTCAATAATCGCTGGATAATAATTCGCCGCCGCCGTTCCCGAAGTACACACTAAAGCCACAGGATTTCTTGTCACTTTCGCTAAACCCAACGCAAAAAATCCCGCCGATCGCTCGTCAATATGCACCAAAAGTTCTAAATCTTGATAAATTTCTCGATAAGCTGCAAAAGCCAGAACTAAAGGAGTAGAACGAGAACCTGGGGAAATACAAATAGTTCTTACGCCTGAATAATAGAGTTCCTCGGCAACAACATTTGCCCATACTAAATTGGGATTAACTTCAGTCATAGATGTTGTTATAAATTAGTGATTCTAGCTTTAATAAGATTTCGCAAAGCCTTTCCAGCCATGATCTCTTCCTGTTTGGCTTGTTCTAAAAACTGATATAAATCATCTTTAGCGACTATGGGAAAAGTTGCACTTCTTGAAGTTTCAATATAAGCATCCTCTTCCAACAGATAAATAAACCATTCCTCACCGTTATAACGCCAAAACTCAGGTACACCCATGTCAGCATAGAGTCGATTTTTATCAATATCTGTGTGCGTAATATCTACTTCCACAACTAGATCGGGTGGCGGATCGATACTCAGATTTACCTCACGTCCTTTTACTTTTGGCTGGTTTTGAATGTAGTAAGCATTATCTGGTTCTGCCCCACGATTCAAATCTTCACGATCGAGGGTAGTTGAGCGCATTGACTTGAGCTTTAAATCAAGTTCTTCAACCAGAATCCTAATGAAAACGCTAAACATTTCACTGGCAAATTCATGACTTTCTAGGGGTATAGTAATTTCTAGGGTACCGTGATCGTAGGTAAGTCGAGCCGACCGAGTTTGAGGTAAAACATTGAGAATCTGTTGGTAGGCTTGCCAAGTCAGCCCGTATAGGGTTACTCGCTTTTCTGGCAGCAAATCTGATTTTATTTTTAGGGCGATCGCCATAGTTTAAATTCCCGATCTTGTTGTTTACATATTAGCAGCCATGCGATCGGCTCAAAGTCTGACGTACTTCAAATTTGAATTGGCGAAATTTAAACAGCAGACTTTGTTTGCTATGTATTCAGTCATAATTTCTAGAGAGACTATCCATTCAAATTCAGGATTATCGACTATGAATTGGATAACTGTTTCAGGTGCGCGATCGCGAATTGCGGCAGATACTAAAATATTGGTGTCGATAATTACTTTCATTGTCCTTGGCGATATGCACCAATTTCTACATCAATATCTTCGTCAGTTATCTCGCTGATTTCGGGTAGGGCTTGGGTCTTTTTAAACAAGGCTTTGAGTTTTTGGCTTGTTTCGACTCGGCTATATTCGGGTAAGACGATAATTTCTACGCGCTGTCCGATTTGGAAGGGTAAGTATGGGCATCTTCTCTGACTGCATTAAATATAAGACTTGTAACCTTTGTTGCATTTTGAGGTTCTTTTCTTTTTTTAGCATTCCCTCTAGTTGCTCTTTACTCTCTTCTATAACTAATCCGCTTGTTCCTGCCATAGTTTTTTAGTGCTTTTTTTTATATTATATCTGTCACATTGATTTCTGAAATTGGTATTAGGTTTAACTTTGAACTTCAGGATGCGATCGCTCCACAAATTAACTAAAACTTTGAACATGATTAGGTTTGAGTTTTTTCTTTAGAGGGCGATCGCTTGACAATTTTCTTGAAGCTTAAGGCATGATTAAATTCTACTTAGACAAGCGATCGCCAATTTTCGGTTTGCAAATTTGGAACTCGATCAAATTCTCTCTGATTTGCAGTAATCATCAAAAGATTATGCTGTAGACCAGTAGCTGCTATCAAGATGTCATAAGCACCAATCGGTTGTCCTTAAGATTTCAAAATGGCACGAATCTGAACTGCTTTTTCAGCTTCACTTACTTGAAAAGCGATAATTGTTACAGAACCAATAAAAACAGAGATTGCTTGTTCAATTTTCTGGGCACGTTGGGGATTGAGAGCTAAACCATAACGAATTTCCATAACTGTGATACTAGAAATAGCGATTTCGCTGGGTAGTATTTGCTTTAGCTTAGCTTGAGTTCCAAACTTACCTTTAATAAAGTCACTAATGACGCAAGTATCAAGCAAATATCTCATTAAAATAACTCCAATTCAGGAGGGACAAGTTCACCGCGATAGGACTCAAAGGCAGGAAAGTCTGAAACTCCAGTATAGGATAGGATAATATCTGACCATTCAGGTGCAAAATTAAGATCGCTTGAATCGCGTAAGGCATTAATAATGAGTGTTTGAAGGGAAACATTGAATTGAATTGAACGGCGCATAAGATCCTGTTCGAGATCTTGAGGCAGAGTAATTGTGATTTGCATAATAGTTTCTCTATTCATAAATCAGATTAGATTCAATGTTGATTTTAGCAAATAATTAATTTTAAGAATGGCTTTTTGTCTAGGCTCAAGTTTGAGATTCAGGATGCGATCGCTGAGCTTATTTAGTCCAACTATGATCTTGATAAGGTTTAAGTTTGAACTTCGGAAGGCGATCTGTGCTTATTTAGTCATGATCAGATCTGGAAGGCGATCACTTAACAAATTTATCCTAACTTTGAGCTTATTTGCGACTACTCCAGAAATCAGGTTTTTGCTTGTGATGTGCTAATGCCAGAATATAAATTTGTTGATTATCTGTAAGGCGATATAAAAGAGAATATGAAAATTTAGGTATGATAAAGCGTCGAATTGAGCCTCGGACTTTTGAACCAATTTCTGGATAGCGTACCAGTAAATTTGTCGATGATTCTACAGTATTCAAAAACTCTACTGCAATCTCTTTATTGCGAATTTGATAGTAACTAATTACATCTGCCAGCTCTTTTTGCGCTAATGGGTGAAAAATAATCATTTCAAATTTCATTTCTACTAGAGAGATGCGCGAAGATCCGAAAATACTTGACTTGCAGGATAGCCAACAACTTCACCACTAATTAGATCTTGATCGCGGGTTGCAGCTTCCTCAATCCATTCGTTGAGAATTGCTTGATCCATGTCGTTCGTCTTTGCTAATTGTTCAAGTATTCGCGCGAATAGCTCTAATAGAGAGTCTTGTGGCAAGGCAAGTACCTCGGTTTCAAGTTGTTCAAGTGTCATTATTGATATCTCCAGTTAGAATTTAATTCTGATGAATATTATAGTGGATATCCCTTACATGCTCAGAGGGCGATCGCTCAGCTTATTTAGTCCAACTTTTAGTTTGATGTGGTTTAAGTTTGAGCTTTGGAAGGCGATCAGCCAACCGATTTACCTTGACCTTGTTTTATCTGCACTGCCTGAATACAATTAGTTATCTTAAGCAACATTCTAAGTGCCTCATTTACGGAAACAGAATCACTGAATATAGCCGCCACATCTGGATCAAGAACAACAATATTTTTTGATTGTTGGTAAGCCGCAAAATATTTACCTCGAACGCCTCCTGAGAAATCGTACTCAGGTTGCATTTCATCGCTATCGGTTTGAACTTCAATTTTAGGATTCATAATCTTTTCTCTCCCTATGTGTTGCTAAACGAGCGCTAATCAAACGAACTTACCCATCTCTTTGGGTATGTGATATCACAACAAGATGTTGCTGGTAAGTTATGCCAATGGTTAAAAATCGTAACTCTCCAACTGAATGGGCAGCGTCATGAATAGTTAAAGCCAATGGATCATCAAATACAGTAATGCCCTCTTCAAAAGAAACACCATGTTTTTGAAGGTTAGAATCTGCTTTGTCAGAGTCAAACTGAATTCGCATTTAGTTATTGTAATTGTTTAATCTCAAGTTTGACAGATCAAGTTTATTCTCAGAAGGCGATCACCTTCGGAATGCGTGCTGCTGCCAAACAAGTTTACTTTAACTTTGAGCTTGATGTGGTTTAAGTTTTAGATTCAGAAAGCGATCTCTCGAATAATTTACTTCAAGTTTGAGCTTGGTTAGGTTTAAGTTTGAACTTCGGAAGGCGATCGCTCGACAAATTTACTTCAACTTTGAACTTGCGTTTTACTCTTCATTTACGAGCGGAATGTGGGTTTTAAGCTTCAATTATTGATTTAATTGAGTCCTGCTAAACTAATTTAGCATTTGGTCATTTGAGATTACGATTAAAAAATTCTGTAACTCGCTTTACATAATCTTTCGGGTCAGCATTATAGTTGCGCGCGTGTTCTTTTACTGTAGTTTTCCAAAATTCGGCATTTGGATCCGCAGATGTGAGGGCAAGAGCATTGCTAATGGGAATAAAATACTCAAGCTCGCTGTGAATAATAAAAATGGGGCGATCGCTCAGTCTTTTAATTTCCTCTACGGGTTTAGATGCTCCTAAGTCATAGCCTGTAATCAAGTGAGCAATGGCTAATGTTGATGGCAGAAAGAAATCGGGAAGTCCTGAAGAGGATTGCCATTCCTGTTTAATAATAGGATAGACTTCAGCAAACATGCCATCGGTGACTAATGCCCCTACTGCGGACCGATTTTCAGCAACTGCCCCCATAGCACTAGCTCCTCCTAAGGAAACCCCTAAAACCCCTATTTGATTAGGCTTAAAACCTTTTTGATTTAACCAAGCGATCGCCGCCAAGACATCATTTCTTTCCACCAACCCAAAGGTAAATCTACCATCGCCACTTTTGCCATGTCCCCGTAAATCGATCATTAAGATATTAAAACCCTGCTTTCCCATAGCTGCCACAAATTCGGGAAACTTACCCCCAAACTCCTTAGTCCGACTGGTACCCATGCCATGGACTAAAAGTAAGACTTTATTACTATTTGCGTTTTTTAATTGGATGGGCGATCGCTCAAACCAACCAGAAATCTTGACTCCATCCCTAGTAGTTAGCTCCACATCTTCAGGAGGATAAGTAAAAACGGAAACTGCTTCAGGAGTAAAAAACCGTTTAGGAAGTGATAAAGTGTAGGCTGCAAATGCGGAAATTCCTATATACGCAGTCGCTAAGGTTGAGGAAATTCCCAATGCCATCCTAGTAAAAATTTGTTTTTTTGACATTGAATCTAGCCCCAAGTACGAAAGGAAGTATAACTAAACTGAGAATACTCCATCGTATTTCCTCACAAACTAATGTTTTGGGAGTTGCCTTGGAATATTAAACCTATTTGCTCCAAATTTCAAATAAGAGATCGAGGGTTTTATCATTACAACTAAATCAAATCAATTCAGGAAATTTACAGCTACAGATTAATCAGACATGGGTTTTAGGAAGTCTTGGGAGTAGAGTAGGAAGATTTTTTAGATTTTAGTAATTTTCACCATAATTTAATATAAGATAATAGTTAAAATTACTATTACATCAATAAAACTTCCCAGCCCTAAAGAGGTCGTTATGTTTGCAACTCTTACTAAATTTCCCAATCCCCAAAACTCCTTAGAGATGCCCCTCGATCTATTCAAAGCGATCGCTGAGTTAAAACGAGAAATGAATGCGGTGATCTTGGCACACTACTATCAAGATGCTGATTTACAAGATGTTGCCGACTACCTTGGAGATTCTCTGGGCTTATCACAAATGGCAGCCCAAACCGATGCTGATGTGATTGTATTTTTGGGGGTGCATTTCATGGCAGAAACCGCAAAAATTTTGAATCCCCTCAAGCAGGTTTTAATTCCCGACCTCATGGCAGGATGTTCTCTTGCTGATAGTTGCCCTCCTAAAGAGTTTGCCGCATTTAAGGCTAAACATCCCGATCACCTAGTTGTGTCCTATATCAACTGCACGGCGGAAATTAAGGCGATGAGTGACATTATTTGTACCAGTGCCAATGCCGTATCTATAGTTAACCAAATTCCTAAGGATCAGCCGATTATCTTTGCTCCCGATCGCAATCTAGGCAGATATGTGAGCAAGCAAACAGGACGAGATTTAGTACTGTGGCAAGGCAGTTGTATGGTACATGAAATATTTTCAGAACGGAAGTTAGTGGCATTAAAACAACTCAACCCCGAAGCCCAAATTATCGCCCACCCTGAATGTGAAACCTCAGTTCTTAGACACGCTGACTATGTAGGCTCGACTACAGCCCTGCTTAAATATGTCCAAAATCAACCCTATTCCACATTTATAGTTGTGACCGAGGCAGGGATAATTCACCAAATGCAAAAAACTGCCCCTGATAAAATTCTAATTCCCGCCCCACCTGAACAAGAT
>CASBQR010000067.1 GCA_949127865.1 Synechococcales cyanobacterium PMM_0082
ATCAACAACAATTAGCCGAGATTAAAAGTGAGCTAAATGGGACTCTACGGCATTATCAAGCGCAGCTAGAATCTTTAATTCAGCAACAGCAAGACCTACAAAATATTTTAAATAAAGCCCTAGAAATTGAAGCAGCGATCGCTCAACTGCAACAGGCAAGAATTAAGCTGCAACAAATTGAAGAATTACAAATCAAGTCATCTCCCCTTTTGCAACGCCGCCAAATTTTACAAAGAACTATTGATCAAGAAATTGCTCAAATTCATGCCCAACTTACCCAACTTCAGAAACAGCAACAGCAATTAAAAGCTCAAGCTCAGATAGATTTATCGCAAACCTTCCAAAATCTCATCCAACAAATTAAAAACCTTGAAAAAAAGCAAGTGTATCAACAACGAGTCCATGAAAAAGGCTTGGAAAGAAGAGATTTTCTGAACCAACTCAAAGAAAGACAAATAGAATGTGAACAGCGTATTCAAGATCACCATACTAAATCTCAGGAACTCCAACAGCCTGACACTCCCTGCCCTGTGTGCGATCGCCCCTTAGATCAAAGCCACTTGCTCTTAATTGAAAAGAAACACCAAATTTCCTACCAAGAATTACAGTCTGAACTATGGTTAATTAAAGAACAACAAGGAGTTTCCGAATGTGAAATTCAAGTCCTTAGAGATGAATATCGCCATCTTAAAGTTGAGCTTGAACAGTTAAATTCCCTAATCCAAAAAAAAGGAAATCTGGAGGCACAGATTAAGTCTAACCAACAGGCAGAACAAAGACTTCAAGAATTAGAGCAAGAGATTCAAAGTCTTCAATATCAACTATCTATCCACAGCTTCTGCCCCGATGCCCAAGCCGAATTGCAATTATTAGAAACTAGCCTCAGTAACCTTAACTATGATGAAAAGAATCATGCCCTGTGCCGTGGTGAAGTAGAAAGATGGCGGTGGGCAGAAGTCAAATTTAATGAACTAAAAAATGCTAAACGTCAGAGTGAAAATCTATCTGTTAAAATTCCTGAACTCCAAGCGATCGCTCAAAGCCTAGCCCACCGTCTTAAAACAAATATCATTGACCTAGAGCTCCAACAACATCTAGAAAAATGCGATCGCATCCTAGAGCAAATCAACTACAATTCCCAGCAACATCAACAGCTTAGAACTCAAAAAGAACAAGCTCAACCATACTTACTCCAATATCAAGAATTAAATTTAGCTCAACAGCAATACCCAAACCTATTAGCTGAACTCCAACAAAATCAAGCACTAATTAGCGATCGCACCCTAGAACTGCAAAGTATTAACTCCTCAATTCACTCCTTCCAAACCGCTCTTACCGAAAATATTGATCCATTAAATCAAATTCAAGATCTCCAAAACATAGCATCAACTAGGCGATCGCAAATGGACAAACTAATTGGTGGAATCGGTAGCCTGCAAGCCGCCGCAATTCAGCAACAACAACTTTTACACCAAAATCAAGAAGTTAGCCACCAAATTAGCCAAACCCAAAAACGTCAGATCATCCACCAAGAACTACAACAAGCATTCGGCAAAAATGGCATTCAAGCCTTAATGATTGAAATTATGCTCCCCCAAATTGAAGCCGAGGCAAATAGAATTCTCTCCACCCTTACCAACTATCAACTTAATGTCAGATTTATCACTCAAAAAGCGGGCAAAAAAGCCGACAAAGTCATAGACACTCTAGACATTGAAATTGCCGACAGTCGTGGCACTCGCCCCTACGAAACCTACTCAGGTGGGGAAGTGTTTCGGATTAATTTTGCCATTAGATTAGCACTCTCACGGATTATTGCCCAACGCCTAGGCGGAAACCTCCAAACTTTAATAATTGATGAAGGCTTTGGCACCCAAGACTCTGAAGGTTGCGATCGCCTGCTATCTGCTATAAATGCGATCGCCCCAGACTTTGCTTGTATTCTTGTGATTACCCATATCCCCCAACTCAAAGAAGCATTTAGTACCCTAATCGAAGTCACAAAAACAGAAGCAGGTTCAAAAACTAAACTAATAGTCTAAAACCCAAGATTTAGCAATCCGTAACGTATTTACAAGGCTCAACTCAAGATCAAATCAGCATCAAGCATGATCAAGATGTGCGTTAAGATAAAATCAGATAATCAAATTGCCTTGAGACTTCCCTAAACTATCTCTGTCGAGGGATGACAGGAAGTTAAACCTTCTGCAAAAGTAAGTCTATCTCTAAAGTTCAGCACCATCATCTTTAATTTGGTGTCCGAAGTCAATACAATAACGCTAAGCTTAAATTTCGTATAGCTTGCTGTCATGCCATACTAGAATGTAACTGTAAATTCAGTATCAAATGAAAGAGACCCCCAGCACTCATACTCTGCTAATCACAGACACCAAAGGCACTAGAAAAGTGGCTCTCAAGGAGCTTAAATATACCGTTGGTCGAGATATTAACAATAATATTAGTATTAACTCTAAGTACGTCTCCCGTCAGCACGCCATATTACTGAGAATACCTGGAAATATAGCAGGTACTCACCTTTACCGTATTATTGATGGGGACCTATCAGGAAAACCCAGTGTTAATGGAGTTGTGATCAACGGCAATACTAAGGTTGCCACCTACGAACTTGCTCATGGTGACATTATTTCCCTTGCCCCCGATGCCCAAATCACCTATCTCATTGGCGAAACTGGTCTAGATATCTCCAACCTAGCCAAGCATCAAAATATTGGCGGCACAGATGAATCTGACACACTGATTAATGCAATTACTAAAATTAAAAAATAAAGTAATTAATTATGGGATTTTTTGATTCTGACATAGTACAGCAGGAGGCTCGTAATCTATTTCAAGATTATCAAGCCCTGATGGAGTTGGGTAGTAGTTACGGGAGATTTGATCGCGAAGGTAAAAAATTATTCATCAACAAAATGGAAGAGATGATGGATCGGTTTGCAATTTTTACCAAAAGATTTGAGCTATCTGACGACTTTATGGCACAAATGACTATGAAGCAAATGCAGACCCAACTAGGTAATTTTGGCCTAACTCCACAACAAATGTTTGAGCAAATGAACCTTACCCTAGAACGGATGAAATCTGAACTAGAGGGATAATCACCTTCTACTTTGTCCATTCTGTATGGAAAAATTCCCCAGCAGGCTTATCTATGCGCTCGTAGGTATGGGCACCAAAGTAATCTCTTTGAGCTTGGGTGAGATTCTGCGGTAAGCGATCGCGACGATAGCTATCAAAATAACTCAGGGACGCACTAAAGGCAGGAACAGCAATTCCCAACTTAGCGGCAGCTTGTACCACTAAACGCCAAGCTAATTCCTTGGTTAAGATGGTTTGGGTAAAGTCTGGATCGATGAGTAAGTTCTTTAGTTCAGGATTACGTAGATAGGCTTGTTTAATTTTATCGAGGAAGCCTGCTCGAATAATGCAGCCGCCCTTCCAAATTCGGGAAATTTCCGCTAGGTTCAGTTCATAGTTATAGACCTTAGAAGCAGTACCTAGTAACGCCATACCTTGGGCATAGGAACAAATTTTAGAACAATAGAGAGCATCTCGAACTGCATTAATAAATTCTAGGCGATCGCCTGTATAAGAACCCGTAACATTACCTAAAATCTTAGCTGCTTCTATGCGTTCGGTTTTATAGGAAGATGCAACTCTGGCGGTAACGGCGGCAATCATGGTAGGAATTGGAACACCAAGATCAAAGGCACTTTCTACAGTCCATTTTCCTGTTCCCTTTTGTCCCGCTTTGTCTAGAATTTTTTCAACTAAGGGTTCGCCTGTTTCTTCATCAATCTTAGTAAAAATATCGGCGGTAATTTCAATTAAAAACGATTCTAATTCCGTGGAATTCCACGCCACAAGAGTTTCATGGAGTTCTGCTGCTTCCATGCCCAAACCAGTTTTAAGTAGATCATAAGCTTCGGCAATTAACTGCATATCACCATACTCAATGCCGTTATGCACCATCTTGACGTAATGCCCTGCACTACCAGGTCCAATGTAGGTAACACAGGCTCCATCATCAACTTGAGCGGCAATTTTAGTAACAATTGGTTCGATTTCGGCGTAGGCACTTTTTTGACCACCTGGCATCATGCTCGGTCCATTTAATGCTCCTTCTTCGCCACCACTTACACCCATGCCGATAAATTGCAGTTTATCTTTTTCGAGTTCAATGGTGCGGCGATCGGTATCGGTAAAGAGGGAATTACCACCATCAATAATAATATCTCCTGGATCGAGCAAGGGCTTTAGCTCGGAAATTACGGCATCAACTGGAGCGCCAGCTTTAACCATAATTAAAATTTTGCGCGGACTTTCTAAAGACTCGACAAATTCAGGGATACTGAAAGCGGCTTTGAAGTTTTTACCCGCAGCCCTTGTTGCCATAAATGTATCTGTCTTTTCCCGACTGCGATTATAGACAGACATCGAGAAACCATTACGTTCGATATTGAGGGCAAGATTTTCGCCCATAACGGCAAGACCAATTAACCCAAAGCTTTGTTTTGACATATTCACAGGTTACTTTATTTCTTGATATGTGTACTGAATAGCCTAACCTAAGCTAAATTGATCCCCGTAGAGCCAAACTATTTAATTAAGATTTCAGGCAAAATTTTGAAATATATAAATCTGTGAACCAAATTCGTGAAGCTCAAGAAAATGATTTAGAGGCGATCGTGCAAATTTATAATGCTGCCATTCCCGATCGCATTGCCACTGCCGACCTAGAACCCGTATCAGTATTTAGTCAAAGAAGTTGGTTTTTTAGTCATAATTCTGAAAGTCACCCCATTTGGGTTATAGAAAATTTAAATGAAGATCAAAATTCTCAAATTTTAGGTTGGCTCAGCTTACAACCATTTTATGGCAGAATTGCCTATCACAAAACCGCCGAGGTCAGTATATATATTGATCCAGATTTTCAAAACCAAGCATTAGGTAAACTTTTACTTGCCCATGCAATTGAAAATAGCCCTAGTTTAGGTATATCGACATTACTGGGATTTATTTTTGGTCATAATCAACCTAGCCTCAAAGTGTTTAAGCATTTTGGATTTACGCAATGGGGTTTTTTACCTAAAGTGGCAGAGTTAGATCAGGTGGAGAGGGATTTAGCAATTTTGGGGCTACGGCTCTAATTTTTAAGGATAGTAAGTAAAGGATCATTAAGTTCTATTGAAGTGGGGGTAGGCATTAGTGATATGTTTGCTTCTAGATAAGAAACAAAGTTTCTATAAACTTGGAGATTAAAATAAATGCCCGAAGATACACCCCAAGAAACTAAAGTCCCTCAAGCTATGATGGATATTACCGTCCCTGAACTACCCAATGCTCCTGCCGTGCAAGGTGTACCCACCACTAAGCCTTCAGGTAAGACTCCTATTTGGGGTGGCAGTACTGGTGGATTACTAGCTTCCGCCTATCTAGAAGAAAAGTATTTGATTACTTGGAATAGCCCCAAGGAACAAGTATTTGAAATGCCTACTGGTGGAGCCGCCACTATGAACCAAGGTGATAACCTGTTATACCTTGCCAAAAAAGAGCAAGCTCTAGCATTAGGTCGTCAATTACGTACTTTTAAAATCAGCAATTATAAAGTTTGGCGTGAATTTCCTAATGGCGATCAAGTATATCTGCATCCTAAAGATGGTGTTTTCCCTGAGAA
>CASBQR010000068.1 GCA_949127865.1 Synechococcales cyanobacterium PMM_0082
AACCTAAAGTATAAATTTCCGATGGAAACGAGTAAATATAATCCTCAAGCCATAGAACCAAAGTGGCAGAAAGTCTGGGCAGAGCAGCAATTAGATCAAACTCCAAAGCCAGACGATCGCCCTAAATTTTATGCTCTTTCCATGTTTCCCTATCCATCGGGCAGTCTACACATGGGGCATGTGAGGAATTATACAATTACTGATGCGATCGCTCGATTTAAACGAATGAATGGCTATCGAGTGCTTCATCCTATGGGCTGGGATGCCTTTGGGTTACCTGCGGAAAATGCGGCGATTGATCGAAATACTCATCCTGCTAAATGGACATTTCAGAATATTGCTCAAATGCGATCGCAACTTCAGGAAATTGGACTTTCCTATGATTGGGATCGAGAATTGGCTACCTGTGCGCCCGATTATTATCATTGGACACAGTGGTTATTTTTAGAATTTTTAGATGCGGGTTTGGCATATCAAAAAGAAGCGACTGTTAATTGGGATCCTATCGATCAAACGGTTTTGGCAAATGAACAGGTAGATAGTGATGGTCGATCTTGGCGATCGGGCGCAAAGGTAGAAAAACGGAAACTCCGCCAATGGTTCTTTAAAATTACTGATTACGCCGATCGCTTACTACAGGATTTGGATCAACTTCCCCACTGGCCCGAACGGGTAAAAACCATGCAGGCAAACTGGATTGGCAAATCTATCGGCGCAGAGCTAACATTCCCCTTAACCACATCGGAAGCAAAAATTACAGTCTTTACTACCCGTCCTGATACAGTCTATGGGGTCAGCTATGTGGTACTCGCCCCTGAGCATCCCTTAGTACAGGAGCTTATTACACCAGAGCAAAAAATAGAGGTAGAAGCATTTGTTGCGTCCGTAGCTAGTATTAGCGAAATTGATCGCACAGCCGAAGATAAACCGAAAAAAGGAGTCTTTACAGGGGGATATGCCATTAATCCATTCACAAATCAAAAGATTCCCATTTGGATTGCTGATTATGTATTGTTTGAGTATGGCACGGGAGCAGTGATGGGAGTTCCTGCCCATGATGTGCGGGACTTTGCCTTTGCGAATCAGTACGGCTTAACTATTCAGCAGGTTATTACTCCTAAAGCAGAAACGGAACTAAAAGAATTGCAATCTGCCTATACCGAAGCAGGAATGATGATCCATAGCGATCGCTTTGATGGACTGGATTCAATTATAGCTAAAACCGAAATCATTAAGTATGCCGAAGCGGAAGGTTGGGGGAAAGCTCGAATCCAATACAGACTCAGAGATTGGTTGATTTCTCGTCAACGGTATTGGGGTTGTCCGATTCCCATTATTCATTGCCCCAAGTGCGGTATTGTGCCTGTTCCCGATCAAGATTTACCCGTAGAGTTACCCAATAATGTCGAACTAACTGGGAGAGGCGGTTCACCTTTGGCACAATTAGCAAGTTGGGTAAATGTCAAATGTCCGAAGTGCGGTACGGATGCTAAACGGGAAACCGATACAATGGACACCTTTATTGACTCCTCTTGGTACTATTTGCGATTTACTGATGCTAAAAATCCTAAAGAAGCATTTACAAAGGAAAAGGTAAACGATTGGATGCCTGTAGATCAGTATGTGGGTGGAGTTGAACACGCAATCTTGCATTTACTTTATTCTCGGTTTTTTACCAAGGTTTTGAGCGATCGCGGACTCTTAAATTTTGATGAGCCATTCCAAAGACTTCTAACTCAAGGGATGGTGCAGGGTTTAACCTATAGCAACCCAAAAAAGGAAGGTAAAGCTAAATGGATTTCCTCTGATTTAGTTAATCCTGCTGATCCTTGCGATCCAGAAACGGGCGAACCTTTAGAAGTCAGTTATGCCACCATGTCTAAATCCAAGGGTAATGGCGTATCTCCCCAGCAAGTAATCTCTAAATACGGAGCGGATGTAATGCGAATGTTCGTTCTATTCAAGGCTCCTCCCGAAAAGGATTTAGAATGGGATGAAGCAGATGTAGAAGGGCAATGGCGATTCTTAAATCGAATCTGGCGATTAATAACAGAATTCATTGACGTAAAGCCAACTATTAGCGATGTACCTAATAAAAATCTCAAACGGGCAATTCATACAGCAATTAAAGAAATCACCGAAGATCTAACAGGCGACTATCAACTAAATACCGCAATTTCCGAGTTGATGAAACTGAATAATGCTCTGCAAGATACTTCCGATAAAGCCTCCACTACTTTTGTGGAAGGACTGGAGACCTTGCTGATCCTGTTGGCTCCTTTTGCTCCGCATATTGCTTCAGAACTTTGGTCTACGCTTGGCTACCAAGATTGCATTCTGACTCATCCTTGGCTAGAGCATGATCCTAGTGCCTTAGTTGTGGATGAGATTACGTTGGTAATTCAAATTAATGGCAAAGTGCGGGGCAGTATTCAAGTCCCATCAGGGTCGGATAAAGCGGCTTTAGAAGAGTATGCTCGTAACTCTGAAGTGGCACAGAAATATTTAGAAGGGAAGGAAATTAAGAAAGCGATCGCTGTGCCAGGCAAACTGGTTAATTTTGTAATTTAGGTAACTACACAGGATAAAAAGAAGGATTAGGGAGCAAAAGATACAGAACAAAGGGCTAAAAAGGGCTAAAGATATAGGGTATGAAAAATATCAGCCGAGCGGAGATAGAAAAAGC
>CASBQR010000069.1 GCA_949127865.1 Synechococcales cyanobacterium PMM_0082
CTCTAAAGTATTTTATCAGTCATTTCAAAAAATAGTAGTTGCTTTTATAAGATGAAAATTAAAAAAAATTTTACGGTTGCCCAGAAGGATAAAATATTAAAGCGTGATGGCTACAAATGTGTAATTTGTGGTGCTAGTCAAGAAAATGGGGCAGAATTACATGTTGATCATATCAAACCCAAGGATATGGGAGGTTTAGCTATGATTGAAAATGGTCAGACTTTATGTAGTCAACACAATTTTCTCAAGAAAAATCTCAAACAAACTGAGACTGGCAAAAAGATGTTTATTCGCTTATATGAACTGTCTAAAAAAGAACATAATGAAGAACTAAAAGCTTTTTGCGAAATAATTCTTCAAACGTTTGAGGATTTTAATATTAATGAACATATTGAATGGGGAAAATAGAGTTTTATATGGAACTGCGATTTCCCCCATCCACTCCCATCAAGCCTTAACTGGCATACCCAAAATATCCTCGATTCTTGGCATTTGATCTAAAGGAATAATTCTCCCTTCTTCTAAAAAGCCTTCAATCTGGTCAAAGTTGAGATAACGATAGAGATCGCTAGCAAAGGGATTAATCTTCTTAGTAGCAATTTCTAAATATTCTTCTACCGTGGGAATGCGACCCAAAAGCGAACAGACCGCAGCTAATTCGGCTGAGCCTAAATAGACCCTTGCCCCCTTGCCCATGCGATTATTGAAGTTGCGCGTAGAAGTAGAAAACACCGTAGTATTATCGCCAACTCGTGCCTGATTCCCCATACATAGAGAACAACCTGGCATTTCAGTTCTGGCACCTGCTAAACCAAAGGTACTATAAACCCCTTCCTGTTTAAGTTGATATTCGTCCATGCGGGTGGGCGGACAAATCCAGAGGCGCACACTGGCAGGAGGTTCGTTTTCCAATACTTTAGCGGCGGCACGATAATGTCCGATATTAGTCATACAAGAACCGATGAATACTTCCTGCACTGGATCGCCAGCTACTTCTGAAAGTAATTTGACATTATCAGGATCATTGGGAGCAGCGACAATTGGCTCTTTGATTTCATCCAGATTTATTTCAATTACCGCCGCATACTCAGCATCAGAGTCAGCTTCTAAAAGTACAGGATTATCTAACCATACTTGCATTTTAGCGATGCGACGTGTGAGGGTTTTCGCATCTTGATAACCCCTTGCAATCATATTTTGCATGAGAGCAATATTAGAACGGAGATATTCAGCGATCGGTTCTTTGTCTAATTTGACGGTACAGCCTGAAGCGGAACGTTCTGCAGAAGCATCAGAAAGCTCAAAAGCCTGTTCTACTTTAAGTTGAGGTAGTCCTTCGATTTCCAAAATTCGACCTGAGAAAATATTTTTTTTGTTCTCTTTGGCAACTGTAAGCAGTCCTTTTTGAATTGCCACGTAGGGGATAGCATTCACTAAGTCCCGTAAGGTTACGCCTGATTGCATTTCACCTATAAACCTGACTAATACAGATTCAGGCATATCCAAGGGCATTACTCCTAAAGCGGCAGCAAAGGCAACTAAACCCGAACCCGCAGGAAAAGAAATGCCTATGGGAAATCTGGTGTGGGAATCTCCACCTGTACCCACCGTGTCAGGCAACAGCATCCGATTGAGCCAAGAGTGAATAATACCATCTCCCGGACGCAGAGCTACGCCGCCCCGTTCAGAGAAGAAGGAAGGAAGTTCTTTATGGGTTTTAACATCTATGGGTTTAGGATAGGCAGCCGTATGACAGAAGCTTTGTAATACCAAATCAGCACTAAATCCCAAGCAGGCAAGCTCTTGCAGTTCATCACGGGTCATCGGTCCAGTAGTATCTTGAGAACCGACGGTAGTGGTAATAGGTTCGCAGGCAACTCCAGGTCTAATTCCATTGACTCCACAGGCTTTACCCACCATTTTTTGGGCAAGTGTAAATCCTTTGCCTGAATCTTTGGGATGCAAAGGACGGATAAATAAATCACTGGTTTCTATTCCAAGGGCGTGGCGAGTCCGATCGCTCAAACTTCGACCAATAATTAAGGGAATTCTCCCCCCTGCTTTGACTTCATCGGCGATCGTAATCGGAGCAAGGCTAAAAGTGCTAAGAGTCTGTCCTGTAGTATGATCTATAACTTTGCCTGCGTAGGGGTAGATATCAATAATCATGCCAGTTTCGAGATGGGTGACATCACATTGAATTGGTAATGCCCCTGCATCTTCGGCGGTATTAAAGAAAATTGGGGCGATCGCTCCACCGAGAATTACACCACCAGCTCTTTTATTGGGAGTAAAAGGAATATCATGCCCAATGTGCCACAGAACAGAATTAATCGCTGATTTGCGGGAAGATCCAGTGCCAACCACATCACCAACGTAGGCAAGGGGATAACCTAACTTCTTTAATTCTTCAATGGTTATTAATCCCTCTGGCATCTTACTCTCTAGCATACTCAAGGCATGAAGGGGAATGTCGGGGCGAGAGAAGGCTTGGGAAGCAGGAGAAAGATCGTCGGTATTAGTTTCTCCAGACACCTTAAACACAGTAACAGTAATCTTTTCGGCGAGGGATGGTCTATCTGTAAACCATGCGGCGGCAGCCCACGCATCTATGACTTGTTTGGCAAATGGATTAGTTTGGGATAGTTCTAAGACTTGATTAAAAGCGTCAAATACTAGTAGAGTCTTACTCAATGCTTGTGCTGCTAATTCTTCTAAACCTTCATAGGAGAGTAGTTCAATTAAAGAATGCACGTTATAGCCACCAACCATGGTTCCTAAAAGCACTACAGCTTGGGATGGTGAGATTAGAGGAGAGTATAATTCAGCCTTAGCGATCGCCGTCAAAAACCCTGCTTTAATATAGGCACTTGGATCAACCCCAGGGGAGATGCGATCGGTCAATAATTCTACTAAAAATGCTTCTTCACCAGTAGGAGGGTTTTGTAAAAGCTCGCAAAGTTCAGAGGTTTGCTGTGGTGTAAGTGGTAAGGGAGGAATATCTCCTAATTGTAAGCGATCGCTAACATGATTACGATAGGCTGATAACATAGACGGAGCCTTGATAATTTTGGGTTATTTACCATCATAGTTAACTTTTATCCCTATGCCAAATATTCTTGGCTCAGAATCTTAGAAATTTGTAACCATTTAGAAAAAGTTAAGCTTTCCTAGCAATTATCTATAGCAATTAGCCATAGATGCAAAAATGATCAAAGGCGATCCACTTAATGTAAAGGACTATGGATTCTAATCCAGCATTAGCACAATCCTTCGATCAATATTTTGAATACCATTTCACTCACCGAGTAGATCCTTTAAGGCGTGGACAATTTCTGGAATCTCAGGCACACCTCCGCAAGATGGTTATGAACTACGAAGGTTTTATCAGTGAAGATATCCCCGCACTTATAAATGAGGGAGTGCAGGAGGGAGATATTCTAATTTTTGAGACTTCACTACGTTTCGACACGGCTGAAAACTGCTTAAAGTGGATTGATAGCAAAGAACGGCGAAATTTATTACAGGCAGCAGAAAATACTGGCTATGAATTTGAGGGAAATGTTAATTCCGAAGGCTACTCCCGTTGGCTCAGTCGTAATCTCACAAAACCCTCTCCCGTGTGGAAAATTAACTTACTGGTTTTGCTAGTTTTATATCCAACGGTTATGATTTTTGGCATTCTGCTGCATCGTCCTTCTTACATTGACTTTCCAACTTGGATGCTTTTTGCCAATACTTGTAGTGTTGCCTTTACGGGCTGGATTGCCGTACCGTGGGTTAGTAGAGTTTATCAACAATGGCTACAAGGAAAAGGCACAAAAAAGCAGCAAGCGATCGCACTGGCTACCATAGTTATTATCCTTTTGGCAATTGTGGAAGTTTTTAGAATATTTCCTATGAATATCTAAAGTTTGAAAATTACCGAGCTTAATAACGAGCGCCATCAGGCATTTCTCTAAATTCTTGCCAAACTGCTTGGGCTTCTTCTTGAAGAATTTGTTCTGGAGCCAGTTGTCTTTCAGGATAAGGCTTAGCTATATCGATATTAATATTGGTATCGTCAAAAATATCGTCATAATCACTCCAACTCGCAGCATAGTAGATTTTGGAAATTCTTGCCCAATAGGATGTGGAATAACACATTGGGCAACATTCGCAACTGCTATACATCACTGCCCCAGACAGATCGAAAGTTCCTAGATTTTTACAAGCCAAGCGAATAGCATTTACTTCAGCATGGGCTGTGGGATCGTTGTCACGAATAACACTATTACCACTGACGGCAATAATCTCCCCATCTTTGACAATTACGGCACCAAAGGGACCACCTGTTTTAGTTACCACTCCCGCTTCGCGCATCATTTGGATTGCTCTACGCATATATTGTTTGTCAGTTTCGTTTGTCATATTGAGTTGCGAATATGATGACTATTGATGTGAATTGATGATTATGGAAGTATAACCTAAATAAAACTAGGAGATTCTTGCAAAGAATGTAGACGGTGGTAGATCCCATGCTTTTCTAATAGTTCTTGATGACTGCCAACCTCAGCAATTCTGCCCTGATCTAGGACAACAATTTTATCAGCCTCCCGCACTGTACTCAGCCTATGGGCAATAATAATCATGGTTCTAGTACCTTGCAATTCCTGCATTGCCAACTGAATTGCCCGCTCTGATTCGTAATCTAGGCTAGAAGTCGCCTCATCAAAAATCAATACGTCTGGTTCTACTAACAATGCTCTGGCAATTCCTAATCTTTGGCGTTGCCCGCCCGAAAGCCTAACTCCTCTTTCTCCGATCAGGGTATTGTAGCCCTGAGGCAAAAGCCTAATCACTTCGTCAACTTTTGCAATGCGGCAGGCAGCCTCTACCTGTTCAAAAGTAGCCTTATCATTACCATAAATCAGATTTTCATAAAGACTACCATTAAATACATCCACCTCCTGATGCACGATCGCCAAGCGTTTGCGATAACCTGAAATATTTAAGTCTCGAATATTTTCGCCATCAATCAAAATACATCCCTGATTAGGTTCAAAATAACGAAACAGCAACTTGACTAGGGTAGATTTGCCCGATCCCGATCGCCCAACTAATGCCACAGTTTGATAGGGTTCGATTAATAGCTGAATATCTTGTAAAACGGGGTTTTGGGGATTATACCTAAAGCTGACATTAGAAAACTCAACTTTGCCCGTAAATTTGTAGGGTTTAGAACGATCTATGCCAGCAATACTGATGCTATCTGACTCCCTGCCCACGGGTAAGTGCATAAATTCTTGAAATCTGAGCATAGAAGCATAGCGACGGGCAAAAACTTCACCTAGAGTGCTAATTGGCTCTAATTCTGAATAAGCCATACCAGAAATTGTGAGTACAGTTACAAAATGTCCAATGGAGATCTGCCCTTGCACAGTGGCAATCAGAGTCCATACTAAAACTGTAAATACACAGGATTGGACAATTGTGCGTTGTTGTGTTCCCAACCTGACATAACCAAGGTGAACATCATATAAAACCACTTTTAATTCTCGATTTAGGCGATTATTCAGTCGTTTCATTTCCGCAGCTTCACTGGCAAAGGCTTTTACAGTTTTGATATTAGTAATAATTTCTGAAGTGCGGCTCTCGGTATTTTCCTGATGTTTATCAAGCAATTCCTCTTTATCGATCAACCGCTTGAGATTACGAAAACTAAAATTTAGGATAAAAAGAAACGAAATTATAAAAAAGATCGCTATCCGCCAATCTACTAACAAAATCATGACAAAGATTCCTAAGATTCGGAATAATTTCGGAATCATCTGTCCAGCAATTTCTGGATATGTCCATGTTAAGTTAGCTAAGCCCCTTGCCACTCTCCCCGCAATGCGACCAGGGTTATTTTCATCGTAAAATTCTAAAGGTAAAGTCAAAATTTTTGCTAATGCCTTTTGCGCGCCATCTCTTCTAGCTCTAAGGGCAATACCCCAGTGAAACCATGCCCCAATCCAAGGTTGAATCGGAGCCCGCACTACAGATACCACAAAAATAATACTTAGTAATACCCCTAGCATCAGTGGCTTTTCTTCGGGAATGCCTGTAATGCCAGATGCTGTAGCTATCATATTTTTGATTAACCGATCTGGAGGCTGTTCTGATAAAACGTTGAGAATTTGCCCAATTGTATAGGGTACAGCTAAATCAATTACTTCAAAGATACTGGTAGCAGTAATACTGAATATGGAAGCACTTCGATATAGTCGGAAAAAATTCCAAATATCTTGCATTTTTGCCATAGGATTAATCTAAGTTGATTGATTTATTGAAAAATATTTATATTGACAGTGGTTTAACCAGCAGATAAATGCCTTGTTGGTGATCAAAATTTGGGCTTTGATCCTCAGTTTCTATTTTGACACTCCTCGTGATAAAGCACGGGGATTCCTAATTCAACGAGACAACTTACCAGATAGACTTACATCTATTTGGCAGAGGTTGGACTCATCCAAAGGCGTAGAAATTTCGGTATGCCCTGCCGTATTTTTTAATCCAATAGCCAGTATATTCAGTGCAGCATTTAAGTCTCTATCTAATACACAGCCACATTTACAAATATGGGTACGTGTACTCAATGTTTTCTTAACCAATGTTCCA
>CASBQR010000070.1 GCA_949127865.1 Synechococcales cyanobacterium PMM_0082
CAATTGATTCATACATTTGTAAAATTTTTGTTGGATACTTGAGCTTTTTGCGCTTAGTTAAAGATTGATTTTTTAGTACTAAATCTTTATTGAGTTCTTCTAAAATATAGGCGATCGCTAAACCATAAATATCATTGTCAAAATCAAATCTAGTTAATTCCTTAATCTGCCGACATAGTTCATCACCAACAAATAGGAGTTCATCTAAAATCTGATCATATTCAAATAAACTGCCCCCATAGCCAAAGACCGATTGGCGCATATTTCCTTTATTGATCCAACTAAATATAGCCTTATAGTTTTCCCAAATTGGCTGATTAATATAGGGATTAGAAAATTCATAGGCATCTAGCATCAACTGAGTGGGTAATAGTTTATGATCTTGGCAGTAGGTAATAAATATAATGCGATTTAAAAGTTTCTGAGTTTTAGCGATCGCCATTAAATCAATTTCTGGTTGTTCTAAATTTAATTCTGAATCTAAATTTGTGGTAGTAGAACTTAATAACTGCAAGCGATAGGAGAAATCCTTAATTAATTGCCCACGAATTTTATGATATTGCTGATAAAAGTTATTTATTACCTCTTGAACTAGTTCTTCTGATTCAATTAATAGCTTAGATAATCGAGACTGTTCTTGAAAATTTGCCGCTAATAATGTACGACGACAAAGCATAAAATAAAACCGCTTGAGATCATCGGCATTAGTAATTAAATTTTCTAATTCAAACTGCTCATAAAATGCCTGAATTCTATGGCGAGCGTAGAGGCGAATATATTTATAATCAGTAACTATAATCCATGCAGTTGTTTCATAATTTATCTGTGGTTTAGTTTGAATATCACCTATAAATACTTCTACTAATACATAATTAGCTAATCCTCCAAAAAATCCTAGGGCTGTAGTTGGGGTAAACTCTAATTCCCATGTTTTATTACTATCAATAAATGGCGATCGATAACCTAAAACATCTACACATAAATCATGTAAATATTCAGCATCGCTTACGGGATTACGGAAATTTCCTGATTGGATATATGTCACCCATTTTCTAATTGATTGCAGGCGATCGCTTAGATTTTTAGGAAATCCAAAGGAAAGCATCCTTTTTTCTAAGGTCTTATCATGAAATAGAGAATAGATTGTTGATCGCTGCATAATCTGCGGAAGAACTTACAAATCAAGTCTAAAATTATAGTGACCATTGATTAATCTAGTGGCTACTTAATTCACAAAATAATATAAAAAATATGTCTGGACATTTACTACTAGTTGATGATGAACCTGGAGTCCGTGAAGCGGTCAAAGCGTACTTAGAAGACGTTGGGTTTACTGTAACAGTTGCTAGTAATGCTCGTGAAGCTTGGACATTAATTGAACATCTTACCCCTAACCTTGTGATCTCCGATGTGATGATGCCTCAGGTTAATGGATATGAATTTTTAAAGCAAATGCGTGCTGATGAGAGGTTTGCGTTATTACCTGTAATATTTTTAACAGCCCGTGGCATGACCAGCGATCGCATTCTGGGATACCAAGCAGGATGTGATGCCTATTTACCAAAACCCTTTGATCCCGATGAGTTAGTAGCAATTATTGGAAATCTCTTAAAACAACGGGGAATTCAAGCCAACACGCCTCCAGAAATTGCCGATTTAGCCGACCAAATTGCTGAAATCAAAGCCCTACTAAAACAAAAGCCCATGGAAGGACGAATTAATGTGGCAACCAAAACCCCAACCATCAAAATCGAATTTACCGCCAGAGAAGAAAGCGTCCTAGAACTTGTGGTTGAAGGTTTAATGAATAAAGAAATTGCTAGTCGCTTAGGTACAACGATTCGGAACGTGGAAAAATATGTTAGCCGCCTATTTAATAAAACTGGTACCAGTAGTCGAACAGAACTAGTACGCTATGCCCTGCAAAATGGTTTAGTTACTTAGCAGTTTTTCTTTTAGTCAGTTTAAATATGACAAACCCTACAAAAGCCACAACAACTACAATTACAACTACTTTAGAAATCGGATCGATGTAAGTCTCAACCACCTTATAATTCTGCCCCAGCGCAAACCCAGCATAGGTCAGCAATAGTACCCACAAGGTTGTTCCGATTGTCGAATAAATTAAAAAAGGGATAATGTTCATATTGCCAATGCCCGCAGGAATAGAAATTAACGTCCTCACCCCTGGCACCAATCGACATAGCAACACCGCCTTATTCCCATAGCGATCGAACCAATTTTTAGATTTAGAAATATCTTCCCCAGAAATTCCCAGCCACTTTCCATAGCGATCGCAAAGTTTCTTTAATCTTTCTTCTCCCAATAATCGCCCCGCATAAAACCAAGGTAAAGCTCCCAAGACAGTGCCAATTACTCCTGCTAAAACCACAAGCGTAAAATCCATCTTTCCTTGCTGCACGACAAAACCCGCCAATGGCATAATTAATTCAGACGGAATCGGTGGAAATAAATTCTCTAAAAACATTAAAAATCCTATGCCCACATAGCCAAGGGAATATATAGTTGAGGTTATCCATTCAGTCATAATTAGGTTAAATTTATTTTAGGGTTTTTACTAGGTTCGCTTCTGATCTAACACCATATTTAGGTATGTTGACAGTTATTTTGTATATATTCTTTGCTCTTAATGCAGAAAAGACTGTAAAAACTAATGACTAATTCCGATAATTTTAGTAGTCTATTCCCCGAAGCAGAGCGAGCATGGCACTTAGGGAAATTGTATGCAGATTTAGAGGACATTAATCATAAACCTCTAAAGCCTATGGAAAAAGCCTGTTTACGTGGGCTTCTATGCCGTTATCGTCCTGGACAGTTGGCATTTAAATTTAACTGGACATCGGGTGCTTTACGGGTTGAACTAAATAAAGGTTTATATCGCTACATTGAAGAACTAACTGGTCATCCATCTAACACTTTGAAATGGGAATTAGTAGGGGATTGGTTAGCTGAAAAAGGTTATAAAAAATTAGAATCTCAGCGGGTCGAAAATCAGGCTACTAATCAAGATTGGGGTGAGGCACCAGAAATTACGGCATTATTTGGCAGAGAAGCCGAAATTCAACAACTCCAAAAGTCTATAGCAGGCGATCGCTGCCGAACAATATGTATTTGGGGTATGGGAGGCATTGGTAAAACTGCCCTAGTCGTAAAATTAGCCGAACAATTACAAAGTGATTTTGACTATTTAATTTGGCGATCGCTTAAATATATTCCACCTCTAAATCAATTGCTTGGCGATCTATGTCGATTTTTAAATCTAAATTCTGCAAATACCGATCAAACCATCGATGAGCTATCGCAATTACTAGAAATCCTGAAAACCCATCGGTGTTTAGTAATTCTCGATGATTTTGAAACCACGCTCCAAGACGGTGAATTAGTTGGTAATTATCGTCAAGGTTATGCAGGCTATGGTGATTTTTTAGAACGAGTCGGTGCCGAAAGACACCAAAGCTGCATCATGATCATCAGCCGTGAACAACCACAACAGATTTCCCTACTTCAAGGCGACACCCTACCTGTTCGTTCCTATAAATTACAGGGACTAAAGAAAGAAGGAGCGATCGCTCTGCTCAAAACTAAAGGCTTTTCTGGCTCCGAAGGCGGTATGGAACACCTAATTCAACAGTATCGGGGCAATCCCTCTGCCTTAAAAATTATTGCCACTACGATTAATGAACTATTTGATCGCAATGTGACCGCATTTCTGAAGCAAACCGCCTTAGTTTTAGGAGATGTGCTGCAAACCTTACTCTATGAACAATTTGAACGGCTTTCAGCTATAGAAAAAGATGTGATTTACTGGTTAGCACTTAAACGTCGCCCCACCTCAGTTGCCGATCTGCGCTCAGATATGTCCAATTCAGGCTCAGAAATATTAGCAGCACTGGAATCTTTACGCTGGCGATCGCTCATTGAAAAAATTTCCGATCACGAACAAGTCCTATTCCTCCTAGAACCAGTATTAACCAAGTATGTTAATAAAAAATTTGTCGAACAGGTCTCCCAAGAAATTGAAGCGATCGCTAAAACTCAAGATTTATCAGCATTAAAGCTCTTAGGCAGCCATAGTCTAGTGGAAGATCTTGCCCCCGATGCCATCCGCGCCGTCCAAATCCGCATGACATTGAAACCAGTCAAAGATACCCTAGTCCGATGTTCTCAAAATATTGATCTAATTCCAGTTTTAGCCAAATTCCCTAGTCAAGGAAGATTCTCTGAGTCAAACATGACCCTCCTCGGTTTATGGATTTAGTGAAAGTGAATTTATAAATATTACTGATTTCGCCAGTTTTGGGTAGTTACCGCTTGAATATTGAGGTAATAATCACCGTCACAGTAAAAGATGCAATCAGGGCAAATCTAGCTGTACTACCCGCTGAGTAGCAATCTGGTAATTGCTAAATTTTTCGTCAAATGACTCGGTACGCTTAAGTTGTGCGGCAATGTGATCCAATCTATCAAGGATGGTTTTAATATTTTCGTCTGTCATGTTTATTCTTAATTTTATTAGTAATGCCAAGCCCTGATTTCTTTGACAATTCTAAAATTAGCAGATTCTATTTATTTCACGAAAGATATATAAAAAGCAGCCCTTTTTTTAAGAACTGCCTATGTTTAGATATTAACTTGAGTAGAGCTAACTAGAATGTGAAGCTAGTACGAAGTACACCCACAAATATAGGTTGATTATTAACAGATGCATTTGCGGTTGTGCCTCCAGGATTAAAGATTGTAATTAAACCTGGGGTAATAGAGATATTTTTGTTAAGTTGGAACCTATAAAAAGTCTCTAAGTGGTAAGGATTTTGGGAACCTTCAGGGCGATTAATATTACCACCAACTGCATAAGGAGGTTGACCAAAGGCGATCGAAGCTTGGCTACCAGGAATAAATAGGTTTTTGAAGGTTACAGAAGTCAACCAACTTAGAATATCGGCAGTACCAGAACCGACCACAGCACGAGCTGCCGCATAACTCACTCTGCCATTAAGGCTAAGGTTTTGGTTAAGGTCAAAGTTGGTTTGGAACCCAAATCTGTCGGTAGATGCGCCAGATTGGAATAATGCACCATTACCGCTGCCAGCTGGGTTGTTAGCGAGGTTTGTACCAGTACCGTTAGTTAGTCCCAACCCGTTAGGATCGTAACCACGTTGGTAAACAAAGCTCAAAGCAAGGGGTTTAATTGGAGTGTATACAACTTGAGCACTGAGTGAATACCCGCCTCCAAACAAACCTGCATCACCACCTTGAGTTACATCAGGATTACTGGCATTGTTTGCTAAGTAAGCAAGGTTAGCAGCAAACTGATCGTTAAATTTGAATCTAACTGCTGCACCAGCTCCTTCTTGTCCACGAAAAACTAATGGATCACGACGAGCAAATCTGGAAAGTGCGCCTCTTTCACCACTCAGTAAATCGGGGTTAAGGACATCTAGAACATCTTCAATGTTAACTATAGTACCAACAATTACGTTAATTTCTTTAGTAACTGGGAAGCGATAGAATAATCTATCTAAGTTAAAAGCGTTACCTGCTAGACCTTCATCAAAGGCTAAACGTGTGAGACGCGAGGTCGAAGTTTCGTTCCCGTTATTGGCGATGTTACCAGCTTGCAAGCGGATGAAGAGCAAGTCTTTTCCTGAAAAACTAGTGTTAAAGTTTAACCTTACACGTCCAGCAAACGTAATGTTTTCTCTATTATTAGTTTGTACATTATCACCAAAAGAGCCAGCACCAGCCAAAATTACACTAGCAGTTAGCTTTGTGGTTGTAGAAAACTGTTGAGCTTCGAGGGTTGCAGTCTTGGCTTCAAGTCCATCGACGCGACCTTTGAGAGCAGCTAGTTCAGCAGCAAATTCTTCTTGGAGTTTTTGTAAAGTGGCTAGGTCTTCTTTCCCGACTTTATCAGCTAGACCTTCAGAGATTAGTTCGTTGATTTTGTCTAAGCAAGCATTTAAGCCAGCAGCAAATTCGTAACGACTAGTAGCGCGGTTGCCACGGAAAGTACCATTGGGGTAACCTGCAATACAACCATATCTTTCTACTAAAGATTGCAATGCGGTAAATGCCCAGTCAGTTGGTTGAACATCGCTAAACTGAGATACGGATGTGACTTGAGCTACACCTTTGGAAGGAGAGGCTAAAGCATCACGATTCATTTGTTGAATTACTTCTTTAGCAGTTTCGGGGTTGGCAGATACGCCAGAAACTCCGATTACTGATGTTGTAGCGATCGCTGCTACTAAAAATCCTAATTTTGACTTAGACATTTGAAAATCCTCACGTTTCGTTTAGGTTTAATAATGATAACTCTGCTATATAAATCGAAGATCTAAGAACATCTGATCTTGTTTCGCAAAGTTCATAATGAACACATCACTATCTTACATTCAGAATCATAAAATTTAACACCAATTTAGGTAAAGAACAGGTTAAATTTTTCTAAAATATCGGTATTACTTGTTACACATTTTTTATTTAACTTTTGAAGGTTTTACAGTGCATTATCATCACCTATCTATTAAGACCTCTGATATTTTCAAAGCGATCGCCTTCTATGAAGCATTAGGTTTTGTTATTGAAACTCGATTTACCACAGGTATTACCCTTGCTTGCTGGATGACAGGCGCAAATACCCGCTTAGAACTGATGCAAGTACCTGAACCTCAAGTCACAGTTAATGGATTTGAAGCGGAAAATTATGTGGGCTACTACCACCTATCGTTTCAGGTGGAAAATTTGGAAATATATTTACAGGAATTGGTAGCTCAACTAGGCAAGCTGAAATTACTACTTCCGCCTCGAACCCAAGAAATCGGCGATCGCATTTACTCAGTTGCTTTTATTGCCGATCCCGATGGCTTGCCTATTGAATTAATATCCCCGCATTAAAACTATTTACCCATGCCCAATTGCTGAGCCTTTTGATAAACTTTACCCTCGGTTAATAAGGATGGCGCAATTACTACTTCTACCTGTTGCATTTCCTGGATAGTACTGGCACCTAGAGTCCCCATACTGGTTTTAAGCGCACCTAATAAATTATGAGTACCGTCATCTAGCCCCGCAGGCCCTCTTAAAATTTGAGCGATGCTACCAGTTGTCCCGACTTTAATCCGAGTTCCCCTTGGTAAAACTGGACTTGGAGTTGCCATACCCCAATGAAAACCTCTTCCTGGAGCTTCTGCTGCCCGTGCCAAAGGTGAACCGATCATAACTCCATCTGCACCGCAGGCGATCGCTTTACAAATATCACCACCAGTAATTAAGCCACCGTCGGCAATGATGGGAATATATTTTCCAGTTTGAATGTAAAAATCATTCCGCGCAGCAGCGCAATCTGCTACAGCCGTGGCTTGGGGAATACCAACACCTAAAACGCCCCTAGAAGTGCAAGCTGCTCCAGGTCCAATTCCTACTAAAATTGCTGCGGCTCCAGTCTGTAAAAGCTCAAGGGTGACTTCGTAGGTCACACAGTTTCCTAAAATCACGGGAATTGGCATTTTGGCACAAAACTCAGCAAGGTTTAAAGATGAGTAGCCTTCGGGAGCCAAGTGGGTTGTGGAGACAACTGTAGATTGGACAAAAAACAAGTCACATCCTGCTTGAGCAGCTAAAAATCCATATTTTTCAGCATTGATTGGTGTGCTACTGGCGGCAGCGATCGCTCCTCTAGCTTTAATTTCTTTAATGCGCCGTTCTATCAGTTCAAGCTTTACAGGTTCAGCGTAAATCTTTTGCATTAGGCTTACAAATTCGTCTTTACCTACAGAGGCAATTTTGTCGAGAATCGGTGTTGTATCCTCATATCTTGTTTGAATTCCATCTAGGTTAATAACACCTAAGGCTCCCAACTCAGACAGTAGCACTGCCATATTGACATCAACAACACCATCCATCGCACTGGCAATTATGGGAATTTCTCGATGGATATTACCTATACTCCAATGGGTGTCAGCAAGGCTAGGATCGAGAGTCTTACCACCAGGGACTAGGGCGATTTCATCAATGCCGTATGCTCTTCTTGCTGATTTTCCTCGTCCAATTTGAATATTCACTAAATTTTGCTCCCGATCTTTTTAGACAGCCTAACAGAGTCTAAGAATTGTTGTAAAGGTATTCAATAATACTAAAAAATTTACCCGAAATATGAATTTAAAAAGATTATCAAATTTGTATGGGTAAAGGCTAGATTTTTTGAGGATTCCAATTTCCTTGAAGTCTGCCCCAAGAAACTTCAGAACCCTGAATTTACTTGATTAATCCTTTGATTAAAAAACTAATCTTCTAGCAAGCTTCTTAACATCCAAGCAGATTTTTCATGTACCTGCATTCTTTGCGTTAATAAATCCGCTGTTGGTTCATCGCTGGCTTTATCAACAACGGCAAAAATGGAACGGGCAGTGCGAACTACAGATTCCTGCCCTTCCACTAATAACCGAATCATCTCTTGAGCTTTTGGGACTCCAGTAGTTTCGGGAATTGAAGTTAACTTAGCGTAGTCTGAGTAGGTGCCAGGCGCGGGAAATCCTAGAGATCTTATACGTTCGGCGATCGCATCTACGGCTAGAGCTAATTCTGTGTACTGCCCTTCAAACATGAGATGTAATGTCTGAAACATTGGTCCTGTCACATTCCAATGAAAGTTATGGGTTTTGAGATAAAGGGTATAAGTATCTGCTAAAAGTCGAGATAGTCCTGCAACTATTGCTTCGCGATCTTTAGCATCAATACCTAAATTAATTTCCTTAGTCGCTGCTGACATGTTAATTTTCCTTGAAATATTTACTCTTACAATTCATTGAGGCTAGACATAATCTTAAATTACTTCTGCCTAACTAGCACTAACTATATAGGTATAACTAAATCACGCTGATTAGGCTTAAACTATCTAAAAATTTAATAATTTCTTGATAAATTACATCGATAATAAATTTCTTATAAGACTTAAAAAGGTTTTGACATGGTATTTAATTGGTTTCGGAGAAAATTTGATGATGGTCAGGACAAGGAAGATTTAGCTTCTGCCGAGAATTTAGCGGAAAAGTTAGAGGAAATCGATCAACCTATTCCTTCGGAACCCACTGCCCCTACTCAGGATTTACTGAATTGGGCAAAAACTGCATACGCCAACATTCAAGCAAGAGAGGATGTTCCGCCATTACAGATAGAAAAGACAGAAATCATTCTAGAAAATACATCTGAGCCGATTACGGACGAAGTTGTTTCCTTAGAATTAACAGATTTAAAAATTGCTGAAGTTGGATTATCTGATGTTGATACTAACTTGGCAGTTAAATCTACTGAAAATGTCATTAATAGTGTTGACGAATCAGTTGATAAAGCTCTTGAGGATATTCCTGAGACACCAGAGCAAGAAGTTGTATTAACAACCGAGTCATTACCATTTTGGGCAGTGAGCGATCGCCAAGCTCGAATTGCGGAATTAAATGCTAATGCCATATTGGAGCCAGTTCAGCCTGAGATTCTGAATTCAGATCAGATTAAGGAGGCAGAATTAAGTATAGAGCAGGAGTTTTTAGATGAAGGATTTTTATGGTCATCGGAAATCTTAGCGAACCAAGGTCGTCGTCCTCAAGATATCTCTGTAGAAGAAATTGCATGGTTAAAGCGCTTACGTCAAGGCTTAGATAAAACTAGACTGAGTTTAGTCAATCAGCTTAAATCTTTAGTCGGCAAGGGTCCGCTTAATGCTGAGGCTGTTGATGAAATTGAAGCTTTATTGTTACAAGCGGATGTGGGGGTAAAAGCAACAGATGCCATCATTCAAAAACTTCAAATCAAAATTCGTGACGAAGTATTGCCACCCGATCAAGCGATCGCTTTTTTAAAAGAACTGCTTAGAGAAATGCTAGAGCAGCCATTCAAAAATAATAAAACTCCCAGCAGATTAGCCCCTGAAAAAAATCAGCTAAATGTATGGTTAATTACTGGGGTTAATGGTGCAGGTAAAACCACAACTATCGGCAAATTAGCACGGTTGGCAAAAAACTCAGGGTATAGTACCTTGATTGCTGCTGCCGATACATTTAGAGCTGCGGCGGTGCAACAAGTCCAAGTTTGGGGCGATCGCTCAGGGGTGGAAGTAATCGCTAATATTGGTAAAAATACCGATCCTGCTGCTGTAGTATTTGATGCCATTGCTTCTGCTCAATCTCGTGGGACTGAACTGCTACTGGTGGATACCGCAGGCAGATTACAAAATAAGCAAAACCTAATGGATGAACTCAGTAAGATTCGGCGGATTGTTGATAAAAAAGCTACAGGTGCCAAAATTGAGTCTTTATTAGTCTTGGATTCAACTCTGGGGCAAAATGGCTTAAAACAAGCAGAGGTTTTTTCTAAATCCGCAGGCATTAGTGGTGTAATCTTGACTAAACTTGATGGCACTGCTAAAGGGGGAGTAGCGATCGCTGTCGTCCAGCAACTTGGGCTTCCCATTCGATTTATTGGCGCGGGCGAAGGGATTGATGATTTACGCCCATTTTCTAGTTATGAGTTTATTGAAGCACTTTTGAGTAACTAAAATATTGAAAAACTAGAGATTTTGCCCCGACGAAATTATGCAGTAAATTAATCTAAACATGGCTTTTATACCTTCACTTCGTAAGACTTCTGACCCCCTAATCCCACCCAAAGCGTCCAAGGTGGAAATGGGGCAATTGGAAGCTGAAGCAAGACCAGAGCCAGATAAGATTCAAGAATTGCTAGGATTTTTAGGATTTGGGTTAAGGAGTTTTAGTAATCTTAATCAATTTCTAGAACTAATTCCCTTATTTGCCAGTCGGATTAGTGATGCCGATGGTTCCCTATTAATTATATTTAAATCCGATGGTCATGTGAGTCTAGAATCCTTGCAGTGTAATGATCATAGCTCTACTCATATTAAAACTCAACAACTGCGTCGCCGCTTAGAGCAGGAAATTCAACTACTTTCAGGCTCGATCACAGTTTTAGATCGAGTCATTCACCATGCTTTAGGATCAGTAGTTAAACTTTTTCATACTCAAGTTTTGATTAAGAATGCTGCCGTAGGTCGGTTATATATTTTTAGCTACGATCAAAATTATATTTGGAACACTAATAAACAAAAATTATTGCGCTTAGTTGCCGATCAAGCTGCTGTGGCAATTGAAAATAATGCCTTAGCTTCAGAATTACTAAAAAAAGAACGCCAAGATCGAGAGTTAGAGATTGGGGCTGAGATCCAAAGACAATTGCTACCAAGGAACTGCCCCCATATTCAAGGTCTGCAATTAGCAGCAAAATGCATAACCGCTAGCCGAGTTGGGGGGGATTATTATGATTTTATTCCTATTCAAAAGGGTGAACGTTGGAGTATTGTCGTTGGTGATGTGATGGGAAAGGGAGTACCTGCGGGTCTGATTATGACCATGACCCGAGGAATGCTGCGGGCAGAGGTGTTAAACGGGCATAGTCCAGGCGTGATTTTAGAGCATCTTAATCAAATTATGTTTGATGATCTAGAGAAATCCCATAGATTTGTGACGATGTTTTACTCAGAATATGATCCTAAAAAACAAGTCTTGTCTTTTAGTAATGCTGCCCATTTACCCGCTTTAATTTGGCGATCGCAGAGTTCGACTATTCATTCCCTTGATACTTTAGGAGCAATTATTGGGCTAGAGGCTGGTTCTAAATATGACGAAGGCAGTATTCAGCTTTACGCGGGGGATGTGGTACTTTACTACACTGACGGTTTTACAGAAGCAGCTAATACTAAAGGCGATCGCTTTGACGAAGAAAATCTGAGATTTTATTTAAACCAAGTCTGTATAAATATGCCCCAAGCCCAAACTTTTGCAAGAGATAATTATCCACAGTTTATACTTGATTACATTTTTGAGAAATTACGAAACTTCATTGGCAAAGATCCAATTTATAGTGATGACATGACTCTGATAGTTTTACAGGTTCAAAATTAGAAAATTAGGGTATATATATTAAAACCCTCGTATTAACAGAAAAAATTATGATGATTGCCTTTGGATTAGATGCAGCTAATAGCCTGTTCGCCTCTTTTGATCTTAGCTCCCTAGATTTTAGTTCTCTGAACTTAAGTGATCTAAATTTAGATTGGCAGCCCCTCGCCCAACAGTTCCAACAGGATGTTACAAAAGATTTAGCAGGTGGTTGGAATAATTTTGTGAAAAGTGGTCAAATTTGGGCTTTACTTATAGGCTTGACTCTAGGATATCTATTCAAGAGTATTACATCTTTTTAATATTTTGAACCTATCTTACAAGAAGTCCCTCGATAAGTCGGGGGATTTTTACTAAGATTCTTTATATTAAATACTTGATTATCCAAGGTACTAAAAAACGCCCTGATGATATAAAGGCTGATTTTCTGATAGCGTAGAACTAATTAAAAATGGCGGGGAGTGGATTTGAACCACTGACCTTCGGGTTATGAGCCCGACGAGCTACCAGACTGCTCTACCCCGCGACGCTTTCCTACTATAGCAGAGATAATTGAAACCTAGTTAAAAAGTTGAAAAGTTTTTTAATTAGCCTTGAGCAAATTTCGTAATCGGGCTAAGGTACGTTGATTTTGATCTGGAGTGCCAATGGTTAAGCGCAGTCCGCCTCCAGTTTGGCGAATTAAAGTACCCTGAGATTTTAGGCTGATCAGAATTTCTTGATCTTGATTTGTGCGAATATACAGAAAGTTAGCGTCACTTTGCCATACCTCAATACCCAGATTTTGGATTTCCCCATATAGGTGATCGCGTTCTAATTTAATCTCTGGAATATTTGCTAAAAGTTCTTGATGGTGTGTGATTGCTAGCTCTGCTGCTATATAGGAAATTGTGGGCAGATTATAGGGCAAACGAATTTTTTCGAGGGCGGTAGCAAGTTCTAGATTAGCGATCGCATAACCCACCCGATAGGCAGCTAAACGAAAGGCTTTAGAGAATGTGCGGAGGATCAGCCAATTAGGGTGTTGGGGTAATTCAGGGACTAAGGTTTGCCCCGAAAATTCAAAGTAAGCCTCGTCAATTACTACAAGGATATTTTCAGGCAGCGATCGCACCCAAGCTAATTCTTCAGAATTTAATAAATTACCTGTCGGCGAATTAGGGTGAACTAAACAAACTGCCTTGATTGTACCTAAAGCGATCGCTTTGTTTGCCGCATCTAAATCTATCCGAAAATTCTGCACAAGTCGGGGAACTCGAACCACAGGAATTCCTAGTCCTTGCGCTAAAATTCCATACATCGAAAAAGTCGGTTCGGCTACTAAAATCCTGCCATTTTCAGATTTAGAACTTAAACAGGTGGCAATTAAAAGCGATCGGATTAACTCATCGGAACCATTACCCAAAGAAATTTGCTCAGGCTCAACTCCTGTATATTCTGCCAATCGTTTTTTTAAGCTTAAATATTCCCCATCGGGATAGCGGTTAGCCAAAATTTCTGTCTGGGCGATCGCTCCTAATTTTTGCTTGAACCAATCAGGTAAATCTATGGCAACTTCATTGGCATCTAGTTTATCTATAGGATGATCTAGATTTATAGGCTCTTCGGCTTTGTAGGGAGATAATTCAGCTAAATCAGAACGAATCAATGCAGACATTAGACTTTTACACTTAAGACTTCATAGCTTAGTCTAAAGGATGATCACCAATTCCTGATACAGTAAATCAACTCTAAATTTCCGACTTGCCATGTCATTTAAACGCTCCAGTGGAATTCTGCTCCATCCTACTTCTTTCCCTAGCCGTTTTGGTATTGGCGATTTAGGAGGATCTGCCTATAGATTTATCGATTTTCTGGAGCGCAGTGGACAAAAGCTATGGCAGGTTCTACCGTTGGGACCCACGGGTTATGGTAATTCTCCCTATATGTGTTTTAGTGCGATCGCTGGTAATCCTATGCTCATCAGTCCCGATTTACTCCTAGAGCAAGGACTATTGACTGAATCAGATTTTGCCTCTTTACCTAACTTTGCCCATAATTTTAGTGATTTTGATCGGGTAATTCCGTACAAAACAGAGATTTTTCAACTTGCCTACAGTCGATTTAAAGATACTAAAAACCAAGATTTTAGCGAATTTTGTGCAACCCAAAGTCTCTGGCTCAATGATTTTGCCCTATTTATGGCAATCCTCGAAACCTATGATTTTCAACCTTGGCACACTTGGGATAGTGCGATCGCCCAACGAGAACCAAAGGCATTAGGACAACATACTGAAACTTTGAGAGAGCAAATTGGGTTCCATAAATTTCTGCAGTTTCAGTTTTTCTCTCAATGGTCAAAATTACGCAGTTATGCCAATGCAAAAGAGGTTTTAATTATTGGTGATATTCCCATCTATGTGGCACATAATAGTGCTGATGTTTGGGCAAATCCGCAAATTTTTGAGCTTCATCCCGAAACCTTTGAACCTGCTCTGATGGCAGGTGTACCCCCCGACTATTTTAGTGAAACTGGTCAATTATGGGGAAATCCCGTCTATAACTGGGAAACATTAAAAGAAGATAATTTTGGCTGGTGGATCGGTCGATTTAAGTTTATGTTGCAGTACGTGGATATTATCCGTATTGATCATTTTCGGGGCTTTGAAGCCTTTTGGCAGATCCCAGCAGGAGCAGAAACTGCCATGCATGGAAATTGGCAACTAGCCCCGGGCAAAGAACTGTTTACGACCTTAAAAGAGATTCTAGGTAACTTACCAATTTTGGCTGAAGATTTAGGGGTGATTACGCCCGAAGTAGAAGCTTTACGAGATAATTTTGAGTTCCCAGGTATGAGAATTTTGCTATTTGCCTTTGGTGGTGACTCTAGTAATATTTACCTACCCCATCACTACGTCAAAAATAGCATGGTTTATACTGGCACCCACGATAACGATACGGCAGTAGGTTGGTGGAAACGGGCGCATGAGGGAGAGAAAGCCCTATTAGCAAAATATGTGGGAGTAGATGAGGTAAAAGAGGTGCATTGGCTATTAATTCGGATGGCATTGGCTTCGGTCTCCGATTTAGCCGTTATTCCTCTCCAAGATATTTTTGGTTTAGATAATACAGCTCGGATGAATATGCCGGGGACTGCAACAGGAAACTGGGCTTGGCGATATGCTTCTGAGGACTTACTGCCTGATGCACTGAGCGATCGCCTAGGGTATTTAACCCATTTATACAGTCGATAGAAATGAGCTAGGATTTTAAATTAGTTTATTAGAAAAATATATGAGCGATTCTAAAAGTAGAAATATTTGGAATAAACTAAATAATTGGATGTTAGTTCGTTTTTTACTTTTATTTGCTTGTGGATGGGTAATTGTTCAGCTTTTGGATTATTTTCAAACAGTAATTGTCGTTTTCTCATTTGCGGCAGTCTTAGCTTTCTTACTTCATTTTCCAGTAGACTTTCTTAGACGATTTTTGCCGCGATCGATAGCAATTATTATTACTTTTTTAATCAGCATTATGACAATTGCGGTGCTGATTATTGCTATAGGTTTAACTATTTCATCTCAAGGACAGCAATTAATTGCAGGAACAACCAGTTACTCAAATTCTTTAATTGGGTCTATCCAACAATTAGAAGATTTTCTGAAGCCCTACAATTTAAAAATAGATTTCAGTATAGTTGAAGATCAAATTCGTAATGCCTCTGCTTCAATATTCTCAATTTCTCTAACTATCTTACAG
>CASBQR010000071.1 GCA_949127865.1 Synechococcales cyanobacterium PMM_0082
AATAATTTTGATAGATATTAATAATCAGGAGTCAAAGTGAATTCTAGTTTGAATCAAGGGTTAGCCACAAAATTAAGAGAAGGTACCTCTAAGTCTCATTCCATGGCAGAGAGTGCAGATTTTATTAAGTGTTTTCTTCAAGGTGTCATAGATAAACCTTCTTATCGGAAATTAGCTGCTAATTTTTATTTTATCTATGCTGCCCTAGAAGCAGAGCTTACTCGCCACAAAGATCATCCAGTTTTAAGCAGTCTCTATACTCCAGACCTTTGGAGAGAAGGTACTTTAGAGACAGATTTAGCTTATTACTATGGTACTGATTGGCGGAATCAAGCTCTACCTTCAGATGCTTGCAAAAAATATGTAAGCCACATTCAATCGATTTCAAATACTACTCCAGAACTTTTAGCAGCCCATGCTTATACTCGCTATATGGGTGATTTATCTGGTGGTCAAATTCTCAAGAAAATTGCCAAGCAAGCAATGGGACTAAAAGATGAAGATGGTACCGCTTTTTATGAGTTCCCAACCATTAAAAATCATGGCGAGTATAAGAAAAAATATCGGGCGGCTTTAGATACATTACCTGTTGATGCTGCCACTCAAGACAAGATTGTTGATGAAGCTAATTTCGCTTTTCACCTGAATATGGAGATGTTCCAAGAGCTTAAGGGTAATTGGTTTATTACTCTGTGGCAAATGCTTTGGAATTGGATTGTTAGCCGCTTTCAATCTAACTCTCCTGTCGTTTCTTCTGGCTCGACTGCGGTTTAGTTATAAAACTTAAAAAAGCCCTCTGGTCTATTTTAGCTATGGGGGCTAATATTTTACTTAGAAACATAATTTGTCTTTAATTGTTACTGACCATAGCAGGGCGATCGCTAGTTTTACTTAGATTCTCCTAATGCGATCGCCCAACTTTTGTGAATATGGAAATATTAGTCAGATAGATCGTAAATTTATACAGAAGTTCACTCACTTAAAAATTGATAAATAAAAATCTATTTAGTTGGATTTAGGTTTCTATGCTCCTGAGTTTTAAGTTCATGAAACTTAAGAATAATCATATACTCGTAAATTGACTGTAAAACAGCGTATGTAAAACCAGGACTCCCATCTAAGAAGCCTTGTTTTAGGAAATAAAGTATAAAAAATTTAATGAGTGGTCGAGCAGGCAGTCGATAAAATAGTTCTTTCTGATGGTAACGACGAGTTTGAAAGTCTTTAGCGATAAAAGCTTTAAAAATACTAAAGACTTCATTATTAAGCTGATTTTCATAAATTTGTTTAGCTTCAAAGGTACTGTAATTATTATGTCGATTCAGCCAATGACTTATACCTTTACTAAAGGGATAGTGATCTAGGTACCCACTTAATTGACCAACAGCGCCATCAACTATAGTTACAGGATTAACAAGTCGCTCATAATGAACTTTGTCGGGTCGAAATAGACGAATATAGTACGGAGTTGTTTGAACGTGTTTTAACCATTTACCTAGAAAGAAATCACGCCGTTGGATTCTAAAGGCAACAAAGGAAGAGTCTGTATTTAATAGATATACAATTTCTTCCGCTAATTGAGATGTTATCCTTTCGTCAGCGTCAAGCTGAATAATCCATTCATTTTTAAATTGAATATTTCTTAGCCCCCAATTTCTATAGCTAGATTCATCCCCTCCAAAAAAAGATTGGGGATTTAAATTAGGATTTCTAATTATCTTTGCATCAAAACTTTGAGCTATATACTCGGTATTATCTGACGAATAGGAATCGTAAACATAAATATCATCCGACCATGCCACAGATTCGAGACAGCCGGGCAAGTCTTTTTCTTCGTTTTTAGTGAGAATTAGAACTGATACTGGAATCTTCATTGGTTTTAACTAGGCGGGGCTTAATAGATTTGCATGGGTTGCCAGCACAAACTGTCCAACTAGGAATATTCTTAGTTACGACTGATCTTGCCCCAACTACAGAACCTTCACCGACACTCACCCCAGGACAAATAAAGCTCTCACTGCATATCCATACTTTAGCTCCAATAGAAATCGGTAGAGCGAAAAGTTGAAAGTTAAGGCTTTCATAGTCATGGGATCCAGTACATAAAGAAGTACCTTGTGAAATAATTGCTTTAAAGCCAAGGCTAACTTGAGCCATTGAATAGCAGTTAACATTGTCACCCATACAGGAATAATCAGCCATAGATAAATTCCAAGGTGCCCAAATTTTAACACTTGGGTAAACGTGGCAATGGCTGCCAATTTTTGCGCCAAAACAGCGTAGCAAAAAAGAACGCCAAAAGTGCAATGGACGTGGAGAAAACCGAAAAAGAGCGATATAAACTAAGCTCCACAGCAATCTATATAATCGATTTTTGTACGTAAAGCTAGGCTGGGTGTAGGGATCTATATTTTGTAATGTCGATGACATAAATACTGAAAATGTTGAGTTTTAAAAACCCAGTAGATTAAATGGTGAGAGTTAATAGAGAGTAGATACAACAAGCGTTCAGATACTTATTCTTCAATTAATTCTAGCTAAAGGTTGAGTTTGGATTGTAAATGTTGGAATTATAGATCAAAACTCTCTTCTAAAATTGTTTGTAGATTTAATTTTATCTCTGATCCGCAAAAATACCCTCGGCTTATCCACGGAATACTTTGGCTGCACTCAGTAACAGAATTGCGGTCTGCACCTAGTAGATTACAATCAGACATCGCATCTAAAAAGCCATCATGATTGTCCTAGTGCAACGCGGCTGAAGTTTAGACACTCATTTTAGTCTGCTATAGTCATACCAGAATAGACTTTTAGAGTAAACTTACTTTTACCCTGTCGTACTAGAGTCCAAAATCAAAGCACAAAATACAGAAGCTAATAGAACGGTTCAGTTTTGCCGAAACAAAGCTCTTAGATATTGGGTCGATTCAGATAGCTAGGATCTGAATAAGTACATCACATTACTAAAGAGGTTAAATATCTTGGGAATTAACGCTTAATAATAGATTAACCTCTGTATTGTAGATGCAAGTCTAAAAAATAAGTTAGCTGGTGGTCAGTGAACAAAGCCAAGCCGTTTATCTGAAAATCTACTGATTTAGCGAAGTTGGTATTAAAATTTCAGATTTGAATTACTACCAAAGGGCAGGAACAGGTCTAGGTGCAGGTACAAATACTCGTTCTGGTGCTGATGGGGGAGCAACAGGTGTAGGTACTACGCTTACGGATACAGGATTACAATCAGCCGCACTTGGAGTTCCAGTTACAGGAAAAGCAGCACCACTCACAAGATAATACCCACAAAATTCAGATAAAGCAGTAGTGTAAGGGCTAGACAAATCTCTAGTGCGGATATTGGGATCACTAAGAGTCTGAATTTCATACATTTCACGGCTAATGCTACGGAAACCATTTAACTGTCTTTCGGCAATTAGTTCAGGAAACTCGAGTTGAATCCATGGTTGACTAATAAATCCCGAAGAAGTCATGTCAAGTACTAAGGTTTGAGCCGCATTGTAGGAGTATGGATAGTTAATGGGATAGACATCTTGGTCTGTTCCCAAGCTAGTGAAATTTAGAACTGGCTCCGCAAAACTAGGTGCCACTAAAATTGATGATGCTACTGCTAAGGTGGCAGTTAGTAAACCAGACTTGAAATAAGAAAGCAAGCTCATAGTATAAACCCTCACAATTACCTATTAATAACTTAGCAGATTTCCATATACTTATCTAGCATATATATTACAAATAATTTCATGCTTGAGATCAAAGAGGCAAAAATAAATCTTTTAGACTTAATCTGTAAACTTGCCTATAAAAGTGGAGATTTTGTCCTTTCTTCGGGGCAACCCAGCTCCTATTACATTAATGGTAAACAGGTAACACTCCATCCCTATGGGGCATTATGGACAGGTCAAGTTTTTTTGTCGATGTTACCCACAGGGGTCAAGGCAGTTGCAGGATTAACGCTTGGGGCAGATCCAATTGTGACTGCTGTTAGCGTAGTTTCAGCCTATCAAGATTCCCCAATTTTAGCCTTAATTGTGCGTAAACAGTCAAAGGCTCATGGTACACAGGATTGGATTGAAGGTTTGGTATTACCCCCAGACTCAGAAGTTGTGGTACTAGAGGATGTCGTGACTACGGGTAATTCCGCTATGTTTGCGGTGGAACGATTAAGAGAAGCTGGCTATAGGGTAAATTTGGTTTTAACTTTGGTTGATCGCCTACAAGGTGGAGCTGAGTGTTTTGCTCAAGCTGGTTTAAATTTTAAGTCAGTTTTTACAATCACGGAAATTCAAACCCGTGCTATGCAAATATCGTGAATATTATTCTTCATTTAGCGGTTTAGACTAATTGAGTATATAACTTGTATTTGACTGACAGCGGAGTTATCAAAATATTATGAAAAGGTTGTTTCGCTACTTAGAGTATCAGTTTTGTGTGCCTGAGTTTGCGGGTGGGATGCTGATGCTGCTGTCTGGGTTTTTCTTTGCTGCAGCTACTAATACTTTGTCGGGGTGGTTATATGTGATTAGTGGGGTTAGTTTTGCTTTGCTCTTGATTAGTGGAATACTACCCCGCCGATCGCTTAAGGATATTGAAATTTTGCGATCGCCGATCGAACCAGTGAGCGCTGGGGATGCGATCGCTATAGAGTTAATTATTACTAACAACAGCAAAGCTGATAAATCTTTAATTGAAGTTTATGACTTTGTACCTAAAGGCTTAGATAAAGATTATGCACCCCAAAAAGTCATTGAAGAATTGCCTGCTCACCAAAAACTCAGATGGGTTTATACCCTAGATTCACAATATCGAGGCATATTTTGGTTTGGACGGGTGGATTTAGTGACTGCCAGTCCCTTTGGTTTATTTCGTAGCAGGCGATCGCTCTTATCAAATCAGCAAACTAATCAGCAAAAAGTAATTGTCTATCCTCATGTTTTAACCCTAAATCAATGCCCACTAATCGATCAAATAGGAGCAGAGGAAACACCTAAAACCTATAGCCAAAGGTATGTTAATGCCAATGCCAATGAAGGACTAACTAAAGCTTTGAGACCCTACCGATGGGGAGACCCAACTCGCTTAATTCATTGGCGATCAAGTGCCAAATTTGGTGAACTAAAAATTCGAGAGCTAGAAATCACCCTAAGCGGACAAGATTTAGTAATTGCCTTAGATACATCATCGGGGTGGGGACATTTCCAGTTTGAAGAGGCAGTGGTCGCCGCCGCTTCTTTATATTTTTATGCCCAAGGCGTAAACCTAAATGTAAAACTATGGACTAGTCTTGGCGGCACAGTGCAAGGACAACAGATAGTTTTAGAAACCCTAGCAGGAGTAAATCCTAACCCTAATGATTTAAGCTCCCAAGGAGTTAGGGAAAAATTACCAGACACTCCCCTAATCTGGTTAACCCACAGACAAGATAGCTTATCAAGTCTTATTTCTAGCAGTCGGTGGTTACTTTGGGGAGAACAAGTTCAAGATTTAACCGAGAGTTCAGGGATGTTGATCAAAAGTGATGATCAAGAGGCTGGAGAAAATCTTAAAAATGAATTTACCAGCCTGCGATCGCAACTCCAAAAACAAATCAAATTCCTAACCTAAAGTTACAAGTTCCATATCTTGGAACATCGGCGTACTGAGGTAGCGTTCCCCAAAGCTAGGCTGAATCATCACAATCATCTTGCCTGCATTTTCTGGTCTCTTTCCCACTTGGATGGCGGCATATAAAGCTGCACCACTGGATATACCTGAGAGTAAGCCTTCTTCCTTTGCTAATCTGCGTCCGTAGGCGATCGCTTGGTCATCGGTCACAGCTATAACTTCATCAATTAAAGTCCGCTTAAGTACTTGAGGGATAAATCCTGCCCCAATCCCTTGTATACGGTGAGGACCAGGCTTACCTCCTATTAAAACTTGACTATTAGCTGGCTCTACGGCGATCGCTTTAAACTCGGGTTTATATTGCTTCAAAGCTTCACTCACCCCAGTAATTGTGCCACCTGTCCCAACTCCAGAAACTAAAAAATCAATCTGTCCATCGGTATCTGCCCAAAGCTCCTCGGCGGTTGTGGCTTTATGAATGGCAGGATTAGCGGCATTACTAAACTGTTGCAACATATATGCATTGGGAATTTTCTCAGCTAGTTCGGTAGCCTTGCGAATTGCCCCGCCCATACCTTCACTTCCAGCCGTAAGTTCCAACTCAGCCCCATAGGCTCTCAGCATTGCCCGCCGTTCCAAACTCATGGTTTCTGGCATAGTTAAAATTAGCCGATAACCCTTAGCTGCTGCCACCATCGCCAGAGCAATACCAGTATTTCCAGAAGTCGGCTCGACTAAAACAGTTTTGTGGGGAATAATTAAGCCCTTCTTCTCTGCATCCTCGACCATATTGATTCCAATCCGATCTTTAACTGAGGCAGAAGGGTTCATGCTTTCCAGCTTGACAATAATTCTAGCGACACAACCTTCGGCATTAGGAATACGATTGAGTTGCACTAGAGGAGTCCGACCGATTAATTCAGTAATATTTTGAGCAATTTTCATAGGTTGTAATTATGCAAATTTAATTTTTATATGAAACTTAAGTTTTTAAATAATGATTAAAATTTAGATGTAGTACATAGCTGTAGCAAGTTTGTATTGTTTCTCTTGTTCACATAAATCTTTGAGAGTGCAGCTTCTCAAAACATTAGCTGCTGATGACTGCGCCAATTTCCAGACATTATGAACTACTGAAGTAGTGGTCGTTTGAGTGGAATCACCTCTATGTCGATCATCGGAACTCATAGGATCTTTGCCTTCCATGCACTGAATAATCTCTAAGATATTAATCCGCCAAGGCTCTCTTGCTAAAATATAGCCACCCTTAGAACCCCGTTGGCTTTTAACTAATCCATGCCTTCTTAGAGTAGCTAAAAGTTGCTCAAGGTAGCGATCGGGGATATTCTGTTGGCTGGCAATTTGGCGAATCTGTAGGGGTTGATCTAGTTCAAAATGAGTTGCTAGTTCTACCAGTGCTAAAATTGCATACTCGCTCTTTAGTGAAAGTTCCACATTTAAGTTTAACAACTACAACTTTATAATACTACGGTATGGTGTTGATGATTGTGAGTTATTAAAACTATGAGAAATTTAGATAGATATTTTAGATAAAAGTTTTGATGGAAACCTTAGAAATTGCTGGAAAAAAATTTAACTCTCGCCTGATGACAGGAACG
>CASBQR010000072.1 GCA_949127865.1 Synechococcales cyanobacterium PMM_0082
GATAAAGAATTTGTTAAATTTTGGGTTAATACGTACATCAGATTTGATACTTGCTCACCAAAAGATAAAAAACAAGCCGAAAAAAAGTGCAGTATGAGTATGAATGGTTTTGAATATGTGATGGTGAATAAGAAACATATTTGGAACTTTGAACACTCAGCACTTAATGAACTAAAAAAGTTTTTAAGAATGTTTTAAATTAGTTACGGTTATTTGGGAAGTTAGTGAGTAAGATATTAATCTTCTTGATCAATTAAAAGATTTTCTAAAGCTGTCAACATTTCTGGGGGATTAGTGGTAGATGTGCCAAACTGCCTGACGACAATACTAGCGGCTAAGTTTCCCAAAACTGTAGCTTCCCAAAACGAACTACCGTTTGCCAAGGCTGAGGTTAAAGCTGCAACTACGGTATCTCCTGCGCCAGTTACATCAAAAACTTGAGTACGATTAAAGGCGGGAATATGAGACTTAGTGCCATCTTGCCCAAATAAACTCATCCCATCTTCCCCACGAGTGATTAACATCTGTTTAGCATTTGTCAGTTTTAATAAATCTTGGGCAGCAGGTGTGAGATTAGTTTCAGATATACCATAGCCCGCCGCTAGTTCTGCTTCGGGTAAATTTGGCGTAAAGATTGTTGCCCCTTGATAGCGATCTAAATCTTTTTGGGCATCCACAATTACTAAATTATGTTTTAAGGCAGCCGCAATTACCATCTCTGTCATTACACCTTCGCCATAGTCAGAACAAACGATCGCATCGACTTTATCTATATTTGCACTAATAAATTCTGCTAGTTGCTGTTGTAAAGCCTCGCTAATCGGAGCATCAGACTTGCGATCGATCCTGACGATTTGCTGGGTTACAGATTGGCGGGCATGGGCAGAAATCCGAGTTTTTGTGACTGTGGGGCGATCGCTATCCACAAAGATGCCAGAGGTATTAATTCCTGCTTCCGTAAAAATAGTTTTTAATGCCTGCCCTTGATCGTCATTGCCAATAATCCCTACAGCAATTACCTGCGCCCCCAATTTTGCCAGATTATAAATCGCATTAGCTCCCCCGCCTGGAACTTGTTTTGTGCCTTCATGGCGAATAATTAAGACTGGAGCTTCGCGGGAAAGCCGTTCTACCTGTCCTGTCAGAAATTCATCGAGGGTTAAATCTCCGACTACTAAAACCTGAGCTTGAGCAAATTTATGAATTAGTTCTATTAAGCGGGGACTGGCATTAGATAGGCGATCGCTAAAGTTATCAAGCATATTAAGCACATAAATAAATTAGAGTTCACCAAAGCCTTTCTTTTTCTTTTTCTTTTTGCCATAGCTAGCTTGATTACCAGGGGGCAGATTTCCACCCATCATATCGGGCATTCCAGGCGGCATTTTGCCTTTCCCCATTTGCTGCATCATGATTCGCATTCTTTGAAAATCAGATACCAATTTAGTCACATCTTGGAGTTTATAGCCTGATCCTTTGGCAATGCGTTGTTTGCGACTGGGGCTTTTGCCTAAGAGGTCGGGGTCTTGACGTTCCTGTTTTGTCATGGAACTAATCATGGCTTCGCAGCGTTTTAGTTGATTTTCTGCCTCTTTAATTTGGGCATCATTAATTTTCATGCCTGGGAGCATTTTGAGTAACCCGCCAAAGGAACCCATACTTTTCATCATGCGGGTATTTTTAAGAAAGTCATCAAAATCAAACTTAGCTGAGAGTATTTTTTCTTGGAGTTTCTCGGCATCGGCAATATTAATTTCTTCCTGCGCCCTTTCCACTAGGGTTAAAACATCTCCCATGCCCAGAATCCGTGAAGCCATGCGTTCGGGATAGAAGGGTTGCAGAGCTTCGACTTTTTCGCCCACACCCACAAATTTAATCGGCTGCCCCGAAATTGCCCGCACCGATAAAGCGGCTCCACCACGGGTATCTCCATCGAGCTTGGTTAGAATTGCGCCTGTGATCCCGATTTGATCATGGAAGGTACGGGTAAGGTTAGCAGCCTCTTGCCCTGTCATGGCATCAACAACTAATAAAACCTCATGGGGAGCGATCGCCTGTTTAATTTGGACAAGCTCTGCCATCATGGTTGCATCAATCTGCAAACGTCCTGCTGTATCCACAATTACAGTATTTATACCCTGTGCTTTGGCGTAAGCAACACCTTGACGGGCAATTTCCACAGGATTAGCATCGGTACCCAACTGGAATACAGGCACATCAATTTGATTACCGAGTGTAACTAACTGATCGATCGCCGCAGGACGGTAAATATCTGTAGCAACTAGTAGGGTACTGCGTTCGAGTTTGCGTAAATGTAGAGCGAGTTTAGCAGAAGCTGTGGTTTTTCCTGTACCTTGTAACCCTGCCATTAGGATCACGGTGGGCGCAGTTTCCGCCTCAGCTAGGGGAGAATTTTCGCTACCCATCACTTCAGCTAATTCATCGTAGACAATTTTGATAAATTGCTGGTCGGGACGTACACCTGCTATGACATCTGCACCTTGGGCTTTTTCGGTGAGGCGATCGCTAAATTCTTTAACTACTTGGAGATTAACATCGGCTTCAAGTAAGGCACGACGAACTTCACGGATCGCCCCTTGAATATTGGAGGTGGTAATTTTATCTTGACCACGCAGCTTTTTCCAAGCCTGTTCAAACTTATCGGAAATTTCATCAAACATTGTCTTTAATATTTAGCAAGTATGCGACTTTATAAGCGATCGCCGTGACGGAGATAGTTAGTATGTATTGATCTAGTCTAGCAATCAGTGTAGTCAATTACTTCAACCTTAATTAAAAATATGAATTTTGAAATAATACTTATAGCGTTTATTCGTGTCAATCTAGAGTTTTTAGAAACCGCAGTCATTGGCTATGCGATCGCTTCTTTTTGAGAGTTTTGTTGAATTAACTAAAAAAGCTCTTGGTTGTTGTGGATAGGGGTACGACCTCGATATAATACGATTATTTAGGCAGCAACGGGAAAACCATACTGATTGAGCTTGTCCCAGAATTGATCCCAACGAGCCGAAGTTAAAATTAAAGCTCTTAAACTTAGAATAATGCTTGCGTCTTTTTCCTTCCAACGCATACCAGAACAACATAATCTTTGTTTTATTAAAGCCTTACAAGCTGCTTCTGCCACCCCAGAGCCTATCGGATAGTTTTTTGTCGAAATTGAGCATACTCCATTTGCGATAGATGATTCCTAAAATAGGTGATAGAAGCTTGGAGCTTTTCTATCATATTTTCTTCTACTACTATCAGTTGTAACATCTGGTCGTAGAGTTTCTGGGCAGCACCCAATTCATGTTTAAGTTGATAGCAACTCTCTTTAAGCCATTATTCTTTTTGAGCGTCAAGTTGCTTAGGATATAAAACTTCTGCTACTATCCCCAAATAACCTGAAGCATGGTAAAAGCCAAGGATATGCACCAATTCAAAAACGTCTATTTTTGCGACTATCTAGCTGAAAGGGATTGCCGTTGAGCTATAACTAAATTGTCAAACTGTTATTTTGGCAGGCGATCGCCATAATTCCCCATGCCTCAAGTTCTAATAATTGCCTAAAGTTCATGTAAACTGTTTAACAACGCCATTTTTAGCCCAAAATGAGTAAGTCGTCCCTTTCAGTCTTTTTTTCATATAGCCATAAAGATGAAAACTTGCGAGATGAGTTAGCCGAGCATTTGGCAACTTTAAATCGTAACGGTGAAATTTCCGTTTGGCACGATCGCAAGATTGCTGCTGGTTCGGATTGGGTAAAGGCGATTGACGATAACCTCAAGACGGCAGATGTGATTTTACTGCTAATCAGTTCTTCGTTTCTGGCTTCTGATTACTGTTCTAAGATTGAGCTAAATCAGGCGATCGCTCGACATAATTCGGGAGAGTCGCGAGTTATTCCGATTATTCTAAGACCCTGTGACTGGCAAAGTTCCCAGTTTGGTAAGTTACAAGCTCTCCCTAAGGATGCAAAGCCGATAACAAAATGGGACGATAAAGATGAAGCCTTTTATGATGTTGTGAAGGGGGTTAGACTAGCGATCGACCAGATCATTAAATCTCAGGTAACATATGTTGAACCTGTTAAGACTATATCTTCGATGAGAGCCACAAATATAGAAACTGTCAATGAACGCCTAAAATTGGAATATCCAATAAATATAAATCCTGTGAAATTACGCAGTGCGAAGGGAATTGATTATCGCGAATTAGAAAAATTGCTGAAGGCGAAGGAATGGCGATCGGCGGATAAACTGACAGGGAAGTTGATGTGTCAGGTTACAAAACGTGAAGAAGAGGGCTGGCTAGATATTAAACATATTGAGACTTTTCCCTTCGATGATTTGCGAACGATTGATCAGTTATGGGTGTATCACAGTAATAGCAAATTTGGCTTTAGCATTCTGAAAAAGCTGTGGCTAGAATGCGGTGGTGAAATTGGTAAATATGATTATGAAGTGTGGAAAAAATTTGCTGCAAAAACTGGTTGGTATCATCCACAAAAAGATAACTGGAGGACGTATACTGAATTTATGAATGACACTAAAAACACTCAAAAAGCTCTTCCAGCAAGTCTTCCATTAGCGTGGGGGTGGGAAGGAGTCATATTTGGGAATTTTAATTCTCTTTTCTCTTGCAGAGACTTATGAACTTTAACAGACAAGCATTACAGTCCAATATTTTTCAAGGAAAAAGGGGAAATCAAAAAAGAAAAACTAAGATGTGGATAGATTTAGATTTTTTAATTATGGTTCGTTAAAATAAAAATTTTTTACTTTTTCTTTGATCTGCAATACTTAATAAATGAGACTGACTCCATACTTTGAGAAAATAGTCCTCAACAAACGTTTAGAGATTAACTTAGATTGGTGCGATCGCGTAATTGCAAATCCTCTAAAGACAGAATCACAACCAGATGGTAGAATTCGCCATTGGGGTATAATCACTGAAGCTGATAACAGAGTTTTGAGGGTTGTCACATTAGATGATGGCGAAACAGTTCACAACGCTTTTTTTGATCGCAACTTTCGTAAACAATTAGCAAGAGAAGGAAGACAAGTATGAAAATCCATTACTTTGCAGATACAGACACGCTCTTTATTGAACTTAGCGATCGCCCTAGTGTCAGAACTGAAGAAATCAATGACCTAGTGACCGTGGACTTTGATACAGATGAAACATTAGTGGGAATTACTATTGAGTCAGCCCAAAACCAAGTAGACCTTAACTCAATTAATATTTTGACAAATCTAGAACTTAAAAAAACACTACAACCCGTATAAATTGCTATTGGCAGGAGAATAACCATGAAAGTTAAATATGATGCAGAACGGATATTCTCATTTTTAACCAGTCATGATTGAACATCTCGACTTCCCACTAGCTAAAGCGCAATATCTGCTTAGCTGTAGCGGCGAACAAGGCAAAGGTAGCGATAAAAGTCGATTTTGGCAAAATGTGATGGGATACGATCGCACCGAAGCGATCGCCGTGATGCAATATTGCAGCAAGTTACACCCCAAGATCTAGTATTTCAGCGTCAAGATGCTTATGGTAAGAGATATACAGCCGTAATTCTAATTGCTGGACAACTCAAGCGATCGCGGGAAATTCTTACAGATTGGATCGTGATTAATGATGGAAATATTGCTAGATTTGTAACAGCAGTACCACAACGCAAGAGGTAAAAGCGATAACTAAATTTCAAATATTTGATTCAGTCACCTTAAATCAAGACATCCAACTTAGCCGAGGTGAAACTGCTCCAAGAGGAACAGATGGCGCAATCGTAGAAATATTCAAAGATGGATAGGCTTACTTAGTTAAGCTATTTGATGGCTGCTTACAACTCAACCCCGAAGGAGATGGCGTAGAGACTTCTCAAGACGATCCCGAAGCCTTTCGCGATACAATCTGATCTTCTAAGGGAAATCCGCTAGAAATTATAATTGGTTTAGTTATCGATCGCTATGATTTTTCTATGCTCATCTAATTTGCGGCTTTCTGGAAACTACCAGTTGAATATCATTTGCTGTAAATGCTAGAAGCTTGTTAAAGTTGAAATATATTAACTAGCATTTGAAAAATCTAATGGAATCACCGTCTATCGTTTATTACGTCTCCATGAATCCGCCTTATTTTCTATTTGGGGCTTCTTTAGTAGCAGCTTTAGCAGCAGGAAAAGCATTTGAGGCGACTTTGCGAGAATTAGTGCAGCAGTGGTCAAAAAATCGCTCTTCTCGAACTTTCTTAAATTTAAGAGGCTTTTCGATTCAGCTTCCCTACCTAGCAATTACCATTTGTGTTGGCGTATTTCTATCCTGTGGTTTAGAAATTTTTGGCTTTCCCCCAGAGTTGGCATACCCTACATCCATCACTTTGACACTATTTAGTTCTTTATTTGTGTGGAGACAATTAGGAACTCTTTTAGTAGAACTAGAACGTGGTGGTTCTGCGGCGATGGATTTAGATATGTTTGATATTTAGTCCACTTTTAGTTCTCAAGTAATTTTTGGATATCTGCATACTGGAAACCCAGAACCATCAAGAGGTTGCAGATATTCAAGAATATTTTAATTACCAGATTTTCTCTAAATTTAAGTTAAATCCTTGGAGGTGGGGGGATGCATCAATAGACTTAGGGTGATCCAAACATTCGAGATCTAGTTGGGGGCGATACACATAGACTTTTTTAGTGGTGCGATCTATGAGCCAGCCTAAGGTTGCGCCATTTTCTATATATTCCACCATTTTTTCCTGTAGGTCTGATAGGCGATCGCTCACCGAACGTAATTCCACCACAAAGTCGGGACAAATGGGCGCAAATTTAGCTTTCTGCTCTAAACTTAATAATTGCCAACGGGAGAGTTTGATCCATGCAGCATCGGGCGATCGCTTGGCACCATTGGGCAAAATAAACCCCGTACTAGAATCAAATCCTATACCAGTGCCATCGGTATCCGTCCAATTCGCTAACTGCTGAGTTAATTTAGAATTACGATTACCAGTTTCTGCGCCTGTCGGTGACATAAAGATTACTTCTCCTTGGGCAGTGCGTTCAATGCGTAAATCACGATTTGCTTGGCAGAGTGCAAAAAATTGATCGTCGGTGGTAATTTCCTGCGATCGCATGGTTAAAGGTATAAACTCAATGGGGATAATTATGCCTGTCATACATTTAACTAATAGACTGCACGAATTTACTAATGCGATCGCAGCCTTTTTTAATCGTCTCAATATCCGTAGCGTAGGACAGCCGAACATTACTATCCACGCCAAAGGCAATACCAGGAATAATCGCCACCTGCTGCTGTTCTAGAAGTCTTTCCGCAAATTCCATGGAAGTTAAACCAAGCTTGGTGATATTGGGCAGCAGATAAAAAGCACCATCGGGTTTAAGGCAAGTTAGGTTAGGGATTTGAGCCAATCCTTGGTACATCACTTCCCGTTTTGTGGCAAAGGATAAACGCATTTCTTCTACACAATCTTGGGAATCATTTAAAGCCGCGATCGCCCCATACTGAGCAAAGGTACAAATATTAGAAGTACTGTGACCTTGGATTAAAGTTGCCGCTTTGATAATTTCAGGAACCGCCGCCAAATAGCCAACCCGCCAGCCCGTCATGGAATAGGCTTTAGCAAAACCACTACTAATAATGGTACGGGCAAATATTTCGGGACTGAATGCGCCGATACTAAAGTGTTGCGCCCCATCGTAAATAATCTTTTCGTAAATTTCATCAGATACGACAAACACCTGTTCATGGCGGAGGAGTACTTCAGCTAATGCCTTAATCTCTGCAGGACTATAGACCATTCCTGTAGGATTAGAAGGAGAATTAAGGACAAACAACTTAGTTTTTGGTGTAATTGCCGCTTCTAATTGGTCGGGAGTAATTTTATAACCGTTTGTCTCCGAAGTCATGACGAATTTAGGAACCCCCTGCGCCAGTTTCACCATTTCGGGATAGCTCACCCAAAACGGTACAGGAATAATTACCTCATCCCCTTCATTAAGCAAAGCCATCATGAGGTTATATAGAGAATGCTTGCCGCCATTGGTAACAATAATTTGCTCGGGGGCGTAGGTTAATTGATTATCTCTTAATAACTTGGCAGCGATCGCCTGTCTGAGTTCGATAATACCAGCGGCGGCTGTATACTTAGTTTTACCCTGATCTAGGGCGAGTTTAGCAGCTTCTTTAATATGAGTAGGAGTATCAAAATCTGGTTCCCCTGCTGCAAAACTACAGACATCAACTCCACTTGCCCGTAAGGATTTTGCCTTGGCATCAATTGCTAATGTCAAAGAGGGCGCAACTAGACCAACTCGATTTGCCAGATTCATTTTGTACTTTCCCCAAATGCCCACAGAATGATTTGTGGTAAATAATTAGTAACGCATTCTATCAAACTGCTTATTATATTATGTTCCTATGCAACCATTATTAATGCCATCGTTCATCAAAAAAGGGCAAAAAGTTTGCGTAATTGCTCCCAGTGGTGCTTTAAGAGAGCCTGAAAGATTTCAACAAGGAATTGAGATTTGGCGTAATCGTGGTTATAAAATTCATATCCCAGAGAATATTGATCAAAATTGGGGATATTTAGCAGGAACAGATGGCGATCGCTATCAACAGTTTCTGCAAGCATGGAATGATCCCGAATGTCTAGCAATTATTACTGCGCGCGGTGGCTATGGCTGCACTAGACTTTTAGAGCAAATAGTGTGGCCAGACCTGAACCCTAATCCTAAATGGTTGATTGGCTTTTCCGACATTACGGCTTTGCTTTGGGGATTAGCGGCAAATTTAGGGATTGCTAGTATCCATGGGGCAGTACTTACGACCTTGGCAGCAGAACCAGATTGGGCAACAGAAAAATTATTTGATTGGCTAGAAGGTAAATCTCAAACAATTACCCTTGGCGGCACAGGTTGGGGACTAGGCAAAGCCACAGGCACACTTTTAGCAGGAAATTTGAATGTAGCTACCCATTTGATTGGGACATCAGGATTTCCCGATTTAGAAAATGTGATCTTGGCTTTAGAGGATGTAGCAGAGTCACCCTACAAAGTTGATCGGATGTTAACCCAATGGCGATCGCTAGGATTACTCAAAAAAGTAAAAGGCATTGCCCTCGGTCGCTTTAGTCGTTCTGAACCTACGCCCAATTATCCAAGTCTCTCTATGGTCGAAGTCTGGCGCGATCGCCTCGAAGATTTACAAATTCCCATAGTTGTAGATTTACCCTTTGGACATGATGGCACCAATATTCCGTTAGTAATTGGCGCAGAAGCACAGCTTGATGGGGATACTGGTCTTCTTACCTACTGCCGATCTTAATTTAGCTAGAAACATCGATTTGGCAATGGACTAGCACCGCGGAAATATTATCGTAACCATTTAGATCGTTCCCTAGCTGTACTAAATTTTTAACTCCAGTTTTGAGGTCACTATCTGCAACTAGAAGCGGGCTTAATTGCTGCCAGTTTTGTTCGACCACATCATTGTCACTGAGTCCATCGGAACAAAGCAAAAACAAAGCTGGGGATTCGAGGCTGAAAAAGGCGATCGCTGGTTCTAAAGATTGAGAAGAATTAGGCCCAAGGGCTTGGGTCAGTTGGTGGGCATCATAACGCTCATAGGCGATCGCGGCATCCATACCTTCATCAATTAATTTAATTGCAACTTCATGATCTCTAGTGAGTTGGGTTACACCGTCTTCGCTAATTTTATAAATCCGACTGTCTCCCACATGGGCGATCGCCACTTCAGTGCCATCAACTACAACCATAACTAATGTCGTCCCCATGCGCCCTGCATTTTTACGGAGTTCACTTTCATTAAGGTTATAAATTGCCTGATTAGCGATCACAATAATTTCCCTAATTTTCGCCTGACTGGGAAGTCCAGATGTCCAAAATGGTTTAAAGTTTTCAGCGATCGCTTCTATCGCCATAGCGCTGGCAACTTCCCCCCCCGCATGACCACCCATGCCATCACAGAGAATAAATAACCCACGATGGGTTTGAAATTCGGGCTGACTGTGGCTTTCTGTGATCATAAACTGACTAAAACAGCGAAATCCATCTTCATTGTGATTCCGTTCTTTGCCCACATCACTTAAGCCCGCATATCTCAGCTTGGTAAATATTGGAGTAGATAGGTCTGGATCAGTAACATCTTCTTCCTGTGGCGGTTTTTCATCTAAGTTTTCAAGCTTGTTAGTAGATTCAGATAGAATTACAGGCTCGGAATTTTCAATACTGATGGCTGGATCGCTCTCCACAGTGGCGGTAGAACTACTAGAGATTTCCTCTATTTCTAATTTAGATTCTAATTCAGAGATAGTCGGAAGATCGGCACCACAGCTTTGGCAGAATTTATGATTTTCAGGATTTTCAAAGCCGCATTCAGTACATATAGTCATGATTTTTCTCTCAATATTACTTCGCTTTATCGTAAAATCTGTCGTCGCAAATCTCTAGGATGTATACGCATGGGATTTTGAGGATCCCAAATTCCTAGTTCTAGTAGTCTTGCTTCCGACTGTAGCATCTTCAGTTTATTTTCGTATTTAGAATTAGGGGCAAAGGTATCGACTAAGACATATCCCTCTTTAATCAACTGAGCATTTATTAAGGTATTACCCTGCCAAATATAGGCGGTGGGGCGATCGCCTTGATCAATATGGGGGAATTCTAAAATGATCGGCTGATCTTGAACTAGTTGTTGCAGTCTTTGGCGAGCAAGATTTCCCCAAGGTTCCTGTTGTTTTAATGGAGCTGTAATTCCTTGGAGGCGAATTCTTTTAGTTTTGCCATCACTAGATTTCACTGCCACAGTCTGCCCACTAAGTACCCTTGTCACTGTCCATACTTCTCCTGATGGGGCTTGTTCTGAACGTCCCCACACTTGAAAACCAAAATTAGCAGCAATGAGAATTACTAAGCTCAAAATTATCAAGGGTAGTTTAGTCGTCATAGGATCGGTTAGGTAGTTGTTGGATGTGACAACCTCAAAGGGCTACAGAACTATAGGTTTAGTATTTTTTCTTTTAGGGAAAAAGCTAATAGGACACCATGGAAAATATGGGAATATCCTCTGGAAGCGATCGCCTGCCTGCCAAAAAGGATAATTCAATTAAAAAGGCAAAGCCCACCACCACTCCTCCTCCTAGTTCCACCAGTTTAGCCGTAGCCGCCGCCGTGCCACCCGTAGCAATCACATCATCCACAATTAAAACTTTATTCCCAGAGCTAAAAGCGTCTTGATGCATTTCTAGGCGATCAGTGCCATACTCCAAAGCATATTCCGCTTGAAAAACAGGAGCAGGTAGTTTTTTTGGTTTCCGCACAGGAATAAAACCAGCTTGAAGATTACAGGCGATCGGTGCCCCCAGAATGAAACCCCTTGATTCAATACCGACTACATAGTCAATTTCTAAAGCTTGGGTGAGATCAATTAAGCCCTTAGTAATTACCTGCAAACCTTGGGGATGGGCGAGAACTGGTGTAATATCTCGGAACATAATTCCAGGGGTAGGAAAGTCAGGAATATCACGAATTAGACTTTTAATATCCATTATGGTTAGTTGTGCAAACAGAAAATATCATAAGCCAAAGCCTGAAAAGAGATACATAAACCTTAAATAATAAAGAATAATTTAACTATTGACCTCGCAATTTCTAATTTTTGTGAGTAGAATTTGAGTCTATAACACATCTACCTAAAGATAGATTATTTAGAATCAGCCTACAACTAATGCTCAAGCTAAAAGCAATGCTCAAGCTAAATCCAGTGATCGGTATTACCATGTACGGTAAAAATGAGGAGGGAGAATATAGCCTCCAAAGCGCATATATTACCGCTATTAGAGATGCTGGCGGCATACCTTTACTTCTGCCTCCTGGTGAACAAAATCCTCACCTCTTGTTATCTAAACTCGATGGCATTATTTTTGCTGGTGGTGGTGATATTGAGCCACAAATTTATAATGGTGAGCATCATCCTGCAGTTTATGCTGTCGATCCAGAGCGCGATCGCTTTGAAATTAGTTTGGCAAAGTTAGCATTAAGCCAAAATGTGCCGATTCTAGGAATTTGTCGAGGTTTACAAGTATTAAATGTGGCAGATGGTGGAGACTTAGTTGCCCATGTGCCCGATCGCTTTGGGACAGATATTGCCCACAGACGTGATCATGAATCAGAAACTAAGGGAACTTTGCATCTGGTTGAAGTTACCTCTGATACGAAGCTGGCGATCGCTTTAGGTGTAAGCACTGCCGAAGTCACTTCATGGCATCATCAAGCAATTCTGAATGTGGCACCAAATTGGGAAATTGTGGCTAAGGCTCCCGATGGTGTTGTTGAGGCGATCGAACATAAGCATCATCCTTGGGCGATCGCTGTGCAGTGGCATCCAGAAATGGCAAGTAATGATGTGGCACAACAGGGTTTATTTCAAGGCTTAGTTGCAGCCGCAATCAAGATTATAAGGTAAAAGTAAAGTTTTTAATTAACATTCCAGGTGTGAGCGTACCACCAAGGGAGCGGCTGCCATAGGTATCGGTATTGGGAATAAACTCTTGAAAATCTGTAAATGCTTCTAAATCTTGATTCAAAAAATCATAAATACTGTCATCAAAGCGTAAATTCTCAATTGGGGCAACAATTTCCCCAGCTTCTACCCAAAAACAAGCATAGCGGGTCATACCTGTAACTCTACCGTTAGAGCGATCGCTCCAATTTAGATAATGCAAGTTTGATAAATATAAACCTGTACCTAGTTGCGCTAAAATTTCCGACTGAGTGAGGGTTCCACTTTCGATCACAGGCGATCGCATATATTCTCCATTACTTGCACCATTGGCAATTAGGTTATACTCTTTGGCAGTTTTGGCACTCACCAAGGGATTAATTAATTTTCCTGCACTAATTACGATCAACTCCTCTGGCGCAATTACCCCCATCTCATTAAATCTAGGCACTGTCCCGTTTTGAAAATTTTCCTTCAGAGTCAATAGGCTTGATAGGCTTTTCTCACCTGTTTGCAATTTTAGCAATGCACTACTACCCTGCTGTAAAGAAGCTGCCCCGACTGTTCCTGTTAACATTCCCATTAAATCCGCAGTGGCACTAGGAGCAAAATATACTCGATACTCACCACGAGGTATTGTTTTGGTGGGTAAATCTAAGGCGGCAATTTGCCTACGAGATTGGTTAATTTGTAGATCATATTCCGATTGATTCCAGTCCTGCCCTGCATATATGCCCTTAACTGCCCGATCGCTTGACGTAAAAATGGAATAATCCACCGCAAAAGTATCTGTAGCAAACCAGTGTTTTTGTCCCGCCGAATTACACAAACCTCGCATAATCTTGCCTGCGGCGTAGAGACCTGTAAAATCCAAATCACCTACAGGTTCTAAAATTGATTCTAAAGAGCGATCGCTACCTAAAATCTGCCCCTGATAAACTTCTCGACTGGAATCCCCCACCTCAGGCAACACAATAAAGGGATTCACTGGTAATTGTGGCACTTGCGATCGCAAATAATTCAAATTCTCAAGAGCTAGTTCTAGGTCTATGTCCAAATTACCTGTAAATGCAAAAGTACTATAAGCTTCTCGGCTCTGATCAATTAAAGAAATAGTAATACTGCCATCATTGACCAAGCCCGACTGCCTAACTTTGCCATGATTAAATCTTGTAAATTGACTACGCTCACAGTTAAGACTGATAGTTACATATTCATGATTTTTTAAGGAGCTAATTAAGGAACTTAAGAGGCGATCGGTTAGCTGATTAAATGTATTTTCTTCAACATTAAGCATAAAAATCTCTACACTTTACAAAAAAAATTATATTCTTTTACTCGGCAAAGGGATGCTTATCTTATCCAAGATTTCTTCTACCTGCGTTTTTCTGCAGTTGCCCTGAGGCTGTACTCATCCGAAACTAACCCAATTGAAAGAGTATGGTGGTATTTTACAGAACTTTTATTTCAAGTCCGTCATAAAAAAGGGTCGTAGAGCGTAGCCCCATAGTGGGTTTCATTTTTCTGTCTGTTGTGCATTTGATCAGTTGGTTTAACCTGATAATCTGCCAAGACTCATGATGAGGCAACACCCTACAATCCTCTAGTTTACTGATAAATTTTTGCTTACCTAAACCGCAACTGGATGTTTAGCTAGAGCTTTTTCTAGGTCTGCTAAAGCATCAGCATCAATTTTGTTTTGCATTGGACAGAATTTGGGTCCACACATCGAACAAAATTCCGCAGTTTTATAAATATCCGCAGGTAAGGTTTCATCATGATATTCCTTCGCTCTTTCGGGATCGAGGGAAAGGGCAAACTGTTGATTCCAGTCAAAGTTATAACGGGCATGGGAGAGAGCATCATCGCGATCGCGCGCCCCAGGACGATGACGGGCAATATCCGCAGCATGGGCAGCAATTTTATAGGCAATTAAACCATTGCGTACATCTTCAGCATTAGGCAGTCCGAGATGTTCCTTGGGCGTAACGTAGCAGAGCATAGCTGTACCATACCAACCAGCCATCGCCGCTCCGATCGCACTGGTAATATGATCGTAACCAGGAGCAATATCTGTGACCAAAGGACCTAAAACATAGAAAGGAGCTTCGGAACATTCTTCCATTTGCTTCTTCACATTAAATTCAATTTGATCCATCGGTACATGACCAGGACCTTCTACCATTACTTGAATATTATGTTCCCATGCCCGCCGAGTCAGATTGCCAAGGGTTTTGAGTTCTGCCAACTGCGCTGCATCGGAAGCATCATGTTGACAACCAGGACGCAAAGAATCTCCTAAACTGAAGGTGACATCATACCTTTTGAAGATTTCGATAATGTCGTTGTAGTGGGTATACAGAGGATTCTGTTTGTGGTGCGCCAACATCCAACGGGCGAGAATGCCACCACCACGAGACACAATGCCTGTAATCCGATCTTTAACTAAGGGTAAATGCTCAATTAAAATTCCCGCATGGATTGTTTGATAATCCACACCTTGCTGGGCGTGCTTTTCGATAATATGCAAAAAGTCATCAGCCGTGAGGTTTTCAATTTTGCCATGGACGCTTTCCAATGCCTGATAAATCGGCACAGTGCCAATAGGAACTGGGGAAGCATTAATAATTGTGGTGCGAATAGTATCAAGATTACCGCCACCCGTGGACAAGTCCATAACGGTATCTGCCCCGTATTTGACAGCTAGGTGCAGTTTTGCTACTTCTTCAGCCATGTCAGAGGAATTTGGCGATGCTCCGATGTTGGCGTTAACTTTACACCTAGAGGCTATGCCAATCATCATCGGCTCTAAATTGGTATGATTTTTGTTGGCAGGAATAATCGCCCTGCCCCTTGCCACTTCATCCCGCACTAATTCGACAGGCAAGTTTTCACGCTGTGCCACATAGTACATTTCTTCGGTGATGTCACCTTTGCGGGCGCAGTCCATTTGTGTACCGCGAAATGCACCTCTACGGGTGAGTGCTGAATTAGTATTTGTCATTGGTTATGATTATTCTGTATAGTGTGCTTTCCTACGCCGGTGTGAGCCGAACAGGTTCTAAGGATGTTATCTCAGTCTGGAAATTAAACCAGACACTCCTAGCGTAAGACTATACTAGCAATTCTAGATCTAAGCCTTTATTACAATTCCGTTAAGATTATGGGAATACTAACTAATCATCAGTTGGCACTCAACTTTGATAAATCGAGGAATTCTCAAATTAACCAGCTAACTTATACTCTAGACTTGCATCTAAAAAACAGAAGTTAATCGGTCATTGAGCATTAATCTCCGTATGCCCTAAAGTTTTTAATCCCTTGTTAAATATATTAATCGCTGCATTATGGTAGCAATGCAACTTGCAACTACAACTATGCTAAGAGTGATAGGGAATAGCAAAATAGTTATTGGTCTTACAAACGTGAGAATATCCTTATGAGTCTTTTGTACATAAGTCTCTAGATGTTGCACTTCATTTTTGACTTGGCGAATTCTAGGACAAACTTTTGTCTACTGCTCTTACCGAGTTAGTGATTGTATTATGACTGACACCAGCACAACGTTCTATTTACCTAAAGCCCATACCATTACAATACATTTTCAAGCATTAATTTTTCTAAAACAGAAAAAACTTGAAAGTCTTAGCTATACAGAACTTTCAAATTTTCACTGAACTATTTAAATTTACTTGAGCTTACTTAGGAACCGCAAAAATCTAACTTTTAACTAAAACTCCCCTAATTTCCTGTGCTTGGAACTGGTGTTACAGGCTCAGTTTGGGTTGTAGTGGGTGGAACGCTTGGTGGCGTAGGAATATTAACTTCAATATTTGGCACTACTGGTGGAGTTGCAGGTTGAACTTCCTTGGTAGTGGAGCGTTCAATCACTGTTGATTTATTATCTTTAACTGTATTAGTTGCCCCCGGAACTACAATTGTTGATGATGGACGGTTATTGTAAAAATATACACTAGCTCCAATTCCCGCAACTAGGGCAAGCAAAACCCCAAGGATTAATCCAGTTGCACTATTATCATTACTCACTCTACTACTATGTTCAGAAACTCTATATCCATCTACGGAAGAATTTGGATCAGATGTAACTTTTCTGGTCGTAGTTTCTCTATCTATTTCGTCAGACATAATTTATATACCTTTATTTGATTTGATTTAATTAATCCTGTTAGTTTAGATTAGACAAAACCAATACTTATTGCAATATTCAGATCGACATAAAATGAGTTCTACCTAATACTAAATCTCAAACTATTACCATAAAGCTCTAACTGGAGGTTGTTCATTAATTACAGGAGCAATATATGGAGCTAGAGGAATGGCAGGAACTGCAACAATTTTAGGAATTACAGTTTGCACAGAAGCAATTTCCCGCCGTTGGTAAGACCACATAGCTCCAACTACGGGTATGGTCGAAGGACAGCATACGGGCTTATACCAAACTCGACTCCCTCCGCCAATGCCTGCACTAGCAGGACTTAGAGCAAGGGAACAATTTCTACGGCTTTCATGAATCTTGAAAGCACGCATATTTGGAGGTAGTCCTTGACTCACAGTATCTATATAAGTGTCACGATAGAAACCCTGGATGACATTACGGTTATATAGATTCATAGATGATCCAGTTTTCAAGTTATAAGTACTAAACATCCAATCAGGAACGTAGTAATTATTAGATCTTCCACTCATATCTTTGAAGGTCACAATATTGCCATCAATTTTTTCTATTACTTGAGGAATACTACTATCTATATACTCTCCAGCATATTGATCAGTAGTTTGTCCCTCTACAGACATAGGTAATATTGTTGAAGCGATCGCCACCGTAGTCATAGCAACAAAGCAACCTAAAA